>JAJFUA010000125.1 GCA_021372635.1 Desulfobacteraceae bacterium | reverse complement strand
GAATGGCTGCTCGTGACCATGATCCTGAACGGCAAAGACCCGGTTTCTTCGGTGGCCGTAGCCAGCGCCGGCAACTACCTCGGAGCCTGCACGACCTACTGGATCGGACTCTACGGCTCAGCCTTTCTGATCACCAGGGTTTTGCGCATCGGCGAGCATGAAAGAATGCGAGCGGAGCGGTTCTATGCGAAATATGGCTCCTGGTCGCTTTTCTTCTCATGGGTTCCGATTGTCGGTGACCCACTGTGCCTGATCGGCGGATTGCTCGAGGTCGGATTCGTCCGGTTTTCTCTTCTCGTCTTCAGCGGCAAGCTGGTCCGTTACGTTGCGGTTGCCAGCCTCACACTTGCAGCAAGGTAAATGAGCGGGGGTGTTTGAAACGCGGTGCCGGGAAAGGCAGTCGGTTATTCCACACTGCGGGAAAGAGTTCCGGGTATGCTCCAGCGATCGATCTTCGAAACCACCGGGCCAGGTTACGCCTTTCAGTGCCCGTGCCGATGGTGAATGTCCGGATAGTGTGGATGCCGGTGCAGCACTTCGCAGTGTGCGTGCAGGTGTGAGTGGGCACTGTCATCCGGAGACAGGTCTTCGTGGTGATGACGGTGGTGCGCGTCATGCACATGACTGTGCTCGTGCTCGAAAGTGTCGTGCCGGTGCTCGTGTTCGTGGCACTCGGTAAGATGCATCCATACTCCAAAACCCATAAAAATGGCCCCGGCAAGGAAATTGAGCGTGACCGGCTCGCCCAGAGCCAGGACCGCAATGAGTGCCCCGACAAAAGGGGCGAGAGAGAAGTATGCTCCCGTTCTGGCGGTGCCCAGATGACGCAGGGACAGTACGAAAAGCACCAGACTGATGCCATATCCCAGAAGTCCCACGAAGGCAGAGGCAAACAGCGTGAATGGGCTCGGAAGAGCGGCGCTGCTCGCCAGGGCGACGCCCGTGTTGACGACTCCCGCAATGAGACCTTTGGCGGCGGCAATTTGGACCGGGTCCCCCTCGGAAACCTTCCGCGTCAGATTGTTATCTATCCCCCACGAAAAACAGGCGCAGATGATGGCGAGAGATCCCCACGAGATGAAGAAGGGCTCCTCGCCCGACCAGGAGAGTACGGCACATCCTGAAGTAATGGCTACCATGCCAAGCATGAGGCACCGGTCGAAATTTTCCTTGAACGCAAACCAGGCGAGCCCCGCGGTGAAAACTCCCTCGAGATTGAGGAGAAGAGAAGCCGAAGATGCCGACGTTGCTTTTAGCCCGACCATGAGCAGGACGGGAGCTGCCACTCCCCCTGCCAGAATAGCGCCCGCGAGCCACGGCAAATCGGCGGCTTTCAGTGATGCCTCTTTATTGACTCCATTTTGAGGCCGTCCCCAAAACACTCGCCAGATGCCGAGCCCCAGTCCCGACCCCAGGTATAAAAGCCCGGCCAGCAGCATCGGCTCGACTTTTCCAAGGAGGATCTTCGCAAGCGGAGTACTCGATCCAAAGAGCATTGCTGCTGCAACGGCCAGGAAGACTCCCGACCGCCTGTGCTTCCGCAAAATCGTTGAGAGGCTGCAAAGCTGCATGCGGCTTCCTGATTGTTCAGATCCGGGAGATGGATCCTCCCTTCACAACAGAGCTGAAACCTGACGGGCTGATTCGTAGCCGGATGCGCGCAGCCGTCGCATTCATCCATATCGTTTCGCACACGTTCAAATACGGTAAACATCAAAAACCACCCGGAGCGACTTCCTGAAACCTTTTTATCATTTTGGACGTCCATTTCAAGAACAGCGTTCGCCCGTTGTACGCGGTGCCGCCGCCGACCCGAACCATTTTCCCAAGATCTCCGCGTCCCCGACGCTTTCGCCCCGGCCTCAGAGGTTCTTCGTCCCGGGCGGGAAGCCGGATAGGTCCCATCGCCCGGCTGAGCGCCGCAACTGCCGAAATCGTGAGGCACTATCCGAAATTCCGATGTTCAAATTTTTCTCTTGTTCATAATTTTTGAACACATTGGAATCACGAACACAACTTCACGAATCCGCTGACACGATATTCCGTCTTCCTCATCGATAGATCTCACGGCGGTTGCCGATACGCACCACAAATATCGTGATCGACTCGTCCTCGATCTTGCAGATGATTCGGCAGTCGCCAACCCTGTATTTCCAAAACTCCCCCAGTCGAGGCCCTTTGAGGGCATCTCCGATGCTGCGGGGATTTTCCAGCAGGGCCACCCGCTCGTGCAGGAACATGAGGATGCGCCGTGCGACGGGAGGGTCCAGCTTGTCCAGTTCTCTCTCTGCGGCAAGCTCGAATTCAATCCTCCATGCCATAGCGTTCCATCACTTCTTCAAGCGTGCGGGTTCGGCTCCGGCCGGCGCGTAGATCCTCCAGCCTTTTCTCTGCCAGATAGATATCCTCAAGGTCATCCAGGTACTCGAGGATCGCCTGGCGTGCGTAGAAGGTTTTCGTGCGCCCCGTCGCTTTCGCCAGGGCCTCCAGACGCTCTTCGACCTCGGCGGGAAGTCGGATAGCGAGCATAGCTCCTCCTCATCTTCATGGTTGCTATACAAGTATATCGGATGTCGATTCCAAAGACAATCGCCCGGAGGCTTTTCTGTGGCGCTCGCCTGCCGCAGCTAGGGCTCAGGGTGCCCTTTCATTCGTAAATTCGGTTGTCTCTGCCCCAGTAATCCGTGTTCCCGAACCGTGAACAGTCCCGGCATCCGCCTGAACACGGTTCGAGAGGCTAGAGTTCAATTTCTTCAATGGCGGTTACGAGCGCGTTGCGGTCCGTTTCCAGGCGGTTCATGATTTCGAAGACATTCTCCGAAAACCCCGCCAGGCAGAAGACGTTCCGTTCGGGAAACTGCAGTGTCCCGTACCCGGCCAGATCGAAGGAATAGACCTTCGGGTCCGCCCTGAACCGCCTCCGGTAGGCCGAAAAGGCTTCCACGGGCGCTCCGCCTCCCATCCAGCCCTGCATATCCGAGAGGATGACGATCCGATCGTAGGCGCGGTTCGCCCGTTCGAAGATCGCTTTGAAGTTCGTCCCGCCATCCGCCAGGCGCAGAGATTCCGCAATGGAAAGCGTGCCGTCCCCGCGGTTGACCGATCGGTACCGCGCATCCATATCGAAGAGCAACAGGTCTGCGGCATTCGCCTTCAGAAGAACCGCCGCGAAGAGCGATGCGATCTGGGACGGCCGCCCCATCATGCTCCCGGAACAGTCGAGCGCAACCAGCATTCTTCCCTCAAATTCCGGCACGTTGGCACAGGCGAGATCCGCTGCCCGGTTGAGCGCCGCAATGACCTGCTGCACCCCGTCGCTGTTCAGCTTTTCGATTTCTCCCAGGGCCGTCGCGAACCGGAACGGAAGCACCCCGGATTTTCGGATGAGCCGCTCGTCGACCAGAAGAGCGCAGGCGTCTTCCACCAGGTCCGGAGCCTGCGCCAGGATGTTCCTCAGGTTTCGGAGGAGGGCGAAGTAACCGATTTTGCGGGTCCTTACGAGGCGAGTCCAGGCATCGCGCTTCAGCTCCGCCTTCTCCTCGTCGGACCGCGCCGCCTGCCCCGCGCGGGTAAGCGCACTTTCCCAGGTGCCCTCGGACCGGAGCTCATCGGCAACGAGCAGGCGGAGCGCCTTCGCGTTGCCTTCCGTCGGCCTGGGGTGGCAAACGTTCACGACATCGACCAGGGAAACCACACCGGTCCGCTTCCGGTACTTGGCAAGCTGGTATTCGTCGAAGCGGGCGAACGCCTCTGCAAACCCCTTCTTCAGAGCGTTGGGAACGGGGCTGCGCCCGAACTTCGCCTGGTAGCAGGCGAGGATTTCCGTCATATCATCGGGCCGCTGGATTACCTTCGACAGAAAACGCTTCATCCACTGCTCCCCCTTGACCCGGCTCAACAGTTCCCCGGCAACGACATGCGAGACGCTGCGAAGCCCGAAATTCGCCCTGGCGTAGATCGCTGCCCTGGCGGCAAACCGCCTGTCGGGGATCGCGTCGATGAGTTCAATCAGCCGGTTCATACTCCCGTCCGCGCTTCGGTAGTACTGGTCCTGAACGAAGGAGGCGAGCAGAATCGAGGCCAGCTCAAGCCTGGGCGATTCGGCAAAGGCCGTCCCCCCTGCCCGGTTCACGGCCTTCGGGGCAGACGATTTGAAATTGAAAAACGACATGAAGCATCCTCCTTTCTCCCTGGGAAGGAGTGGATGAGCGGAGAGAAAAACGGCAAGGGTAATGGAGCGGGCCAATGGCTCCGCACCGACAGTAAAACAATGGGGACTTTCGACCCGAAGGAACCCTTGCCTTACTGCTCCGCTCCGGAATTTAAACAGCGGGTGTTAAATTGAATCTTAATGAAGCAGATTCCGGCGATATGGCCGTGGAAGGGGATCGCGCAACAGGGAACAAGACCCCGGCCGGTAGCAGCCGTATGAGCTTCGTGTAATGTTTTTCGAAGTCGGTCTCATTCCGTTCTCGATCCTTTGAGATGAAAAAAACGGTGGTTCAGGTTTAGTTGCTGGCGTCAGGGAGAAATCCGGAGGGGCCAATACCCCCCGAAGGGGCACGACCGGAGTTGAACCGGCATCCCACTGCTCCCTAAGCAGATGCTCACCATTGAGCTACGAAGCAGGCCACATCCTTGCTGCCCTGACGTCGGGCACGTTCATATAACGGGCAGTTGCGCAATGTCAAGCACTTTTTTGATTTTTTTTCATAACAAAGGACTCGGGGGCATCCCCGTACTCTACCGTCAGCCCGTCGTCCGCAAGGGCATATGATACCGGGCCATGACTGGCGGCATCGGACTACCCGGAGATTTGCGCCGTCCCCAAAGATCGGGTGTTCATTCTCGGAAAATCAAGTATTATTGTAATGGCCGGTGGTTCCAGGTCCTTCTCCCCCCGGTTCCGTCAGCGGGTGACGTCTCCGAAATCCGGCCCTGCCCGGCTGGACATTTCAAGGAAAAGCGTGAACGAGAACTTCCAGTGCAATCCTCCCGCCGTCTCCCGGCCGGACGCCGAGTCGCCCCGGCTGAACGGCAGCCTCCTTCTGGACCTGGAGACGCGGGGAGATGCGATCCATCACATCGGCGCCGTTCTCGGTGACCGGGTTTTCGACCGGAAAGGCCCGATGAACGCGCACCGGGTTCTCGGCGAACTCGACGACTTCGCCGAAGGAGCGAGGAACCTTCTCGGCCACAACCTCATCGGCCACGATCTTCCGGTTTTGAAAGGCATCCGGCCCGATTTGAGACTGTTTCGAAAGCCGGTAGTCGATACGTTGTTCCTCTCCCCGCTTGCTTTCCCCGAAAACCCTTACCATCGGCTGGTAAAAGGCTACAAGCTGGTCAAGGACTCCCTGAACGACCCGGTGGCGGACGCAAGGCTCGCCGCGTCCGTTTTCAGGGACCAGTGGGGTGCGTTCAAGGCCCTGTCCGCCTCGGGACACGCGAACCTGCTCCAGTTCTATCGTTTCGCCTTTTCGGGAGCATCCGGCCCCGAGCCTCTCTCGGGGCTCGCTTCCGTGTTTTCCGCACTCGGCGCGGAGCCGATCGATACGGAAAAGGCGCGCGGCATCCTGGCCGAAAACATCCGGGGGCAGGTCTGCGACACCGCCCTGGAAGCGATCCTGGAGGAAGGCTTCGCCACGGGCATGAGTCGGCCCGCCTTGGCCTACCTGCTCTCATGGCTCCGCGTGGCGGGAGGGAACTCGATCCTCCCGCCGTGGGTCCGCCACCGGTTTCCGGAAACGGCCGCGTGGCTGCACAGGCTGCGGGATGTCCCCTGCGGCGGTCCGTCCTGTGCGTACTGCCTGCAGACCCATGACCCGAAGGGATGGCTCAGGCAGTACTTCGGCTTTTCCTCCTTCCGTGAAAAGCCCGCTGCGGCGGACGGTGCAAGCATTCAGGAGCAGATCGCGGCGCACGGCATGGAGGGCCTCCCGCTTCTCGCGATTCTTCCGACGGGAGGCGGAAAATCGATCTGCTACCAGCTTCCGGCACTGGTGCGGTATTACAGGCGGGGCCTTTTGACCATCGTCATCTCCCCTCTCCAGGCCCTGATGAAAGACCAGGTCGACAATCTGGCCGCAAAGACGGGCACCCCCTACGCCACGGCGCTCTACGGCCTTCTCACCCCTCCCGAACGGGGAGAGGTCTTCGAGCGCATCCGGCTCGGCGACGTGGCCATCCTCTACGTGGCCCCGGAACAGCTGCGAAATCCATCCTTCCGAAAAGCCATCGCTCAACGGGAGATCGGCTCCTGGGTTTTCGACGAGGCCCACTGCCTCTCCAAGTGGGGACACGATTTCCGGCCCGACTACCTCTACGCGGGCAGGTTCGTCCGGGAATTCGCGTCGGAGCAGGGGACGGCGGTTCCTCCCGTCGCCTGCTTTACCGCGACGGCCAAAAAAGAAGTGAAGGAAGAGATCCTCGCCTATTTCAGGAAAGAGATCGGGCAGGAACTCGACCTCTTCGAGGCGGGTGTCGAGCGGGAAAACCTTCGTTTCCAGGTGCAGGTCGTCGAAGCGGCTCAGAAGTACGGGACCATCCACCGGATAGTGAGCGAGCGACTGTCGGAGAACTTGACCGGGAGCGCCATCGTGTATGCCTCGACGCGCCGGGAGGCCGCAGACATCGCTGAATATCTCACGGGCCTCGGGCACGCCGCGGGGGTTTTTCACGGAGGGCTCAACCCCGCCGAAAAACGGGCCGTGCAGGAGGCGTTCGTCTCGGGAGAAATCCGGGTCGTCGCGGCCACGAACGCCTTCGGCATGGGAATCGACAAGGAGGACGTCCGGCTCGTCGTTCACGCCGACATCCCCGGGTCCCTCGAAAGCTACCTCCAGGAGGCGGGCAGAGCCGGGCGGGATCTTCGCGACGCCGAGTGCGTGCTTCTCTACAATAGCAGCGACATCGAAACCCAGTTCAAACTCGAAGCGCTGTCGAGCCTCAGACAGAACGACATCGTGCAGATTCTGCGCAGCATCCGCAGGGCATGCAAGGACCCGGAAGGCCATGTGGCGCTGACGGCCGGGGAAATACTCCGCGACGACTCCATCGAGGTGAGCTTCGAAAGCGGCGACGCCGGGGCGGACACGAAGGTTCGAACGGCCATCGCCTGGCTGGAGCGCGCGAAGTTTCTCGAGCGAAACGAAAACCGCAACCAGGTGTTCCAGGGAAAACCCCTCGTAAAAAACCTGGAAGAAGCGCGACGGAGGATTTCCGGACTCAACCTGCCGCAGGCTCAAAAAAGACGCTTTCTCGCGGTGCTCGGCGCCTTCATGAACGTGCCCGCCGGCGAATCGCTGAGCGCCGACAGTCTTGCGGAGCTTTCGGAGTTCTACGACACGGGCGACCCGCCTGGAGCCGCCCCCGCATCCCGGGCATCCGACCGGGTGATTCGCACGCTGAACGGCATGGCCGAGGCCGGACTGATCGAAAAAGGAATCGTTCTGTCGGCTTTCGTCCGGCACAAGGTGAAGAACAGCTCCCAGGACCAGTTCCGGCGCGTCGTCCTGCTCGAACGCGAAATGCTGAAGATCCTTCGGGAAACGGAACCCGACGCCTTCGACCTCGGGTGGATCGAGCTGTCCCTTCGAAAGCTCAATCAAAACCTCAAGGGCGAGGGATTTGAAACCAACCCGGCCGTGCTCCGGGGGCTTTTGAAAAGTCTCAGCCTCGACGGCAAAGGCCTTGCGGGAACCCAGGGCAGTCTGCAGTACCGCCACCTCGGCATGGACCGGTACCGGGTGAAACTCCTGAGGGACTGGGAGGCGCTCCAGAAAACGGCCGAACGGCGCCAGTCGGTGTCCGAAGTCGTGCTCGGCGCCATTCTTTCCCGCATCCCCGCCGATGCCCCGCCGAACGCTGAAACACTGGTGAGCTTTTCCAGCGAGGATCTTTCCCGGGCGCTTCGGTCTCATCTCTATCTCTCCCAAGAGGTGCGGGACCCCCTTGCGGCCATCGAGCGTGGGCTCCTCTTCCTTCACGAGCAGAAGGTCGTCATCCTGCAGCAGGGGCTCGCGGTCTTTCGCCAGGCCATGAACATCCGCCTGCTCCCCGAAGCCCGGAAGAGGCGGTACACGAAAGCCGACTACAATCCGCTTTCCGCTCATTTCGCCGAACGCGTCTTCCAGGTCCACGTCATGAACGAATACGCCCGCCTGGGTGCCCGAAAAATCGGCGAAGCCCTCGAATTCGTGCTCACCTATTTTACGATGGAAAAGGCCGACTTCGTCCGGCGATACTTCGCCCATCGCAAAGATGTGCTCCAGCGCGCCACGGGCGAGGAGTCGTACAGAAAGATCGTGGACGCGCTTGAAAACCCCGCGCAGATCGAAGTCGTCACGGCGGACGAGGATGCGAACATGCTCATCCTTGCCGGACCCGGTTCGGGGAAGACCCGCGTGGTCGTCCACCGCTGCGCGTACCTCATCCGCGTCCTGCGGGTCCCCCCGGAGAGCATCCTGGTTGCCTGCTTCAACCACCATGCGGCGGTCTCTCTGAAAGAACGGCTCAGGGAACTCCTGGGAGACGACGCGCGAAGAGTGATGGTCCAGACCTATCACGGCATGGCGATGCGCCTGACGGGAAGTTCCCTGGCCGAAGTCGCCCAAAGGGGCGAGGAACCGGCATTCGATGCATTGATCCCGGAGGCCGTCCGGCTTCTCAAGGGAGAAGCGGACCTGCCGGGAATCCAGGGCGACGAGGTGCGCGACCGGCTGCTGGCGGCTTTTCGATATATCCTGGTCGATGAGTACCAGGACATCGACGAGGAACAGTACGAACTGATCTCCGCCCTGGCCGGAAGAACGGAAAGCGACCCCGACAGCAGGCTCTCGATCCTGGCCGTGGGAGACGACGATCAGAACATCTACGCCTTCAGAGGGACCAATGTCCGCTTCATCCGGCGTTTCCAGGAAGACTACCGGGCAAGAATCCACTGCCTGGTGGAAAACTACCGCTCGACCGCCCACATCGTCTCGGCCGCAAACGCGCTCATCGCGCACAACCGGGACCGGATGAAAGACAGCCATCCGATCCGCTGCGACGGGAAGCGCCGGGACGATCAGCCGGGAGGCCCCTGGAGCAGCCTCGACCCGTTGAGCCGCGGGCGGGTCCAGTTGATCGAAGTCGACGGCGCCCCGGAGCAGGCGGGGGCCGTCTGCGAAGAACTGCGCCGGCTTCGAGAACTGAAGCCGGCGCTGCAATGGTCCGACGTCGCCGTCCTTTCCCGCACCCGCGAAAACCTAGCTCCCGTCCGCTCGCTTCTCGAACACCTCGGAATCCCCCTGTCCTGGCCGGTCGACCGCGCCCAGTGCCCTCCCCTTCACAGGCTCAGGGAAGCGGCGAAGTTCCTGGAGTTTCTCCAGGGATACCGCGATGAAATCCTGCCCGCCTCGGACCTGGAAGCGCACCTCGACACTCTTTCAGGCGGCGTGGAGAGTCCCTGGTGGGAGCTTCTTCGCGAGGTCCTTTCGGTATGGAAGGCCGAAACGGGAAACGCCGCAATGCGCGTTACCGGCGCCGTGGACGCCCTGTACGAAAGCCTGGCCGCAACGCGGCGGGAACAGCGCCTCGGCCGGGGGGTCTTTCTTTCGACCCTCCATGGGGCGAAGGGCATGGAGTTCCCCCACGTCTTCATCCTGGACGGCGACTGGTCGAAGCGGAACGCAAACCCGGAAGAAGAGCGGCGGATTCTCTACGTGGGCATGACGCGGGCAAGGGAAACCCTCACGCTCTTCCAGCGCCGGACTGGCTCGAATCCGTACCTGGCTTCCCTGGATGGAGATTTCGTTTTCCGCCGCACGGCCGGCGCGGCGGTCCCGGTTCCGGAGAAACTGAACCGGCTCCGCTATGAAACCCTCGGCATGAAAGACATCTACCTGGGCTATGCGGGCCGCTTCTCCGGGAACGACCCGATTCACGGCCATCTAGCGCGCCTTGCCCCGGGCAGCCTCCTCCGGGGCGTGGCCCGGGCGGAAAAGGTGGAACTTCAAAACGACGACGGCCGATGCGTGGCGGTGCTTTCCGGGGTGTGCGCCCGGCAATGGGGCCACCGGGTGTCGGACATCGACTCGATTCGTGTGCTGGGCATGGTCAGGCGCGAACGGTCCGACGAAACCGGGGAGTTCGAAGGACACTGCCAAGCGGAAAGCTGGGAGTTCCCCTGGGCCGAAATCGTCTACCTGTCCGACGGCCGCTGATCCGCCGCACGCCGGACGGTCAGTAATCCAGCTTCCAGTTGACTCCCAGGCCGGTCCCCTGCTGGCCCTTTTCCGTCGAACCGAAGCCCACGTTGCCTTCCACTGTCACGTTCGGGGTGACCTCCACCTCCACCGACACCTTGCCGGCTCCATCACCGATGCCCTTCTGCACGTCGACGTAGATGTCGTCGGTCAGGTACTTGGCGATTCCCACCGCCGTGCCCTTCTCCCCGCTTCCCTGCTTCCTTTCCATCGTGTCGACGTCCTTGATTTCGAGCTGGTCGATCCCCAGGAACTTCCGGGTCTTTTCCATGGGATCGAAGCCCCCGCCCTTTCCCGAAAGGGTATTCAACGCACGGGCGAGTTTCAGGGCCTGCACCGGCGTGAGATCCGCCATGGAGCGCTTGAAGAGGACGTGTGACAGGATTTCGTCCGACGGTAGCTGCGGGTCCGACTGCAGTTCGATCTTCGGGTCCTGAGCAAACCCGGTGACGATCACTCGAACGGTGACATCCCTGGCCGTGGCCTCCGCCGTGAGGTTGAGAAACGGGGACGGCGGCCTGCCGCCGTAGAACTGGATGATCCCCTCCGTCACTTTGAAACGCTGATCGAAGAGATTCATCGTGCCGCGCACGACGGTCATGTTCCCCCAGATGGAAGGCTCTCCCGCGGTGCCCGTGGCGTCGAGTTCCCCCTTCCACTCGGAATTGAGCCCCCGCCCGCGCACGTACAGTCTGCCGGGGACCTTCACCCTGGCGTCCAGGGCAAGCTCGAAGACATCGGCGCCCGCCGCCTCCCCGGATTCCACCGCCGGCGGGGGCTTCTTCCTTCCCTTTTTCCCCTCGGCCGCCTGTCGGTTGATCTCGACCACCTGCAGGGTGGGCAGGTTCGCCGGCATGCGCTTCGCGATGGAGATTTCCCCGGCGTCCACGGTCAGGTTCCCCTTCGTCGCCATGTGCCGGAGCGTGCCCGAGATCCCGATTTCGCCGCTCAGGGTGGCGGTGGCCTCCGTGCGGCGAAGCAGCGCCGCATTGGAGACGTTGAACGAGACCCGAAGCGGAAACTCCCTGCCGGGATCGGCGCTCATCCAGCCGCTCGCCGTCACCTTCCCCTTGCCCCCGTCCGAAGCCTCGAAGCTCTCGATTTCGATGCGTTCGCCCCGGGCGGCCAGCCGGGCGGAAACGTCCCTGAGTTCCATTCCGCTCTGCAGGTTCACGAACGTGCCGTCCCGCACCGTCGCCGTTCCCTGCAGCAAGGGGTCGCCGACCGTTCCCCCCAGGACGAGATCGACGTTCAACAGGCCCGTCATGGCGTTCTTGTCCTGGAGAAGGAGCGTGGTAAGGGTCTTCAGGTCCGTGGACGCTTCGAGCCGGCCCTGGACCGGTCCTTCGCGGGGCACCGACAGGGAGAACGGGGTCACGGAAAAGTTCACGGGGGCCGAAAAAATCCCCTGCACCGGTTGCCGGACGATATCCCGCATCTCGAACGCTCCGTTGAAGCGGCCTTCCTCCAGCGTACCGTTCACCGTCAGCGTGGAAGAGGGAAAATCCTCCCCTTCCATGCCGCCCAGGCGCAGGTTTGTGAACCGCAGATCCAGCTTCGCGGAAGGCCTTGCCCCGGAGCCCTGCAGCCGGAGCGTTCCCGACGCCCCGCCGCCGATCCTCGGGCCTCCGAAGTCGGCCACGGCCGAAAGGGGCAATTCCCGAAAGCTCCCGTCGAACGAAACCTGCCGCGGGGCAAAGCTGCCCGAAGCTTCGATCCGGCCCGTCCCGAAGGCCAGAGACAGGCCGCCCAGGGCAACGCGGCCGTCGGACCGCTCCATCGTCACGGGCTGCAGCAGCTTCAGGGGATATTCCCCCACCTGGCCGTCGAGGGAGGCGATCTGCACCCGGCCGGAATTCTTTCCCAGGAAGGCAGCCCCGCGGGTCTGCAGGTTGAACCGCCGCCCTGCGCTCCCCCTGGCCGAAGCGCTGAAATCAGCCTGCCTTCCATTGCCCGAAGCGTCGAAATTCACCGTGTCGAGATGCAAGCCGGCAGTCCTGAACCCCTTCATTTCGGCATTCACCTTTCCCGCCGGTTCGCGCCACAGGTCGGAAACGGTGGCCGCGGCCGACAGCAGACCGACTTCTCCCGATCGAGCCGAGAGGTTCTTGCCGTTGAGGCTCAACTGCACCTCCTGGCCCCGTTTTCCCCGGTCGAAACGGGCGGTGAACTTCCCGCTCCCGCCCAGAGGTCCTCCTGTGATGCGCCCCAGCGAGGAAATCCGGCCGAAATCGCCGTCGATCCTGCCGACGACGACGGGTTTCGAAAGGTCGATGTCGAGGTTTCCCGTCAAGCTGTTCCCGGGAGATTTGAAACTGATCGAGGAGAGGGATATCTCCCTTCCCCTGACGGCAAAGCCGGCCGAGGCCTTCAGTTCCTCACCGTCCCGCTGCACGCTCAGACGGAAATCCCCCCTGGGGGCGTCCGGCAGGTTTTCGCCGCGGAATTCCGCCTGCACCCTCCGGAGCCGGTTGCCTTCGATTTCCAGGGTTTCACTGTTGAGGGACGCCTTGAGCGAAAAGGCGTCGAGCGGGCCGTCTATGGAGCCTTCGGACAGGAGTTTTCCGGAAACGGAACGGAACGGGAGTTCCCGGAGGCTTTTCAGGTCCTGGACTGCAAGCTGCCAGAAACCGCGGACGGTGTTCGCCGAAACGTCCGCGTCTCCCCTGCCCGTAAAGCGGAATGCCGCGCTCTCCGCTTCGATCCGGGACAGCGAAAGCCGCGCCCCCCCGGCAAGGCTTCCCTGCAAGGCGAAGGAGAGCTTCGGCTCGAACAGCGAACGCATCGGCTCCGGAAATCCGCTCGCCCCGGCAATGTCCCCGCGGATCGTGCCCTCCGCGGAGCGGGTCCCGAGGCTGCCCGAAAGCCTGGCCTCCACGGTCGCGGAACCTCCCGCGAGGTCACGGCCCAGGTACGCGGCATAAGGACCCAGGTCCTTCACGCGGAGCACTCCCACCAGGGTCCCCGCCTGTCGTTCGGGTTCGTAGGCGCCCGAAATCGTCGCCTCGGTCCGTTCTCCGTCTATTTTCAGGTTCTCCAGGGAAACGGGACCGGAAAAAGGGTATTCCGCTGCGAAGGCCCAGCTGACGGAGCGCTCGGGAAAGTACCTCCCCGCCGGTTTTCCCGGCTCTTCCACGCTCCCGGTTCCCGAAATCCGGAAACCGGAAAGCTTCTCCTCCCTGGGTTTGAGAGGCTCGAGCCGAAGGTCCGCCCGGATTTCCTCCGCCCGGAACGAAGCTTCCTCCAGCCCGCAGATCTGCACGAAAGCGGTGCCCTGCGGACGGGCCGCCGTGCCGGAGATTTCCCCTTCGGCGGTCAGAGACCCGCCGAGAGGCGACCGGGCCGCGGCCTGCATCGCCGCGAGGTCCTCCACTTCGAAACGCCAGTTTCCGGATATTTTCCCCGATTCGAACCCGACTTCCCCGGCAAGCCGCAGGCTGCAGCCCTGCCCGTCCAGGCGGAACGACTCGACGCGAAACGATTGCGAGGGATCGAGCCGCAGAGTGAGCGCGAAAGGCGCTTCTTTCCCGAACAGGGGATGAAGATCCTCGGGCACCATCGATGCCTCCGGGGCAATCCTTCCTTCGAGGGTCAGCCCGATCCGTTCCCCGAGCGTAAGCCCCACGTCGGAGCGCACCTTCCCGATCCGGCCGACGTTTCCGTCGAGCGTTCCATTCCAGGCGTCGGGCGGCCCCTCCCCCCGCAGAGAAAAATCCATGCCTGCGGTGTTTTCGAGCCCCATAACGGTCGCAAGCCAGCCGTCCGGAGGTTCGTGGAAGGCGAAGTCGAGGGCAAGCTTTTCGGGAGGTCTGCCGAGGAGTTTCAATTCGAGGCCGGCAACCATGCCCGTTCCCTCCCCGAGTTCCGCCACGCGGAGAGCCGCCACCCACCCGGGGGCATCCTCCGCTTCCCGGTAGCTGCCGTCGAGCCCGAACGCCCCTTCCCGGCCGAGCGCGTCCTTTTCCAGGACGAGCTTCCCCACGTGGAAACGCTCCACGGTAACGTTCGGCAGCGATTTCGGCAGGGCGAACGGCTTCTTTTCCTTCGGTTCTTCCTCTCCGTTCTTCACCGGAATCCGGGAAATGGTGATCGTCTCCGCCCCGGTCTCCTCGATGACCAGCCGGAAACGCAGGAGGTTCCACCCGGACATCCGGAAGACCACGTTTTCCGCAACGGCCCATGTCCCCTGGGGATCGCTCACGGTGATACGGTCCGCCCGCATGTCCAGCGGATTCCATCCCGAGAGCTTTCCCACGCGCACCTGGTATCGGGGGCCCGAACTCAGTGCGCTGGAAAGCTTCGAGGCGACGTAGGCGCCGAACACGCCGTTTTCGCTTTCCGCGCTCAGTGCGGGAGCCACCCAGCCCGCCAGGAGGATCGGCAGGAAAAGGAGCGGCGCGAACCGCAGGAACCCGTATGCCGCCATGCAACGTTTCATCGCTTTCAAAATGCCTGTCCTATGCCTACGTATATCTGGTAGGCGCTGTCGACGTCCGGCCTTCGCTGCAGCGGGAACGCGATGTCGAGCCGCAGCGGGCCCACGGGTGTGAAATACCGGATGCCCGTTCCCGCTCCCAGCCGGATGTCGGAACCGAAATCGGGGTACGACGATTCAAAGGCGCTTCCCCCGTCGAGGAAAGCCACCATTCCGAACGTATCCGTCACCTTCAGGCGGAACTCCGTGGAGAACTCCAGGATCGATTTGCCACCCGTGGGTTCGTCCCGGAAGAGAGGCCCGACCTTCTGGAAGGGATAGCCCCGGATGGAGCCGCCTCCTCCCGCGTAGAATCTCACATCGGCAGGGATGTCGTTTCTTTCCGCCCCGACGATGGACCCCATCGCCACGCGGTTCGCCAGGATGAGCTGCGGCTCGGCGAGGATGCGGAAGTAATGGCTGTAGCTTGCGAAAGCCTTCAGGAAGGGACCGGTGTTGAACACCTCGTAATAGGGGTTTGCCTCCACGAGCAGCCTGCCGCCCTTCGTCGGGTTCAGCAGATCGTCCGTCGTGTTCCATCTCAAAAAGGAACGGAGGCCGAGGAGCAAAAAAGTATCGTCCTGGAAAATCGGAAAACCGATGTATTCGTCCGTCGCCTTGACCTTCGCGAGACGGAGGGCGGGCCCGGCACCGATGCTGAGCGTTTCGTCCTGCGTCTGCCCCGGCCTTGCGTCCGCCTCCGCCCGCTCGATCAGAACCCGTTCCAGGAGAATGGAAGACTCGTAGAAATTGCTCGTGTAGGCGTCGAATTCCTCCCTCGCGATCCTGGAATCGACGACGAGCGACTGGTTTCTTTCCAGGAAAGCCGGCTTCCGGAAGGTCCCCCCCGCGGAGTAGGTGATTTCGGACGCCTGCAGGGAAAGAGAAAGGGTTTCCCCCTGGTGGAAGAGGTTGCGGTGCTCCCACCCCACCTTCCCTCCCGCCCCCACGTCGGTTTGATAGTTGGCGCCGACCTTGACGGTCCTCTGCTTTCTCTCCTTCAGTTCGACCACCATCGGAAGGAGCCCCTCCGGGGTGAGCCGCTCGGCGGGGATAATGCGCACGAGGCCGAAGAGCCGTGTCTGCAAGAGGTCCTTCTGCAGCTTGTCGACAAGCCTGCCGTCGTATCTTTCTCCCGTCTCCCAGGGGATGAGCCGGCGGGGATAGTCTTCCCGGACCGATTCCAGGCCCGTGAAGGTCGTCGGCCCAAAACGGGCCGCAGGTCCCGGGGAGAGCACATACGCCACGCTGACTGTTTTCGAAGCGTGGTCGACGATCACCTTTTTGTCGGAAACGGCCGCAAACGCGTACCCGGCTCTTTTCATCGCGACGACGAGGCGTTCCTCCGCGGCGACCACGGCCCGGGACGTCGCACGATCCCCCGTCCGGAACCCCTGCAGGGAAGGTTTCAAAAGGGTTCCCGCGAGTTCCGCGGGCTCTCCGGTAGCCGAAACGCTTCCAAAGCGGTAGGCCTCGCCGGGCCGGACGTGAAAGGTGACGAGGGTACGCGCCTTTTCCTCGCCCAGCGTGTAGGAAACTTCGTGGTCGTAGTATCCCAGGGACCTCAGAGCGTCCCGCAGGTGGTCGATATCCTCCTCCGCCCTGCGCTCGAGCAGGACGGCAGAGGCCGGCGGCCGGTCCCGGTAGGTCTTCGTATCGAGGACCGCTTCCAGGTCCCTTCTCAACCCCTTGTCGGACACCCCCTCCAGCTTCACCTCGTAGCGGATTCCCTGCGCCTCCTCCTTCTTTTCTTCATCCTTTTCGGCGGCCAGCCCGACGTGGAAGAGCACCAGAAGCAGGCCCAGGCAGACGGAGGCGATGAACGGCAGACGGGCGCGAAACACGGCCCCCGCGGGAACCGGCATGAGCGCCGGCCTCCGGACAGTTTGCGACATGGGAGCTTTTTCGAGACAATTCAAATGCATCATCATGAGCACCAGGAAATACGATCAGTTGCGCCGTGATTTACAATCCTTTGCCTGCAGACCGCCATGAGAAGTATAATAAGCTTCACCTGTCCCGTTCCGCAAGCGTTTGCCGCCGATCTTCCCCTTGGGGTCCGGAAGAAGCGGCCCGCGGTGGGTTCCCTCGGCCGCTTGCGATTCCGCGCATCGCGGCGCGCTTTTCGATGATTGCTCAGGCCGCAGTGCCGGCCGGCAGCCCGGAGTCACGATGGAAAACGATGTCCGTTCACCGGAAGATTTGAACCGGGAGCAAACCGCCCGGCTTATCATGGACTTTCTGCACCGCATCGTCATGCACCACGCCATGTGGTTCGCCGAGGTACAGCACCAGCTCGGAAGAGAGAAGGCCTGGGACGTTCTCGACAAGGCCCTCGGGCGCAGTTGCGAGATCCAGCTCGGAAGGCTTTCGGAAACCCTGGGCTTTGAGGTGGAAAACGGCGTTCCCAGTGCCCTGCTGAAACTTCCCGAAGAAACCCTGACCGCCCTTCGGAAGAGCATCGCCAAGAACTGGCTGGCCAACGACGGGGTGTGGTTTCAGGCAGTGGAGTTTTCGAGAGGCATGTTCGACGCCAAGCGCTGCAACGACTCCTGCTGGTCGGCCTTCTCGCCCTTCGAGGCCTGGTCCATCAGGCGGTTTCTGAATCTTCCCGAAAACCCGGGACTCGAAGGGCTGAAAAGAGCCCTGGCGTTCCGGCTCTATGCCACCGTCAACCGGCAGAGCATCCTGGAAGAGACGTCGGATTCCTTCGTCTTCCGGATGGACGAATGCCGGGTACAGGCGGCCAGAAAGCGCAAGGGGCTGGAGGACTATCCCTGCAAGTCCGGCGGAATGGCCGAATATCCGACGTTCGCCGAAGCCATCGATCCGAGGATCAGGACGGAATGCATCGTCTGTCCGCCCGATGCGCACCCAGAGGAGTGGTTCTGTGCCTGGCGCTTTTCACTGAAATCGTAAGGAGGCGCCCCGCGCCAGAAGACAGGGTGGCGGGCGCAGGAAAGACAAACCGGCCGAAAAACCTGGAGAACCACGACAGCCCCGATATCCATTTTCTCCTGTTAAATTAGATCGTTTTTATCCATAATAGCAGTGATGCCTGTAACCCTCCAGTAACCATTCGTGCTTTATGCACATGAGCAGCCGGCATGCGGGGGCCGGCCCGGGGGGTTTTGGGCCGGGGCGCGCTTTATCCCCGAACTCCTGCAAAGATCGCGTTCCAGACAGCAGGCAGTACACCGAAAGCGTCGGCTTATCCGTTAATCTTCTCAATACAACAACCAGCTTCCCGATTATCGGCGACCTTATTGTTTGCCCATTGTTTGTTCCAGGAACAGAGTTTTTCCAAATCGATTCACCAGATCTTTGCACGAGGAGGGAAAATCTTATGGATAAGGCAAATAGCTCGATCCGGCACTGCCGGCTGTATATCCTTCTTGCCATATTCAGTCTTTTTTCGGCATTTCCCTTGACCGCCTGCGGCGAATCGGTCGCCGACCTGTCCGGCGAGTGGAATTACAACGCCCTGGCTTCCGGTCCCTCTGCACCATGGTGGTTCAGAGGCTCCCTTACGGTCGACTCGGACGGGAATTTCACCGGCGAAGGAATGGAAAACGACGATTCAGTTCCCTCTTCATTCACCGGAGTATTCTCCTCCACTCCGGATGGCTATTCTCTCATCGCCTCCACCGACAACAGTTCCGACACTCTTTGCCAGCTGGATGCGCACAAATCCGTCATGGTGTGTACCGAAACATGGAAAGACGCCGATCCGGGCTCGACCAATCTCATCGTTTTGACGAAAAAGGCAAGTTTCTACTCTACGGCCAACATGGCAGGCACCTGGAACTTCAACACCCTGGCCTCGGGCCCTGGCGCCCCCTGGTGGGAAAGAGGAACCATGACCTTCAGCTCGGGCGGCGTGTTTTCACTTTCCGGAACGGACAGCAAAGGTTCGTCGCATACAACCACCGGAGAGTTCTCAATTTCACCGGACGGGATAATCACATGCACTTCCGGATGCGGTGACGGCGTCGCCATATCCGGCGCAATGGACGCGGAAAAGAGGATCATCGCCGCCACGGCCACCTGGGGAGGGACCACCGCACCGGGAACTGCCCAGATGATGGTCCTCACGAGAAAAGCCAAATCATACGCCGCCGCGAACCTGGCGGGAGTCTGGGAGCAAAACGGCCTGGGTTCCGCCCCCGCCGAATTCTGGTGGAACCGGGGACATTTCGACATCAGCGCCAACGGCACATGTACCGCCACCGTCAGCCGAAATAACGGGTATACGGAAACCCTGTCCCTGACACTTTCGCTTTCGCCGTCCGGAAAGCTGACATGCCTTACGGGCTGCGAAGCGCTGCAGCTCAGCGGTGTTATGGACGCAGCCAGGACAGTGATGGTATGGACGGGAACATGGCCGGACGGCACCGCCATGCTCGAGGTCTTCACAAAACTGGCCGCGCCTTCCATCCAGTCGTTTCAGATAAACAAGGGAACGACAAGCACCGAAAACCAGACCGTCACTTTGAACAATGCGGCCACGGGAAACCCCACGCACTACATGGCCAGCGAGTCCGCCTCGTTCAAGGGAGCCTCCTGGCAGACCTACTCGACCGACCCCGCTTTCACGTTAAGCCCCGGAAACGGAACGAAAAAGATCTATTTCAAGGTGAAAAACGATGCCGGGCAGTCCGCCGTTGTGAGCGACACGATCAAACTGGGCCAGAAGCCCTCCGTGGTGACTTTTCAGATAGCGAACGGCGCCGCGGTCGCTTCGACCGGTTCCGTAAGGCTCAACAACACGGTCACCGGAAGCCCGACCCACTACATGGCCAGCGAATCTCCGGAGTTTGCCGGGGCATCCTGGATCAAGTATTCCTCGGCTCCCAAGTTCACCCTCAGTGCGGGAATCGGGACCAAGACGGTCTATTTCAAGCTCAAGAACAGCTTCGGGGAATCCGGAGTGGCGACCGACTCGATCGATCTCATGCTCAAGCCCGCGGTCACCTCGTTCAAGATCAACAACGGGGATGCGGGTACCGAGAGCCTTACCGTCACCCTGAACAACACCGCCACGAACAGTCCGACACACTACATGGCCAGCGAATCCGCCTCGTTCAAGGGAGCCTCCTGGCTGCCCTATGCGACCGGCCCCGCTTTCACCCTGAGTTCCCTGGACGGAACGAAGAAGATCTATTTCAAGGTGAAAAACGACGGCGGGGAATCCGCCGCCGTGAGTGACTCCATCGTCTATTCGCCTCCGGCGACGGGCAGCTGGGCCGTTACGGGAAAGGAATCGGGCGCGGCGAACATCCCCGGCTATGGTACTAAATCGTTTTATCTTCCGGTTTCGGATACCCTTACCCTCGATGAGGACCATACCTTCCACGCCGATCAGGAACCGATGATAGCATACGGAACATGGTCCCAGAGCGGATCGACCGTTACTTTGGACTGCCGGCAGGCGATCAGGGATTTTGTTGCGGATTATTGCGCGTCGTATGGTCTGGAAGGGAGTGTCACCCTTACGGCATACAGCTTTTCAGGCACCGTGAAATCCGGCAAGCTTGTCTTGAGGAACGCAATCAAGGGAACTATCCGGGTAGCACCCATAACGGCGACTTTTTCCATGACGGGGTCCTACTCCGGGACAAGACTTTCAGAGGTTTCCGCCGCATCTTTCGTGAAAGGCGCGCAAAAGAAACCGGCCTTGAAATTCTCCCTGGAGAATATCCTTCGCCGGGCAATCCAGGCACGGTAAGTGGAACCCGCTTCAGGACGGAAGACCGAGTCTTTTGCACGGCCGGGGCGCGGGCACTGCCTATCGGCACTCGTCCCGGGGCGGCGTCGATCCGGCCTCCGAGGACTCGATCAGGTATTCGCGCGCGAAGAAATGCTGCATGACTCTTCCGTGCAGGATCATCTCCTTCAGTTCCCGGTTGCTGTGGCGGCTGCGTATGACCAGGCGCTCGCCCACCACCGTGCAGCCGGGACGGTCGGGAACCCGGGAGAGGGGCATTCGAAAGGCGAAAAGGGGAAAGCGGGAAGCGGCGGCGGCCAGGTCCGGCGCCCCCTTTTCCGTGTAGCCGTGCACCAGGGCGCCGGGCAGGACGAAACGGTGCCCTTCGTCTTTCGCCCGGAAGTTGCACGGCACCCAGACGTCCCTGCCTTTCGCGTAGCGCTGCGCTTCTTCACTGAAGTTTCCCGAAGCGCCGTCGAAAGGGCGGAGAAAAGCCGCAAAAGACAGGAAGACGAGCAGGACGGCCACCGGGACCACGGGCCGGGTCAGGCGGCGCAAGGCGATCGCAGCCGCCGCCAGGATGACGGTCCCGCAGGGAAGCAGCCAGTAGACCGCCGGGTACAGCATCCCTCCTCCCGTTTCCATCGCCAGGCGCAGGGACAGGTAGCCGATGCCGGCCGCGGCCAGCCCGGAGCAGGCAAGGCTGAGGATGAATGCGGCGCGGGGGATGCGCTCCCAGTTGAGGGCCAGCAGTACGGCGACGGCGGGCATGGCGTCCAGGAGGTACCGGCCGGAGCGCTGGCTGGGAAGAGAAAAAAAGACGAACTGGGTCAATATCCAGATCCACAGCAGTTTTTCGGGTTCCTCCATCCGGCCCCGCCGTGCAGCCGCCAGGAAGATCAGCGAAACAAACGGAAAGATCAGCAGCCCCGTATCGGAGAGGAACCCTCCCGCCAGCGCCCACACGCTCGAACCGCCCCACAGCAGACCTTTCACGTAGCTGCCGCCCTGCGGGGTCATTTTGCCCATGTTCTCGCCGAGAACAAACTCTTTGAGCACAGCCTGCGGATCGGGATCGAGCGCAAACCAGAGACAGAAGATCCCCAGGGCCAGCAGGGCCGCCAGGGCCAGCTTCCAGGCGTCCCGCAGCAGGAATGAGCCAAGCCGGTATCGCCGTTCGTGCAGCATCCACCACGCCAGCCCCGCACACACCGGAGCAACGAGCGCGAAGGACTTGTAGAGCAGCCCGATGCCTATGGCCGTCCCCCCGGCCGCGGGAAAGAGAAAGCGGGACTCCACCGCCGCCCTGCCCAGGTAAAGAAAGAAAAAGAAGGGCAGAAAGAGCCAGAACACCTCCGGCGGATTCGTAAGATACGGGCGTCCGAACCGGTAGGTGCTGAAAAAGGCGAGAAAAGCCAGCGCTGCTAAGAATCCCGCCTCGGATTGCTTTGCGATGCGCCGGGTCAAGAGGAAGATGAGCACCGCCGTGAGTAGTGTGTAGATCACCCCCGGAAACCGCAGGTGCCACAGGTCCCACTCGCGCCCCCAATCCGTGGAAAGGATTCCCTGCCAGAACAACAGGGGCGGCTTGGTGTTGCGCATTGAGTTCAGTTCCGACCGGAGCGGCAGCAGGTGGCCGCTTTCAGCCGTCAGGCGGGTGATGTGGGCGTATACGAGTTCATCGCCGTTCCTGGGGGCATACTGGCTGTCGAGGCCGTAAAAGTACGCGAAGACGGCCAGGCAGGCGGCAAAAACATACCACGCGGTCCGCAGCTCGAGCTTCCTAAAGGGGTTTGTCGACACGGGCGTCTTTTCCGGGAAAGTCCGAAGGGCGTTCTTGGGAGCGCAGCTTTTGCAGCTTCAGACGGCTGAAAGTCCACAGGTCGTTCACGACGAAATTGAAGGCGCTTGCCAGCACGATGGCCGTCAGGTTCGCAATCATGTAGTACAGCCCGAAAGCGACGAGCAGCTTGGTGACCGCTACCTGCAGCACTATGCCCACCCAGCAGGCGAGGGCATACTGGAAGAACTGGAGAACCACCGGTTTATCATGGGAGAGCCTGCGGTCCGCCCATGTCCACGCGCGGTTCCAGGAAAAGTTGTTCACCGTCGAGAAGAAAATCGCCAGGGTGAGGGAGGCGTTGAGGCGCATCCCCGCCGAATCGAGGAAAACGAAAAGGTATTCCTGGCCGGCGTAAAGCAGCGCGAGGTTGACCACCACGCCGGAAGCGCCGACGGCCCCGAATTTCACGAAGCGGCAGCGCAGAAGCCACCCCAGAAGAGGCAGGCGGCAAAGCATTTCGAAACGGTCTTCCACGATCGGCATTTCCGGTCCACTTTTGTGCCGCCCCTCAGGGCGCGGCATTCCCGGCGAGCAGTTCCCGCGCCAGGCGCAGCACCTCTTCGGGTGCGATCTGCCTGAGGCACTGATTGTCTCCGTCGCACGCCGAAAGCCGGTGGTTGTAAGCCGTGAGGCAGGGGGAACAGGACATTTGCAGGTGGAGGCAATGGGCCCTTGCGGTCAGCGGCCCGTAGAGCAGGGGCGTTTCCGGGCCGAAGAAGATGATGGAAGGCACCGGCGTGAGGGCCGCGAACTGCCCGGGTCCGCCATCGTTGGTGATCAGCAGGGATGCGCGATGGAACAGGGCCAGGAGGTGCCGGACGGAGCGCGTGTAGCCCGTC
>JAJFUA010000113.1 GCA_021372635.1 Desulfobacteraceae bacterium | reverse complement strand
AGCGCCCGCCATGTGCCCGATCTTTTCCTCGACGACCGTTCCGTCGAAATCGTCCGCCCCGAAGTGGAGCGCGACCTGGGCGAGTTTTACCGTGAGCATCACCCAGTAGGCCTTCACGTGGGGGAAATTGTCCAGCATGAGACGGCTCACGGCGATGGTCCTCAGGTCGTCCACGCCCGTCGTCGGGCCGACGCCGGTCAGCTTTGAGTTCAAGGGCTGGAAGGGAAGAGGAATGAAGCAGACGAACCCCTGCGTTTCGTCCTGGAGCCGGCGCAGGGCCAGGAGATGCTCCAGCCTTTCCTCGTGGGTTTCCACGTGGCCGTAGAGCATGGTGGCGTTGGTGGCGATTCCCAGTTGATGCGCCTGCCGGATGACGTCCAGCCATCCTTCGCCGCTCAGTTTGCCGGGACAGAGCAGCGCCCGGATGCGCGGACTGAAGACTTCGGCCCCGCCGCCGGGAAGGCCCCGAAGCCCGGCCGCCTTCAGGCGTTCGAGCACCTCGCGAACGGTGATCCCTTCGAGCCTGGCGAAGTGGGCGATCTCGACCGCCGTGAATGCCTTGATGATAACGTCCGGGCGGATTTGCCCGATCTCCCGGAGCAGCGTTTCGAAATGGGCGAGGCGCAGGTCGGGGTGGCAGCCCCCGACGATGTGGATTTCCGTGAAGGCTTCGTTCCTGCGCTGCCGGATTTTGTCCAGGATTTCCCGCGTGGACAGCTCGAAAGCCTTCGGGTCCCCCTTTTCCTTTCCAAAGGCGCAGAAGCGGCAGCCGTTCACGCAGATGTTGGAGTAGTTGATGTGCTGATTCAGGATATAGTAGGCGGCGCTGCCGTGGCGGGCCGTCCGGACGTGATGCGCCAGGGAGCCCACGGCGACGATGTCGGGGCACTGGAAGAGCCTCAGGCCGTCTTCGAAGGACAGGCGCTGCCCCGCGCAGACCTTTTCCCGCAGGTCTCCCAAACCGATGCTCTCGAAATAAGCTGGTTCCAGCATTGGAACGAATGCTCCCATTTCTGTTGAATATGACGGATCCACTGGAGTTCGCGCTGCGGCTCAGCCCCTGGCTGCCGATCCCAGTCCCCGCTCGATCATGCGGATGAACTCGTCCACCCGCTCTTCCACCTGTCCGGCGGGGGCGCGGTACAGCCCGGCTCCCGCATCGAGGAAGGAAACGCAGTAGGCCTGTAAGAACCGGTCCATGAGCGCGTCCAGGAAAAACACGGCCATGTCGACGTCCAGGTCCCCGCGGAGTTCGCCGTCGGCTATGCCTGCCTGGACGTGGGGTTTCAGATATTCTGCTGAAAACAGATGCACCTGCTGGAGGAATTCTGCTCGCAGTGGAAAATCTTCCTGAAAGATCATTTTGAGGTATATGCGATAGATTCTCGGATGCTTCTCGATAAACCGTATTCCCGCGAGAAGGCTCTGCCGGATACGCTCGAAAAAACCCTTCCCGGCGGTATCCTGTTTGACCTTGCGCAGGGACAGTCTCACCAGTTCGACGGCGTGGTCGAAAATGACGTGGAACAATCCTTCCTTGGTACCAAAGTACTGAAATATTGAGCCCTTGGCGATCCCAAGCTTCTGGACCATGCGGTTGATGCTCGCCTGGCGGAACCCGTAGGCCGAGAATTCGTCGATGGCGGTATCCATGATCCGCTGCTGTTTTTCGTTTTCCAGGTTTGTGAACGTCTCCCGGGGAGTCATGGCGCAGCCTTTCCTGATTATGACCAGGTGGTCATTATAGAGGCGGTCTCAGGAATGTCAACAGGGTTGTGCCGCGACGGCGAAGCCGGAGGCCGGTCTGCGGGATTCGGCCTTGCGGGTGCATTCAGGGGGAGTGGATGGTTCTTTCGGTGTGACCGGTTCGCGGGATTCGACTGCTTCTTGGGGCTGCGGGATGCCGGTGGAACGACTTTTGCTTAATCTTTTCCGCCGGCAGCGCCGGCGAACCCTCGTCGGGGAGAGGCCGTAGGCTGAAAAAAAAAGACAGCCAGGCCGAGGGGGGGCGGCCTGGCTTCCTGAAGAGAGGAAATGCACGTGAGAAGGTGGGAGTTTGGAATAGGCCTTAGGCTTATTCTCGGATAGCAGAATACCATTGCCTGTGCTGGAAGAAATGGGGTAAATACCGTATTTCACAATGTAGAAAACTGTATTTTCAATCCAGCTCCGATTATTGAACGGTAGGGGGCGGACGGCGGGGGAACTTCCCCGGCCTCCCGGCACAGCTTGCTCTGTAGGGGCCGGGGAGTTTGTGCTACAATCGCTGCACCCGGCAGAGGGGAAAATCCGTGCAGTCCGAGACTTCGAGTGAAAATCTCGCTTGCTCCACGTCGGATTCCGGGTATTCTGTCAGCTCTCTTCACCGCGGGGGCGGAAAAGACCTGCGAAAAACAGGTGGAAAAAACAGTGTGCGGAAAGGTTGGGAACTCCGCGGCGAAATCAATCCGGAGAAAATGCCGGTTTATATATATGCATGAACGGTAATGGCCTGGTTCAGGGCGTCCGGGGCCGCACATCCAAAGCGGCGGAGACGTTGAACGCGAAGCATGATTGTCCCGCAGCCGGGCTGCGTGGATTCTTGCATGATACATCAGGATGCAGCAAGGACGGTCTTCGGTGGGAACAGGGGAGGCGTGCGCGGTTTTCGCCCCGTTTCCCGTCCGTGGGGCGGTCCTTTTCAAAAGGAGCTTTACGCTATGATATTCAAACGGGGTTGTTCGTTCCTGATATCCGTCTGTTTTGCCGCGACGGTCGTTTCGCCTTCCCTCGCGCCGGCACAGGACGACCAGCAGATGGGGGAACACCTGCGACAGTTGCAGGACAAGTGGCGGGAAATCATGAAGCACGAGTACAACCCCGCCACCCGGCAACTCAAGGAAAATCCTTCTCCCCCGAGTTTCAAGGGTGGGGCGAAATCCGACAAGAGCAGCCGCTCGAAGTATTCTTCCCGAAAATCGAAATCGCGCCACAAGCTGGCCAAGAAGTCGAAGCACCGCAAGACGCAGTTGGCCAAGAAGAGTCAGCGTCATCAGAAGTACGCAAAATACGGAAAAAAGCATCAGAAATACGCCTCGAACCAGAAGTATTCCAAAAAGAGCAAGAAACATCAGCAGTATGCTTCAAAGTCGAAGCGCGGAAAGAAGCTGGCCAAGGTTCAGAAATCCAGGTCTTCCGGGCATTCCGGAAAGGTCGGCCTCGCCAGCGCCCGGCACAAAAAGTCTTCGGGCAAGCACCAGATAAATGCCAAAAAGACCAGGTCCGGGCAAAAGCTTGCAAAATCTTCGAGGCACCAGAAATCTTCGAAGAACCTGAAAATGGCGAAAAGGGGTTCGAAGCACTCGAAGAAAAGCCAGAAATCGGCAGTCGGGAAATTGAAGCATTCGAGCAAGGTCGGAAAGGCCGTAAAGGGCAGGAAATCTTCGTCCGGGAGCGTGAGCGGCAAATCCTCCGTAAAGTCCGCGGATAAGAAGGCGGTTGCGAAAAAAGCGGGGAAGAGTTCCTCGAAGAAAAAGAAGACGGAAAAATCGAGGAAGGGCTGATTTCAGCTGCATGAAAATATTGGACAAACGTAAAATTGTGCATAGAATGTGCCGCTGAGGGAGCACTTCTCGATCGAGGGGCGGATTCGGGTTTCGTGAGGAGGAAAGGAGCTGTATATGAAGGGCAAATTTACGTCTTTGATCACAGCAGTTCTGTTCGGGGCATCGATGTTTGCAGTTCCTGCCATGGCGGCCACTACGACGCCGCCTGCGGCGGCCGATACCAAGACCGACGCCAAGGCCGACACGACCAAGAAGAAAGTGAAAAAGTCCAAGAAAGTCAAGAAGACCGACGAGCAGAAACCTGCCGCCGAGAAGAAGGTCAAGAAGTCCAAGCCCAAGAAGACCGAGAAGAAGCCGGAAACCAAGGCTTAGGAGCGAGAGGGCTGAGTCCGCGTGGCAGTTGTTCCGCCTCTTCGAGAGAAGTTCCGCTTTTGAAGCATGTTTTGTGAACGGATGTGAGGGAATAAAGGAACCTCCGGTCGCTCTGACCGGAGGTTTCGTTTTTATGCGCCCGGCAGGGCGCATCGTTTTTTCGCGGAAGTGCCGAAGTGCGGCGGGATCCGTGCCAGGTCAGTGCATGCGGCCGATCTTGACCGCGCACAGCTTGCCGCACATGCTGCAGGCTTCCCTGTCCTCGGTCACCTGGAGTCTCCTGCGTACCAGGTCCGGATCCAGGGCGGCTTCGACCATCCCTTCCCAGTCGAGTTTCTGCCTGCATTCCGACATGCGCCGGTCGACGTCGATGGCTCCGGGCAGGCCCTTGGCGATATCGGCGATGTGGCCGGCGATGCGTGTCGCCATGACTCCCGCATAGACGTCGTCGGTGTCTGGAAGGCCGAGGTGTTCCGCTGGGGTGACGTAGCAGAGGAAGTCCGCCCCGGCTGCCCCGGCGATGGCCCCTCCGATGGCTGCGGTGATATGGTCGTATCCGGCCGCGACGTCGGTGGGCAGCGGTCCCAGGATATAGAAGGGTGCCCCGTTGCACAGTTTTTTCTGGAGCTGGACATTGGCCTGGATCTCGGGAAGCGCGACGTGGCCCGGTCCTTCGATCATGGCCTGGACGCCCCTCGCATAGGCCCGCCTGGCCAGTTCCGCCAGGGTCATCAGTTCTTCCAGTTGCGCGCCGTCAGTGGCATCGAGGATGGTTCCCGGCCGAAAGCCGTCGCCCAGGCTGAGAGTGACGTCGTATTTGTGGGCGATTTCCAGCAGATCGTCGAAGTACTCGTAGAGGGGGTTTTCCTTTCGGTTCCTCCGCATCCAGTGGATGTGGATGGAGCCGCCGCGGCTGACGCAGGGCATGATCCGCTCGAAGTTCTCCAGTTTTTTCAAGCAGGCCTGGGTGACGCCGCAGTGCACCGTGATGTAGTCCAGTCCCTCGCTGCACTGCCGTTCGATATGCCTGAGGAGTTGCTCCGGGTCCATTTTCTCCAGCGGAAGGTCCTTATAGACCATCTCCGTGGCGATGGAATATATGGGGACGGCCCCGACCATGACGGTCGAGTTGTCGAGGAAAAATCTTCGCAGCTCGGAAAGGTCTCCCCCCGTCGACAGGTCCATAATGGAATCGGTGCGGGCTTTCAGGGCCGCCTCGAGTTTTTTCGCCTCGAGTTCCCGCACCTTGCATTCGCCGCTGGTTCCGAGATTTGCGTTTACTTTGGTCTTCAGGCCGCGTCCGATGGCTTTTACATCGGGGAAGGAATGACCGATGTTCTTGGGCAAAACGGCATGCCCGGCGGCGATGCGCTCCCTGAGCTGTTCGGCGTCGATCGGTTCCCCGACGACCGCCTGGCGCATCTCCTCGGTGACGACTCCTGCTTTTGCGTAATCCAACTGCGTGTTCATGATTCTCTGCTCCTTACCGGTAAAGGAAGGGGCGTGCACTGCTGAGATCGACCGGATGCCGTCCAGAAAAAGAGAAAGGCCGTTCGGAAGAACGGCCCAATAATACTCGTCCCGGTCGCCGATTCCTCCGCCAGTATGATCTGGATCAGGTTCCAAGGGTATCATCTCAGCTCCCGTAACGGGAGCACCCCTCCGGCTGTTGAACCTAAATATGCTTCTGTTGTCACGTGGAACACTATCCTGGACCATGCAAAAAATCAATCGTCAAATTGAGCAATTGGAAGTACTGTCCGCTTTATTTCCACATCATCCGCTCCGGGCGGAAACCGTCGCCGGGCATTGCCGGGGAATGCCTCTCAGGCGTGCAGGACAAAATCCCTTCCGGCTTTGAAGCATTCTTCCAGGGCTGTCGGATGAAGCCGGACCGCGCCTTTTCCTTCGATCTGCCGGAAGCAGAGATCGCCCGAATAGACTACGTCCAACGCGTCGAAGAAGTATTTTATCGTGAGGGCCGCGCATTCGAAGAGCCGCTTGCCGCGGGTGGCCCCGGCGCTGAGGAGAACCCCCCTGCGCGGCGGTCCGGGGGGCTTCTTCCCGCCGTCCCGCACGGCCAGAGCCTTTGCCATGTATGAAGCCTGGGACCGGTCGATCATGAGCTTGAGCTGCCCGGTGACCCCGTAGAAGAAGATCGGCGTTGCGACCACGATGTTCCCTGCCTTCTCCAGCATCGGGTAGACCGAAACCATGTCGTCCTTTACGGCGCAGATGCCCGTCTCGTCGCACTGCCCGCATTCGAGGCACCCCGACATCGCGAGGTCTCGCACATAGAGTCGTTCGATTTCCGCCCCCTCGCCGGCAGCCCCCTCCAGGAAGGCGTTCAGCATCAAGTCCGTGTTCCCATCTTTTCGCGGCGATCCATAGATGCCCAGAATCTTCATGAGTTCTCCCTTCTCCGGAAAATCCTCTTCCCCCGACGATTCGTCAAGGGCCGGGCGGCCGCACCGGTGCCGCCTTTACAGGCCAAACCTTCTTTGCTAGATTGTTTTTGTCGTTTGCATTGCCCGTTCCGACCGTGCCGGACGAGCGGAAGCGGCGGGTTGCCGCTTCCCCGGGCGTTCCCGGGTCCGTGATGCACGCCACCAATATCCCGAGGAGGACAAATTATGGCCGACTGCATTTTCTGCAAGATCATCAAAGGGGAAATCCCGTGTGCCAGGATCTACGAGGACGATACCGTGCTGAGCTTCCTGGACATCGGTCCCATCAACCCCGGACATGCCCTTGTGGTCCCCAAGGCTCATTATGCCACACTGCTCGATGCTCCCGACGACATACTCCAGGCGTGCGTCGCGGTCTCCCGGAAGATAGCCCGGTCCATCATCAAGTCGGTGGGGGCCGACGGCCTGAATCTCCTGCAGAATAACTACCGGGCCGCCGGGCAGCTCGTCGACCACGTCCATTTTCACCTGATCCCGCGGCACAAGGGGGACGGGTTCATGACCGGCTGGCCGGCCAAATCCTATCCTCCCGGAGAACTGGACAAAGTCCTCGGAAAGATCCGGGAAAATCTCGAATAGGCCCGGGAAGAATCCCCCGCCCGCCGTGGCGGGGAATCCCCCGACAGTTTTCCGCCTGTATGCCGCACACTGTTTTCCCGGGCGGCACTGCTGCCGGGTTGAGGACTTTCAATTCCCCCGAGGGGGGGGCGGCAATGCTGTTGAACCAACGCCGGTTGAAATCCTGCAGAATGGGCACAGCCTTACCGTGCCCGCCCGCAGTGCATCAGAGTTGCCTTTTCCCCGCACGGTGCACGACTTCATCGTGCCCTCCGTACATAAGCCAACAGGACCGGGGGCCCTTAACGCAACAGTATTGCGTTCCGCACCTGGGTGCGTCGGCCCGTGAAGCCGAAAAACGCCCCTTCTTCCCTTGAGAATCTAGCGCCTTCCCCGCCAATCCGCAACCGCCGCGTTCAAACCGGAACCGGATGTGCGTCCCGCCGCGGGAGTTTTTTCTCGACTTTTCCCTTCCTTTGTTTTAAAGCGGCAGGCCTTTGGCCCGGGACCGCCTTCGCCTGCGGCTCCTCTCCCCGTCTTTGCCCCTGGGCTCTCTGGCGGTCCCTGCGCCTGGCGTGGGGGGGGGAGACGACGGCCGGCCGGGAGAAAAAATATTTATACTTTTGTTCTCTGGTGCCGATTTATCGAGTATCCGGGTTGTCCGGTGGCAGACTGTGGCTTGACCGCCGAAAACGTGCACGCCGCGCAAAGCCCTCGGGGAAGGGTGAGCGGAAAAGATCGCCGGGAGCGGTGAAGCCTTCGGATATAGTCGATGACGTCGTCAAGGAGGCAATGAATGTATCGGATCCTGACCTGCCTGCTCGTTCTTGGAACCCTTGCAGGCCTTTGCTGCACAGTCTATTCAAGCTCCCTGCCTCAGTATCCCATCCATAAGAACCGGGAAAAACCCGTCACGGACGACACCGGGAAAGCCCGGCGGCTGTTTGAACTCACCCGCTGCGAGAACCAGCAGATCCGGTGGAGCGAATGCCTGTCGGAACAAGCCTACTACCGCGCCAGGAAAATGGTGATCGACAAGCAGTTTTCGCACAAAGACCCGGTGACCGGCGTCAACCCGGCCTGGAACATGATGAGTTCCTGCGGCAGGTGGATGCGCGCCGCTGAAAACCTCACCAAGGGCTATCAAGAGGCGGAGACCCTGCACAATGCGCTGATGCGGAGTCCCTCTCACCGCAAGAACATCGTGGACCCCAGGTACAGTCACGTCGGAGTGGGCTGCTACGATTACATCTGCGTGGAACTGTTCGCCGGCCTGTAATGCGCACCGCCGCCCGGAACGGTACGGCGGACCATTCCTTTCCCGGACCCGGGAATCCCGGTTTTTCCGGGATCTTCTCTGTGGAACGATCCCCTTGTCCCCTTGAGTGCTTCGCGCCCGGACAAATCGCATGCCCGGGCCGCCGAAAGCGGTCCATGATCGCCAGGCAGGCTTCTATCCCGCCGCGCCGCGTGCCTGCGCGACCACCTGTGCGTCCGTGTAGTGGTGGAACGTGATGGCCTTCGCCGGGCATTCCGACACGCAGACGCCGCACCCCTGGCACTTGCGCGGGTCGATGACCGAAATCCCTTCCCCGTCGATATAGGGCACCTTGTACGGACAGCTGTATACGCAGAGCAGGCAGGCGGCGCATCGTTCCCGGTCCACTTCGGCCACCGTGCCGCTGGTGGTGATTTCTCTCCGGAGGAGCAGCCCGGCCGCACGGCAGGCGGCGCCCCTGGCCTGGGAGAGGCTTTCCTCCATGAACCGGGGGCTGTGGGCCAGCCCGCAGAGGAAGATTCCCGCTCCGGGGCAGTCGAGTGGGTTCAGCTTGGGATGGGCTTCCAGGAAGAACCCTTCCTGCATCAGGGGCAGCTTGAGCATCTTCGCGATTTCGGCGCCTCCCGGCCGGGGGCGTATCCCGGCGCTCAAAACGAGCAGATCGGGCCGTATCTCCAGGTCGCGACGGCTTGAGGCGTCGTGGCAGACGACGCGCAGGCCGCCGTTCCCATCGATGCGGACGTCCGGCGGAGATTCCGGATCGAACCTCACGAAAATCACCCCCAGGTCCCTGGCCCGCTTGTAGTACTCCTCTTTGAACCCGAAGGTTCGCATGTCCCGGTAGAGGATCGTGACGGTGCCCCGGGGGTTGCGTTCCATGAGCGAGATGGCGTTCTTTACGGCAGCGGAGCAGCAGATCCGGCTGCAAAGGGCGAAATCGTCGCGGCGCGACCCGATGCACTGGATCATCACGGTGGATTGGGGCGAAGGGTGCCCGCCCGAGTGAAGGCGCTTTTCCAGTTCGAGCTGGGTCAGGACTGCGGGGTGCTCGCCGTAGCAATACTCCTTCGGCCGGTAGGTTTCCCCGCCCGTGGCGACGATGATCGCTCCGAAATCGGTTTCCTCCCGGGTCCCGTTCCGCTCGATGGAAGCGGTGAAACGGCCGGGGCCGCCGCTGACGCTCTTTACGGTCGCTTCCGTGTACAAGACGACGTTCCGGTGCGATCCGACGCGGTCGGAGAGTTCTTCGGCGAGGCGCCGCGGGGAGCGGCCTTCCAGCGTGGCGTACACTTCCGCGGCCGAGCCGCCCGGGCTGCTTTCCTTTTCCACCAGGACGGCTTCGATGCCGAGGTCCGCGAGGGTCAGGGCCGCCGTCATGCCGGCGAGGCCGGCTCCGACGACGAGCGCACGCCGGACCACACGGGTGGCGACTTCCCGGATCGGCTCCAGCAGGGCGGCGCGGGCTACCGCCGCCCGCAGGAGGTGGCGGGATTTGTCCGTGGCGGCGACCGGTTCCTGGCCGTGCACCCAGGAGCACTGGTCCCTGTTGTTTGCCCTTTCGAAGAGATATTTGTTCAGTCCCGACTGGAGAAGCGTTTCACGGAAGAGAGGTTCGTGCGTGCGGGGCGAGCAGGCTGCCACGACCACGCGGTTGAGCCGGTGCTCATGGATGACTTCCCGGATGCGTTCCTGGCTCTGCGTGGAGCAGGTGAAAAGAAAATGCTCTGCGACGGCGACTCCGGGGAGCGCAGCGGCGAATCCGGTCAGCGCCTCCACGTTGACGACGCCGGCGATGTTTGTGCCGCAATGGCAGACGAACACCCCGATCCGTGGCGGCTCGCCGGCCACGTCCCGCTGGGCGGGAAGGGTGGAATCGGCGGGTTCCTCCCTGCGGCCCTCCGCAAGCATCGCCGCGGCACCGGACGCCGCCGCGGCCGCGCCGCTGACGGAGTCCGGGATGTCCTTCGGGCCGTCCAGCGTCCCGCACACGAAGATCCCTTCGCGGGAGGTGTGCCCCGGTCTTTCCATGTCCGAGACGACAAACCCGTAGGAGTTCCGCTCCAGCCCCAGGCGGCCCAGAACGGGCAGAAAGCCGGGGGACGGCGACATGCCGGCGGAAAGGACCACCAGTTCGTATTCCTCCTCCCTCCTCTCCATCGTCTCGCGGTCGAAGTATTCGATGAGAAGGTTCTGGCTGGAGGGGATCATGACGATCTTCGAGATCATGCTCCGGACGAATCGCACTCCGTAAGTGTCCCCGGCCCTCTGCACGTAGCGGTCGAAATCCTTCCCGTGGGCGCGCATGTCCATGAAAAAGACGGTCGCCCGGGCGTCGGAGTCGTGTTCCAGGGTGATCATCGCCTGCTTTACGGCGGCCATGCAGCAGACGGACGAGCAGAAATTCCTCTTCCGGGCGCTGTCCCGGGAGGCGACACACTGGATCCACGCGGTCCTGCGCGGCGTCCTGCCGTCGGAAAGCCTCGTCGGGTGGCCCCCGAAGGGCCCGGCCGCGGAAAGCATGCGTTCGTATTCGAGGTTGGTCACCACGTTGGGATAGCGCTTGTATCCGAATTCCCCCGCCAGGGGATCGACGGCCAGTTCATACCCGGCGCTCAGGATCACCGCCCCGACGGCGAATTCCAGGTGCTTCTCCCGGTCGTCCAGGCGGATCGCCCCCGCCTGGCAGACCTTCTCGCAGGCCCCGCAGCGGCCCTTCTGGAGAAAGATGCAGCTCGCCGCATCGATGCTCGGGGTCATGGGAATGGACTGTGCGTGAGCGAAATAGATCGCCTTGCGGTCGTTCAGGCCGAAGTTGAATTCGTTTGGCACTTTGCGGGGGCACTTGTCCACGCAGGCGCGGCAGGCGATGCATGCCTCCTCGTCCACGTAGCGGGGATGCTGCACGATGCGGGCGGTGAAGCGCCCCGGCTCCCCGCCGAGGTCCGTCAGTTCGGCGAGGGTCAGGATGCGGATGAGCGGGTGTCTGGCGCAGGCCACCATTCGGGGGGAGATCATGCAGGTCGAGCAGTCGTTCGTGGGAAACGTCTTGTCCAGCAGGATCATGTTCCCGCCGATGCTCGGCGAGCGGTCGATCAGGGTGACGGGGTGGTTCATGGCGGCGAGA
>JAJFUA010000094.1 GCA_021372635.1 Desulfobacteraceae bacterium | reverse complement strand
ACCCCGCTGACGTACTCTGATGTCCTGGAATTGCTCCAAATCGAGGAAGTACCGGGGGAACAGCACAACAAGGATTTCGCGGTAGAAGCAATGAACGCATCGGCCAAGAGGTACGGCCTGGAGTGGATTCGCCAGAATCGGGTGCGATTGATAAAGGAACTGGAGTATCTCCCGACGTTGATGTAAAGTTAGGATGCATCCCTTTTGCTGTGTGGCCGATTTGGGTGTCATACGCTTTTACCATAAATAAGCCCGAGTATCCATTACACGGACTCACATATGTTTTTACTCTGAACAACCCCATGTCCCGAAACTTCTTGTCTGGGATGCATCCCTTATAAGGTGTGTTTGCCCATCTCCACTTACGGTTACCCATCTTATCACGGTTATAGTGCCCTTCGTCAGTCAAGTAACCCTCGCTTCTGAGCCAGCGCATGAACACATCTTCCCCGATACCCAAGATTCGTGCAGTATTCCTGAAGTTGAATAACCCCTCCGAGTTCATCAAGTGGTCAAAGGATTCCACTTTGGGTTTCTGAGCTTCTATTACGGCAGACTTGAGGGCCAAAGTTCGGTGTTGTTCTTCAACCTGTTGGTGGAGAACTTCAACTTTCCTTTGAAGAACCTGCATGGCCTTCAGTACAAGTTCGTCTTCAGACATGTGTTCTTCACCCTGGATGTACCCACCTGTCTTGCGGATCGAGGGGAGAACCACTTCCACAACCCATGCCTGGAAGTGTTCAGCGTAATTCATGGTAGACCGCATGATGAGGCGGTAAAGGTCTGATTCAGGGATGATGTAAACTCCTCTTGGCGCTAAACCCATACCATGCGATTTGCGTGGTTTAAGTATTTCCGAATACTTACAGTGCTTCTTAACCGCATCATAAGTATGGACGTACCCCAGAATGTCGCACACATCCTTAGCCACGAACCAAGGTTCTCCCTTCTCATCTTTCACTACCCGCACCGCCATGCCCTCAAAGTTGTAGGGCACCACCTGCTTATTCTCTTCCATCAGTATTCTCCTTCCTGAGTTTAGGTATAACTTCTTCCAATAGGTTTGCTAAACACTTAGGGCATATGTCCCGTGAAACATCACCATCGTAGTAGACTATCATATCGATATACCCACCACTACTAGCCACACCATTTCGACGGTAAATGTTGGAGTTGTGGTAAGTATTCTTATAGTGTGAACAAGGATGTATTGTATACTTTTACCGTATCATTGATAGTGAACTCTTTGGCATACCTATCGTGTAGGTCAGAGCAGATTTGGTATATATCAACAAATAACCATCGGTACTATAACCGATGTTGATATATAGTATAATCACTCTAATGCTAACCCTATGACCATGAAGGAGGCTATCAATCAAAGGAGGTGTCTCGATTTCCACACTGTTCTTTCCAAATCGGAAGCGTAAAACGTTTCGGAACGGTAATTGGTTACGGTTAAGTGATTTAATTAATTAGTATTCCTCTTGGTTTTGGTATTGACTTCCCCCCTACGGCTCCTTATCCTGTGCTCGCTGAGTAACCAAGTACAATCCCAATGAACCCAATTTGAGCGCAAGGTGAAGCTCGTGCTGTAAGGGCACGGGGCGGTTACTTGGACCGTTCAGCACTTCCCTTGCGCTTCTTTCTTTCTGAGGGGGAGAAGATGAGTCTGGTAAAGGTGGACGGCATCGAAATGGAAATCGAGAAGGGGAGTCACGTTTATTTCGGTGAAGGCGGCAACGACTGTTTCGTGAAGTGGGAAACGCTCACACCGAAACTTCGAGAGGCATTTGACATGCTGGACTTTGTGGCGGGGTTGCTCGTGGGGCATTTGGGTGAGAATGGAATCAAGGAAGAGATGACAAGGCTTGCGGAAAAATTCGATGCAGATGATACGGCAGTCCAACCATAGTCCAACCTCGGGGGAGTCCATAACGGGCTTCCCTGTAATGTAAATCCGTTTTGGAAGTGATAAATATATCGGAAGCGTGTTATATTACGTTTCAGTGAAGATAAGAGCGTGGTGGGGTAGTTGAATCGATATGGCTTTTAGTGGATGAGTTAATGTTATTCTTCTAGCATAGCAACAGCTTTTCTAAGCTTTGAAGTATCGAGATGACTATATTTCTCTGTAACTGCTATTGTGCTGTGTCCAAGTATCTTCTTTATTGTGTATAAATCAACGCCAAGGTTAATCATACGACTAGCGCAAGTGTGCCGGAGCGCATGTATGACGAACTCTCTATCTGTGATATTCATTGCTTCTTTTGCAGACTTGAACGCTTTATCTACTTGCCATAAACTAAGCCTGAATGGTTTTAAACCTTTTTCTTTTCGCTTCCTTAGAATCTCAGAAACACGCCTAGTTATTGGTATTGACCTTGCGCGATAAGATTTCGTTTGATGGGGGTAAAGATTGATAAGCGAATTTGTAAGGTCAATATTATCTGAATAAGTTAAAGACAATCCTTCTCCAAGCCTCATGCCTGTATCAACCAATATCTCTATTAAATCTGCAACATCATTATAGTGTTTCCTTCTTGGTGGCTGTGGCGCTCTCAAGAATTGGAGAATTGTGGCTTCTTCTTCCTTTGATATAACACGTATCCTCCCTTGCTTTTCTGGGGTTAGTTTGATGAGTGGAACCTTTGCAATAACATTCCATTCCCATTTTGCAGTGTTGAGTAATGTTTTTAAATGAGCTAGGTACCTATTAATGGTCGATTCCCGTATTTTTGACTTTCTTAGTTCGTTACGTATTTTGGTTATCTTGTTTTCATCTATGTGGTTGATGTCAATGTTACCAATGATTTTGACAATACGATTCATCTTGGATTGACATTCTTCGCCTGTTCGCATCGTCGACCATTTTTCTGAAAAAATTCGTTCAATTGCTTCTGATAGTTTCAATGGTGCTTTCTTTGGTTTGCGTTCTGGTTTAATGTCGCCTTCAAGCTCTCTGAGAATACGTTTACGCTCTTGTTTCTCTACAATCTGTGCATCAATCTTGCGGGTCTTTCCGGTACTTCTGCAAATCTGGATTCCTTTTACCTTAAATTTCATATAATAGTACTTACTTCTTTTCTGTACCGACATGACAGTACCTCCATTTGTTGAATGTTCCAGTTTGCTCGATGTGATTGTCATTCTGCCTGATGAGGTTCAGCTTCTCTGAAGAAGCCCGCTGTTCTGTGCTCCGAACAGTTATTGGACAATAAATAAAGCGGTCTGTGGCCGAAGTCCACTATGAGAGGCCCAAAAAGCCAATGTGGTGCATATCTCGCCTCCCCTGAAATGGATGGAAAATGAAAGAGGGAAGGAAAGCCTAAAAGTTTGAGTAGGCAACCTGGATTCAGGGAAATCGGGAAGTTGGAACAGGCAAGCTATTACACAAATTGCGGGTATAAAAAGGTGGAAACAGGCTGCCTTTTTCCGGCAACGTGCCTATCTCTCCGGCCTTGATCATTTTCAATTTTGGCGGTATCTTATTACACAAAGTCATCACACAAACTTGAATGGCTTTTGGAGATGGGTAGATCGGAAAAAAGCTAATGTTTTAGCTGGTTCTGGCGAATTCAGTAATAGTTTCCCGCCGCCTCCACCATTAAGAGAAGATATAGCCATCCGATAACCTTGCCCGGTTGCTGGATGGTTTTTCTTTATCTGGCAGTACCTTACGTTGCCTGGGGTTTATCAGGTCTTTCAGCCCGGCCATTTCCGTTTTGGTAAACCTCCCTATCCCGCTTTTCTTTCGGCAGAAAAACCTCCCAGCCCTTACCCACATCCTCCGGGTCTCGTCCAGCCTTCCTGCATCGTTTTCTGCAACAGTCGTTCGGCGATTACATCGGCAAACAGGTCGTTGATGTCCATGGACGGCCGCTTCTTTTTGTGAATTCTGACGGCTTCCCCGTTTACTTGCCGGAGAGACCTCGGTCGTGTCGGGTAGCGGCTGCAATTTTTTCCACTTGCTGTCATGTGGCTTACGTGCCGGGTGGCGGCAGGGTGTCGGCCCAAGTCGCAAGAAATCTTGCCAATGCATCTTGTCGGTTAATCGGCCCAAGCCAGCCTCAATCCTATACTGTCGAGTGTATTCGAATAAATTCGGCTGAAATCGATAAGGATCGTTTGACCTGGCATGTACAGCCTATATATATTGAGGAAGTTTTTGACCTGTGAGAAGTGCGTCCAGCATCTCTCGTTTCGCCCCTGACGGACGTGGCCGCAAACCAAAACTCCACGGGCGTTTTGAGAATGAACGAGATGGGAGACCGTTGGTTGTCGATAACCAAGATCTGCAAACACCTCGGGGTTAGCAATGACACCGTATACAAGTGGCTGGACAAGAACCTGGTTGTTGATGTCGGCGCGGGAGCGACCGATCCACCCGGCATTACAGGTTGGCCGAGCTATGACAGAGCTATGAGAAAAGCTGCGGCATCTTGGGGGCTGGCTTGGGGGGTAACAAAAAGCAAGGTTTTGGAAAGACAGAAAATGAAGCAGATGAAAGTATTTGCCGGAAAATGGCTATCCAGTCACAATCTAAAATATGAGCGGTCGCTATTTGGGGGGTGCTGTTATGCGTGAAAAATGGGAGTTCGACCGATGAAGCCAAGAATCAGCATGATTACGCTCGGTGTTCGCGACCTGGATGCAGCAATCGATTTCTATGAGCATGGATTGGGTTTTCCTCGAATGGAATCGTCTCCTGAAGTTGCGTTCTTTACACTCAACGGAACGTGGCTTGGCTTGTATGGACGAGAGGCGCTGGCAGAAGACGCGACCGTGTCCTCCTGTGGAGAGGGATTTGAATCGTTTACGCTCGCCCACAATGTAAGCTCGGAGAAAGAGGTTGATGAAGTAGTCGCCCAGGCGGTCAAGGCAGGCGCTACCTTGGTCAAAAAACCGCAGAAGGTCTTTTGGGGCGGCTACAGCGGTTACTTCAAGGATCCCGATGGCCATCTTTGGGAGGTGGCTCATAACCCCTTTTTCTGGGTGGGGCCGGTAGATGAAAATTGGCCTTCGGACTCAGCCGGCGGCGATAGGTCTGGGGTTTGACCACCAGCATGACATAGGCCATCGTGGTTGATCTCATTCGCCAGTCGCAGCGGCTCGGCTCGCTTCTCAGGTGTGGGGACAATGCGCTGGTCGTCGATCCGGTTACGTAGAATCCTGATCTGGAACATCAGCAGATGCATCCGGACGTCGTATTTCAGCTTAAAGCGATGCGCCGGAAAGGTGAAAAGAGCGAAAACTGGAGCTGATGGGCGAAGCCGCCACCCCGAAATCCCCTGGCGGACAATCATAGCCACCCGTAACCGCCTTATTCGCAGCCATCTCGGCATCGACAACGATACGCTCCGGAGCGTCATCCGGGACGATCTGCCCGAACTGCCGCCGCAGCTTAAGGTGCTGAAAAAAGAGGCCCAGTCATGAAACCCGGCAGCGTCAAAATCATCGATCGCGTTTCCGCCGTCGAGGCGATCAAGCGGCTCAACGAGGAAGATCTGCGCTTTCTCAACCGGCTGATCGTCGAACGGCTCAAGCTCATTTCCCAAGCACGCGCCACCACGCTGATGACCAGTTTTACCAAGGGGGACCGGGTCGGTTTCCAGGCTTCCGACGGCCGAATGCTGGAAGGCATCGTGCTGCGTCTCAACAAGAAAACCGTCAGCGTCATAACCGACGACGGCCACCAGTGGAACGTCTCGCCCGGCCTGTTGCACCTCGTCCGATCAGCGAGAGATATCCGATGGCCATGATTCGCCACCCAAAAAACTTCCCGGAAACGGTCAGGGATGGTCGGTGACAGTTGGCGCAGCTTCCTGCATTTCACGCATGCACGTCGGAAGAACGCTCTCCTTGAACCAAAGAAGGCAGAGCCGCTGCCGACCCTGCCTTTCATGCCCGGTGGGAGACCGGAATTATGCCTTTTTGAACTTCCTTCTGAAAGCGGCGACACCCGCGAGACCGGAACCGAGGAGCAGCATCGTACAGGGTTCGGGGACTGCATTTACGGATATATTGTCAAGTGCTGCGCCATAATAACCCGGATCTCCCGATTCATCCGCAAAGGTAATAGCGGTTTCCGTTCCAGTGGCTGTAAAATATAAAGTCATTAAGGCCCAACCCATGTTGGTCTTGGAATGACCTGTGGTCGTAAAGTTGAACTGCTGCGATGTGCCATCGGCGGTGGTCAAAAGTACCTTGGTACTGGGAAGTCCATCAGGGTTGCCAGCCATGTAGAAAGTAAGCAAATAGTGCTGACCGACAACGGTATTGATTGATTGTCGAATGGCAGAAGGCGAATTACCTTCCATATCCAAGCTTCTTGATCCATCCGCAGCTTGCCAGTAGCCACCGATATAATCGACAGACCCGTATAAAATTTCCCACCCCGTAATCGACGAATTATCTGGCCCAGATATGGTCTTGAAGCTGGCGCCTGGATCAATACCATTTTCGAAACTGCCGTTTGTAATCAAGTTTGCATTGGCTGCTGTGGTGACGGCGAATATCATGATTGCGGTAAGGATCAGCTTTTTCATTTTTCTCTCCTCATTATATTCTTAACGATAAACGACTTGTGTATGTTTGTGGGATATTGCATAAAATATGCCGATGTTGGATTGGTCGGAAATCGCAGGTAGATAGGAGATTCTCAAGAAACGTGCGGCGATTAGGATTGTTAAAAATACCGACATTTTAAGCGGTATTGATTAGTACCTTTGGTGGAAAAGATGGAAATTCCAGTTATTATAGATGAATAGCGGAACGTAAATAGATCCGACACTACTTGATCAAAACAAAATAGCAGAAGTGGATTCGCAATTAATAAAGTGTATCAAAGGATGCTGATTAACCGAATACCGGCTTTCGGCAATTGTGGTACGACTGTTGCAGAAGTACGCAGAAGGGGCGGAGCAACATCAACCAGTTGCGGCGTAGTGGGCGGCTTGATCTTGGCCCTGCCAGAAAAACGAGATCGAAAACCTGCCGTATATGCAATATGCGGTGAGATTCAGCAATCAGGTGGGTTCCGGAAAGCAAAATCAACAGGCAGAGGGCAATATGTTAGTTGCTGGGTTTTGTTTTCGGCTGCCGCATAGACAAAAACCTCCTCCCTGAGATGTTCCGGGGAGGAGGTTTTTGAATTTTCGCGGAATCGAACCGCGCGAGCAGCCAGGCTTTGCCGGGAAATCATTCCTGAAAGCCTATTTCCTGATCCTTCTCCGGAGTCCTGCAAAGCCGATCAGACCGGAGCCAAGGAGCAACATGCTGGCAGGTTCCGGGATGGGAGCCACCGTGAAGTTGTCCATCTCCATGGCGTAGTTCGTACTTGAGAAGACGATGCGGTTGAATGTGAGGTCGTTGCCGTACACTTTCAGAAATCCGTTGCTTCTCAGATCCGTCTGGCTTCCCGTCGCTCCGCCTGTATGAGCGAGAACTTGGCTGCCCGTAAGCGTTCCCACCTGGGTACCGTTCAGATAGAACGTGATGGAATTGTAGGTATCCACCGATCCCCACCACATGCCGAAGTAACTGTATGCGGTGCCGAAGGAGATTGTGGCGGACCGAGGAGTATCATTCACATCTTCCGGGACCGTAACATATTTCGTTGCGTCGGTAACTGGTCCCGCGGTCGGGGCCGCGTAAACGTTCGACTTGGAGCCTAACACGAAAGCATAATTGCCCGTCCAGCTCCAGATGGATGAACCGTTATTGAAGGTATCCGTCGGCGCGTATAACGCCGAGGTGGATGCACCCTGTTGAAAATCCCACATGATGTCGGCGTCAGAAGCTCCGGTCAAACCAAGAAGCGCAACAGCCGCGCAAACCAAGATCAGGACATGCTTCATTTCCAAGCTCCTTTCCTTCGAGAAGAACAAATCAGGCAACCGCAACGTACACCGAAGCTGGCCGATTGCAGAGCAAAATTCCTGCCAATCATCCTTGTGACTCTTTGAACCTCTTCTTGCAGGATGCGCAAAATGGAGTAAAAACAGCCAGATATCTGGCTGTGCCCTGTTTTGTGCCATGGCGAGTCTATCTTCCCCTCGACGGAGAGTGATGGCAAAGTTGTAAAGAGTAGCGACAGATATTCTGAGAGCATTTTATAAAATCTGTTTCAGGGCAAGCATTTGGCTGGCTTTGGTTTGCTGTAAGGAATTCCGACATAAATCCAGGAGAGGGTATAACTTACCAGAAAGATGGATCGAAAAAATGGGAAGAATTCACCCATTCCAGGTGCCGGAAAGATGTCTCTTGCCCAAATCGAGGCAGGGTTTCGCACTCTTGTGCAGAAGCCGGCCATGTTGTTCTGAATTTTTACAGTATTTCTGGCCGGGAGGAGGATGCGCCGGGATCAAACGTATCGTTTCCTTGCCTGCTGTGCAAAGGGGAATCGTCGGGCACGATGCGGGCAAAGCCGGCGCCCGTGATGGAGAACATCCGCGGGTGTGGTCTGCGGACGCGAGAAAAAGGCCGTGGGGAGCCGGATGCCCGCGGGGCGGCTCCGGCTGCACCCATCTTGTCTGGAATTCGGCGGTAGACGGTGTCCTGTCGCAGGCATTCCCTATGCCCCCGGGGTGGAGCGCGCTCCGGGCTCCCCTTGACCTGCTCTTTCCCGCGGGGGCGGAGCTTCGCTAGCCGGGCACCCTGGTTATCGTTCCGTTGGCGATCAGTGTCTGAAGTTCCTGCAGCATCTTCTGCTCGCCGGCGTCGACGTGCCCGTCCGCGTACACCTGGTCCATAATCTGCTGGTATTCGGAAGCCGTGATTTCGAGATCGCTCATGGCCTTCTTTATGAGCTGTGCCAGCTTTTCGTTGGAAGCCGCCTTCCTGCCGATCCTGTCCGTAAGCCTGTCCATATCATTGCTCCTTTCGTGTCCATGCATCCGCAAACCTCCCGGACCGCCTTTCGGGGCCGGATGAGTCCGACGGCAAAAAAAAGCGAGGCATTCAGCATGATGGATCACACCAAAAGTCTCGCCAATCGGCCTCGCGGCCAACGGCAAAGCCAGGCGACACCGCCGTACTGGTGACTTTGCCCTTGCCGGCTACTCCCTTTTGTCGGTCTTAATATAAGTCCTGATGCCCGCCGGGCAATCCCCCGGACAGCGCGGGAGATCACCCTCCCGAAGGCAAGCTTGGCGACCGGCCCGGACCTGTGGCCCTGCTTGCCGTCGCCGCCCCGCCGGAACCCCGGCCGTCGCAGGTTCCACCCGGGCCGGGAGCCGCAATGAACAGGCAGTTTTCCAGCAGAAGGTATTCGATGACCTCCCGCGGGATATACTCCATCCGCAGCAGTTCTTCGACTTCCATCTCGCCCTTCCGGAGTTTTTCCAGCAGGATATGGTGATGCCTCGTCCTGGATTCTCTCTGGTGGTAGTCCCGGTACACCAGGGCGGATCCCAGAATGACGATCACCCCCATCATCATCCAGAAGACCGTGTGCTCTATCTTCACATGCAGCCCGTCGAGGAACAGCTTGGTCCCGATGAAAAAGATGAGCTGATACGCAAGATCCTCCAGCTTGGGCAGCTTCTCGAGCAGACGGACCAGGAAACCGGCCAGGAAGCGCAGGAAGACGATCCCCAGAACTCCCCCCAGCCATACGATCAGCAGCTTGTTGGTCATGGCGACGGCCGCGGTGATGCTGTCGATGGCGAAAGCGACGTCGGTCAACTCCACGGCCGTGACGGTCCGCCAGAAATTGGCTCCGGCCCTGGGATTCAACTGGTGTGCCTCTTCCTTGTAGAAGAAAAACATGTGCTTCATGGCGAGGTAGATGAGATAGGCTCCGCCGACGAGCTTGAAAACCGTGAACTGGATCAGGTAGGCGGCGAACAGGATGGCCACGATGCGGAAAAAAAAGGCGCCCAGGATGCCGTAGGCCAGGGCCTTCTTCTGCTGTTCTTTCGGCAGGGACCGCACCAGGATGGCCAGGACCAGCGAGTTATCGACGGAGAGTATCCCTTCGAGGGCGGCCAGGGTCAATACGGTGAGGCCATCGACGGGTTCGAACGACTGCGCGTCCCGGGCGATCCCGGCGAGCATCCCTGCCAGATCGATCATCGACTTCACCCTTCATTGACGAAGTACATTTCTTCACCGGGACCACGACGCTCGCCGCGACCCGCCTGCAAGTCTATGCGCCCGCACGGGACGCACAAGGGGAAAGTAAGCCCTGAGGTGCCGGGGCACAAGGGTGAGCCCGACTGCCGGGAAGGGTATCGAAGAGAAGGAGAGATGGGGCGGAGAGCCGGCACCGGATCGGTGATTCCCGCCGGGCCACGCCGAGGCTTGCAGGCAGGGACTGGCGCGCCGTGTCGGAGTCTACGGTGCCTGTGCTTTTTTATACGCGGTAATGGCCGACAGGACGTGGCAAACCCAGCCCAGGAATCCTCCCGAGCCGATCCACAGGCCCGGAGTGATGATCAGCCAGAAGATGCCTCTCCAGAAGCAGCCGTTGTAAAACTGGCCGACTCCCGGAATGATGAGGCTCAGCACTGCCGCGTTGCCGGCTCGTGTCATACCGTCGATCCTTTCCGTTACGCATCTTCGATTCGGGCACCGGCCGCGGGGGCTCGAGCGGCAGGACTGCCGGGCCGCTTCCCGTCGCCGCTCAGCCACATCCGTGGCTGAGCGCACATGGCGGACATGTGCCCGTAGAACCTTCCGACGTGCAACCCATCGGCCAGGGCGTGGTTTACCTGGATCCCGACAGGCAGGAGCACCTTCCCGCCATGTTCGAAATACCTGCCCACGGTGACTACCGGAATGGACCCGTATGCTTTGCAGTACGGATGGACAAACGAAGTGAAGGTGAACCACGGTATGTTCGTGATGAAGAACATGTGATCCTTGTCCCCGGTGCTTACGTCGGGGCATCTTCTGACGTCTTCAATCCGCCGTTTCGCGTATGCGTGATATTCGGCAAATTCGTCGAAATGTCTGGAGTCGCAGAAGGAAAACGTCTCATCGTCCAGGAGGATGGTATAGGCCGGATCGGTCCTGTCGAACTCGTACAATTCGCCGTTCACGATCCTGTGCCGCAGGGCCGTAACGGCGTTGACCGCCTTCGAGATGAAAAAGCTGACGGACACGAAGAAACCATGTCCGCTCGAGTCAATGAACTCCTTCAGCCCCGATATGTCCACATTGCTGGTCGTCGAAAAGAACGGGATGTCCCTGTTCTTGAACGCCTCGAACAAGCCCCTTCGCGGGTATTTCTCCAGATCGATTCTGGTTTTCATGGCGAATTGGGAACCACCTTGCCCTTCGTAGAACGTTGAATGGCTGTTCAAAACCCGGGAGATGCCCGGCCCCCGGCCCGTTTCCTCCCGGCTATTACGCAACGAACAGTACCGGCAGGATACCGCCAGGGGTGGGACCCCGTCAATCGGGAGATTCCCCCGCGTGAGAATCCTGCTGCAACGGGAACAGGCCCGCCTATGAGGGAAAACGGCGGAAGGAGCGCAAAAGAGGGAGGAGTTTTCAAAACAGGGCGGGGAATGGTGGCTTGTGGGATACTCGAACCGGGTTGAGGCCGGCGGCGGATTACCGCCTGCCATGCTTCGATTCGACAGTGACAGGCGGTGCCCGGCCTGGCCGGGGCGTTCGAGGCGTATCGGTGCAGACGGGGGCGATCGGCTCCGCGCCCGCGATCAGGACACCGGTGGCTTTCGCCCTGTGAGCATGGATACCACGAAGGCTATCAGGAAAATTACAAAAAGCACCTGCGCAATCCACGCCGAAGTTCCGGCAATTCCGCCGAATCCGAATACTCCCGCGATAATGGCTATAATGAGAAACATAATCGCCCATAAAAGAAACATGTTCGGACTCCTTTCCAATATGCTTCCAGGCTGTCCGCTCTTCGGTATCCCGGTAGATACCCACGGAAGCCCGGCAGATTGATCTGCTTACACAAAAAAGATAATTACTATTAAATTATTGTCAATTATTGGTAATGATAGTATAAGATGGTTGTATATCCACTGCAGATTCTGAGGGAATCCCGTATTGCCCGGAGTCGGCACGCTCCGAAGGTGCCCGTATCTTTCTGTAAAGCTCGTCGGCGCCGCATCGGGTGAAACCACCGGATCGGGTTATGCTTCCTCTCTATGCATGTTTTTATCGCACACTTCGAGATGTCTGAGTCTAAACAATGACCCTTAAAGAGAATTAATACTAAAAGGCGAATGATTAACTTCACGCCATGGGGATGCTGACGCTTTCTTTGAAATTCGACGGTTTCCCCTGCTGTGCAGGATTGCCTGAACGGAGAAAAGAAATGGAAAACCAGGTTGTGGGGAAGAGCGCTGAAACAGCAAGAACAAAACGCCCTGAGGAAGAAGAGTACGATTGGAACCTCATCAATATTACCTGTTGCCCTGCCGCCTGAAATCCTTGCCGGAAGCCCGCTCCGCGATTATAGTGTATGTAGTTTTCCTATCTACTGGGAGGCAGAGCATGGAAAATCGGGAGAAGGCGTCGGCAGTCCGTGAGTTCTTGCAGGAAGCGTATCCCGGGGAGCGGGTGGAAGATCGGTACGATGCACAGCGCATGGCCCATACCTTCGATATTACCGCGAAAGGGGTGCCCCATCGGGTCATCGTCGAAGAAGGGTTCCTCGCCGTCCAGGAGGCGTCGAGCATTCCGGGAAAGCTGAAGGATTTCACCCTGATCGAACATTTGCGGGAATTGGGTTCCACACCGTTGCGGGTGACGAAAGAGGGATTGAAGCTGGAATACGAGTAATGCGTGCGTACGTTATTTCCCGGAAAGGCATCTCCCTTCGGGTCGGGTTCCGAAATAGGCTTCGATCATCTCTTCGTGTAACTTGAAAGCCAGGGGTTCCCATTCCGTCAAAATTTTTCTTTCCAGGCATTCGCGGTTGGGAGTGAAGGGGGGGATCCTGTCCGGCGGTACCGGTTGTGAAATCCCGAAAAGAATGATGGTTCCGTCCTCCCCGCTCCGGATCGCGAATTCCCGGATTTCCTCGGGATTGAGGACGACTCCGGTTTCCTCGAATACTTCCCGTGCGCCGGCTTCCTGCCAGGTTTCTCCGAAGTTGACATAGCCGCCCGGCAGGGCGAGCAACCCCTTGCGAGGTTCGATGGCCCTGCGTATGACCAGCAGACCCGGCCCGACCGGAATCTGGACCACGGTTACGGGAACAGGGTTGAGGAACGAGGTGTTGGAGCAGGAGGCGCAGGTCCTGGGCCATCCCGCCCCGTCTTCGAATTTTGCGCCGCAGTAGGAACAATGAGAGTGTATCCGGGACATTTTCAGCCTGCCGTCCATCGAAAGAATTGCCTGCCGAGCGGGCCGGGACCGCGGGTTCCGGCCCGGTGGAACTCCTGGTTGCAGCTCGAACCGGATATAAGTCTAGTTCATCGTCCTCGAATCGAAAAGGAGCAAAACGCCCCTCCGGCCGCGCTCCGGCATTTTTCCGTTACGGACCTACGCCGAACACCCTGTCTATGAAACGCTCCTCCCACCTGCCGTCGTTGCATTCAAAGCATCTCCTGGACTCGCAGGCCTGAGTCCCATGGGAGTATGTCTTCCCGCCGACCTTGCAGTTCAATTTTTCCTTTTTCTTCGATTCCATATGGTGCTCCTTCTTCCCGGGATTCTTCCTTCCCGCAATCGTCATAAACAACCGTGATACTAATACGATAATCATTATCCTTTATGTTGTATGCCATAGGAACAAGAAAGCGCGGAAAGGCATGCCGATCGGGAGTCGATGCGGATTGCCGCGATTGTGCGGATACAGGACTTATGATGCGGGCTCGCCTGATTCCGCGGCGGCGAAGCGGCATGCAACCCGCCGGGCGATTTCGGGGGCATTGCCCCCGGAGCGATTGTTCACGATGATATGCATGGCCACCCCCTGAGCGACAGCCTCCCTCGCGAGTTGGGCCGCATCTTCGATCATCTGAGGTTGGAGCATTCCTTCCACGAGTGCATCGAAGGGATAGGCCATCGCATAGGCGTCTTCGTAACGGGTGCCGAGAGGGGTCATCAGCCGCATGACGGCCTGCCTGCCCGAGCTGAAAAAGCGTCTTCCTGATCTGGCGAACTGGGCGCCGAGGGTGGGAAGCCACGTCCAGTGTGAGAGGATCTGTCCCACACCGTGCTCTTCGAGGATTCGGAACGCCGCCCCGGTCAGGTAGGATTCCGTTCGCAGTTCGACGTGGTAGCGGTCATCCGCGGGGATGGCGCCGAAAAACGCGTCGAGGCTGCGGACCAGGTCGGCGGCGGGGATGCGTTCGCCGCTTCGCTGATATTCCTGTTCGAAGACGAAGGCTCTGAGGTGTTCGCCCAGCAGGTCCCGTGCGGGCTCGTAAAAGCAGTGCGTGAAAAGTTCCGGATTCAGGTAGTCGGGGTTCGGGGCATAGCCGGCGCCGCGGCGGATCTTCTGCGCGAAGATCGCCTGGGGCGCTTTGAGGATGAGGGAATCACCTTCGGCAAGCTGGTCCCGGTAGGATGCGAGCGTGTGGTAGGTCCGCGTGAAGGCCCCCTGCCTGTCCAGGAGAAGCCCGTAAAAGGTGTAGTCGATCTCCAGAACGCGAAAATGCTCAAAGTATTCCGCCACGCTTTCGACCGGGAGAACGGACTCCTTGAACGTTCGTCCGCCGATCTGCCTGGGCCGCCGCGTTATTTGCCCTGTGTAACGACCGGTGGTGTAAATCTGCCCGATCCAGCCCGCATATCGGTCGCTTGCCGTCCCGAGTAACACGCCGGGATGCAGGCCGCGAAAGCGGTAACGGTCCGGATCGTAATCATCCCGGCGTTCCATCGGCGCTCCCCGTTCTCGTCCCCGGCGGCGTTCCCGTTGCGGGGCCCTCGATGCAGCCGCTCCCTCCGGGTTTCCCGGAGAACTTCACGGCCGGCGGTCGCATCGAGTATCGCGGCAATGGTTTCGAACTGCTATTTGATGGCCTCATAGATGCGAAGCGGGGGGATGTTCATGATCTCGTACTTGGAGTTGACTGTGGGGAAGTAACGTTCCAGGTGCTTTTTCAGATGGTTGTCCGTCTGGAAGCATGTCTGGTAGGCCAGGAACTTGCCTCCCCGCCGCAGTGCCCTGTGCGTGTTGTAAAGAATGCGGTTCTTCATGTCGTCGGGAATCATGATGAAGGGGATGCCGGAGATGATATAGTCCGCCTGCGATTCCTGGCAGGTCCTCAGGGTCTCCAGCACATTCTCGGCGTTGTCGTTCACGATTACCACCCGCGGGTCGTGATATTTTCTTTCGAGAAAGCTTCCAAAATGTTCGTTCCGCTCGATGAGGATCAGCCGAGCGTTCTCTTTCATTTTTTTCAGGAGATAGTCCGAAAAGACGCCGGTTCCGGGGCCGTATTCCACGATCAGATCGCTTCTTTCGAAATTGATCTTGCTACAGACTCGTTTTACGCCGAAGGTGGAGGTGGGTGTTATTGAAGCAACATTCTTGTCCCTGATGAAGTTCTTCACGTAGCGAAATGTGTCCATTCCAACTGCTCCTGACGTTGAATTCGTCGCACTCACACAGTAGTCTCGTCTCGTATGGCGGCTTTGAGTCCAGGTACATTGACGAAAGAAACTTTCCCTCATGCCGGCCAATATAAGGTCTTGATTCCGGAAATGCAAAACATCATGGAGGAAAGCACGGCTTCATGGCTCATCGCCTGTTATATCCGATAGATAGGGATGAAATACCCCTGTCCTCATCATTCCCCCCTCAGGCATATCCGCATATACCCGAAAAACCTGTCGCCCTTATAGCAGATTTTGTGTGAGATGGATACTGATTCTGTACAAAACGTAATGACAAGTATATCGCAGTACGTTGTTAAGAATCCGTATTCCTGGAAGAAAGAGGAGCCGCGCTCTCCAAGGGACCCAGGAAGGCGCCTGGCCGTGCGTGCGGCATTTCCCGGATGTGGTAGACGTTCCGGTCTTCCGGATGATATAACCCCTCCGTTCCGGCGCACCCATGCAGGCTACGGGCAAAGCCCTGCGCCGGGCGGAACGGCTGTGACGAGGATCCGGGGGAGGGTGGATGATTCGGTCTCAATGGCATATTACTGGTGAGCGGCGTCCTGGAAGCGTGCGGGAAGTGCTGGAAATCCTGCTCGAAAACCGCAAGGCGGATCCTTCGTTTCTGGACGGGACTCTCAAGGATCTGGAATCGCACCTCTCGATGCGCGGCATGGACGAGGCGGCGGAACTCATGGCCCGGCATCTGTCCGCGGGCCACAAGCTGGTGCTGGTCGGCGACTACGATTGTGACGGCATAACATCCCTTGCCCAGGTGTCCCAATTCTTCCGGGATATCGAGTACAAGCGCTTCGAGGTCGTAATCCCGAGCCGCTCCGAGGGCTACGGCGTACCCGAGCGCGCCGTGTTCGAACACCCGGATGCGGAACTGTTCGTCACTCTGGACTGCGGCACGCTGGACGTGAAAGCCATCTCGATGGCCCGCTCGCGGGGTGCCGACTGCATCGTGATCGACCATCACGAGGTCCCCGATGGAAACCTCGCGCCGGCAACGGTGCTCGTCAATCCGAAGCACCCCGATTGCCCGTCCGCATTCAAGGAATTCTGTTCCGCGGGGCTGACCCTGCTTTTTCTCGCGAGACTGCGAAAAGCGCTTCGAAACCGGTTCCGTACGCCCTCCCTGGGCGGGAAATACCTGGCTCTTGCGGCTATCGGTACGGTCGCGGACCTGGTTCCTCTGGTGGGTGCCAACCGCATACTGGCGCGGAGCGGGCTGAGCAGCATCAACACGAACGTCTACGAGCCCGTACGGCAGATCGCCGATTCGGCGGGCCTCGGGGGAAAGAAGATCACGGCGGGGCACCTGGGGTTCTACGTGGGGCCGCGCATCAATGCCGCCGGACGCGTGGCGGACGCCCGCCTCGCTTTCGACCTGCTGATGGCGGAGGGGACTGACGAGACCTGTCGGCTGGCCCAGGAACTGAACCGGTACAACACGAAAAGGCAGCAGCAGGAGGACGCCATCCTGACCGAGATCCGGGAGCGGTTTGCGGGGACGCCCGCCGGCAGGCGCACCCTGGTCATGGGGGATGCGGCGTGGCCCGCCGGCGTGATCGGCATAGTGGCTTCGCGCGTACAGCAGGAGTTCTGTTACGGTCCGGTCGTCATCTTTTCCGTGGACGAACAGGCCGGTATCGCCAGGGGATCCGCCCGGAGCGTACCCGGTTTCGACATCCACCGTGCCCTGCATCGCTGCGGCGATCTCATGTTGCGATGGGGAGGACATAAAATGGCCGCTGGAATGACGCTGGATGTCCGCCGCCTTCCGGAGTTCGCGGAGCGGTTGGAACAGGTCGCACTGGAACAGCCGCCCGAAGTCTTCGTGCCCAACGGCCGGGTGGATATGGAACTCGCGCCCGACCTGATCCGCAAGGAACTCCTCGAAGCCCTGAAGCAGCTTGAGCCCCACGGCCTGGGAAATCCCACTCCCACCTTCGCCCTGCGGGACGCGAAGGTCAGCGTCCGCAAAATTTTCGGACGAGAGCAGAATCATGCCCGGTTGCATCTGAATGCCGGCGTGGAAGGAATTTTCTGGCGGGGCGCGGAATCCTGCCAGTCTCTCAGCCTCGATGCAGGATCTTCCCTTGACGTGGTCTTTCAGTTGGAATGGGACGATTACTCAGGCAAACCGGTTCTCATCGTGAAAGACATGGGCAAGTTCTTCTGATCAGGAATACTCCCTTCCCTGAAGGCCGCTGCTGCCTGTGGCCCTGATTTGTTCCAGCCTTTTCTGCATCTCTTCGGATACCTTCTCCTGGATCTCCACGGCGCGTTCCCCTTTTACGCCTTTGAGAATACGGGCCGAAGAGATGATATCTCCGGGAATGCCGCTCTTTGCCATCTCCCGGGCCAGGGAATCGGCCAGCTTGAAGTTGTGGACGATTTCAAACTCCTCCGAAGGGAGGAACGACTCCAATCGCACGAAAGCTATTTCCAGGTGCTCGCGAAGATCGGTTTCCGGATTCTCGGCCAGTTCATCATAGATGGCCTGCCGGATAAGCTCTTTCGGAAAAGGCAGGGCGGCTTCCGGTTCCACCGCTGAGGCGCACTGTTCCAATACTCTGCCGTACGCGGAGATGATCTCGAGCCTGTATTCGCAGTCCAGCGCTCTCGGCTGCTGCGCGGGTGTCGGCATGAACTGAAATTCTGCGTTTTCAGGTTCATGGTGCGGCGCGGGGACCGGTTCGTCACTCGGGATGCCAACCAGCCTTTTGAGGCTTCTCAGCTTCTTGAGGCTTCTCCAGGGTTTCATGGCGAAAGAAACCTCCTTTTCTTGCTTACCCTTTTGGGATCGCTTTTCTAGGGACGTTCAAAAGCCGTGCGCGAGCAGCAGACGCTGCGCGCAGGCTTGCAACGCTTCTATTCAGCGGATTATCGTTATGATACAGCAACGAATAGCAAGTCCAATACGGTCTTTACAGTATTTTGTGGTGGGGGAGCACAGTAGGGGACGGGCAGGTATCGTCGATTATCTCTGGTCTTCGTGCGGTTAGGCTCCCTGCCCCTTTTCGGGGCAGGCGAAAATGTGTGCGCTGCAATCCTTGTGGCAGTCCCCCCGGGAAAGGTCTTCGCCGCTGCCGGGGGCACGATGCTGTTGTCCCGGGGGGCAGGGGGCGGAAGTCAGGCTTCCCTGGCCGCTTTGGGGCTGGCGCCAGCCTCTTCCTCCATCCAGTAGGGATGCACCAGGTCCTCGAAAACCGACAACGCGGCTTCGGTCCCCTGGCCCATGGCCGTGACGATCTGCTTGAAGCCCCCCTCCACGTCGCCTGCGGAGTAAATCCCCGGTATCCGGGTGCGGTGGTGCGCATCGTGGCTGATGAAGCCGTCGGGAGTCAGTTCGAGTCCCAGCTTCAGCGCCAGTTCGACGGCCGGGGAATAGCCGACGGCGATGAAAACGCCGTCGGCCGGAAGAGTGGAGGTTTTTCCCGTCCGGTTGTTGAAAAGGACGAGGTCGCTTACCCGTTCCTTGCCCCGTATCTCGTGAACCTCCGTGTTCCAGAGCACGGGAATGCCGTTTGAGGCCACGTCGCGTGCGAGGTGTTCCTGCGACCGCAGTTTGTCGCGCCTGTGTGCGATGGTGACCGAGACTCCGGTGTGGTGCAGGTAGAGGGCCTCTGTGACGGCAGTATTTCCCCCACCGACGACAACCACCTTTTTCCCTTTGAAGAGGGGCGCATCGCAGGTGGCGCAGTAGCTGACTCCGCGGCCCGCGAGGCGCGCTTCGCCGGGTACTCCCAGGTGCTTGTAGTTGGCCCCGGTCGCGAGGACCACCGCCCGGGCCAGGAACTTTCTCCTGCCGGTGATAACCTCGATGGGCTTCCCCGGGTGAATATCGATCACTTCCTCCCCCTGGAAGATCTGAACGTACTCGAGGGCGTGGCTCACGATGATATCCACCAGGGTCTTGCCGGGGACGCGCGTGAAGCCCGGGTAGTTCTCCACGACGGGCGTCGTCGCAACCTGTCCGCCGAGTGGCCCCCGCTCGACCACCACGGTCCGAAGACCGCTGCGGACGGCGTAGATCCCGGCGGAAAGGCCTGCTGGCCCGCCTCCCACGATGACCACGTCCGTCTCCACCCGCTCCGCATCGCTTTCGGGGATGAAGATCGTCTGCTGCTCCAGCTTTTCCAGTGAGAGGAGGAAGAGTTCCTCCGGTTGGGCTCCCTGGGCGATGAGGACGTCATTGGCGAAAGTCTGCGGAACGCTGAACGCCGAGTAGCGGTTTGCCATCTCTGGGTTTGCCTGGATATCGACGATTTCCAGGGAGATCAGGTCTGGCCTTTCGATGGCCGCCCGGACGGCGTTGAGGGCCTGTTCGGGGCAGTAGGGGCAGGTGGGGCTGACGAAAACCTTGACGGCTCTCGGCTCGGAAAGCTTTTGGGCCAGTTTCACGGACTGCTCGTTGAAGTTGCTGGTCCGCACCCCCAGGAGGATGAGTGTCCCGAGGAACGTCCTCCCCTCTTCGCCGTAAGGGGTTCCGAGATAGCGGATGGAATAGCTGTCAGGATCGAAGAGGATGGCGGGGGAGGTGGTTACCTTCCATTTTCTTGCCAGTTCGTGGTCCAGGTCGAATTCGTTCACCCGTATCTTGTCCGTAATCCCCTGGAATGCCCGGATCAGGTCTCTTGCCGCGTCGTTCAGAACGTCGTTGTCTCCCCGCCGGGTGAAAAGATAAAGGGAGATATTGTGCGGAAGGCTTTTGAAAGTGGCCCGCAACTGGTCGCCGATCTCTCCGTTCAAAAAACTGTCCTTTTCGGACCGGGCTTGTTCTGGTCTGGCCATGCTGTCATCTCTATAATTTGAAAGGAATGAACAATGAAAACGGCCGGTTGCCAAGCTGCACCCTGCGGTTGTTAAATAAGATAAGGCACGCGTGGGGAAAATGCCAATCGTGCCGGGAAAAATCGGAAAGGGGACCGGCGGTCGTCAGCCTTCTCCCGATCTGTTCGAGGGTGAGTATCTTATACCGCACGGGTTCACCGTTGCGGGTGACGATCGTCATTGCTCATTGCTCATGGGATCTCACCTCACATGAACGAATGCCTCGCACCTCTGTGGACGGGGGCCTATGCCCGACAGAGATTCTTCATTGTCTTCCGGCAACGTTGACTCATAGGGAGGCAGACGGAGACTTCGCCCCGGGAGCCTGCCCCCAGGCACGCAGCGGTCGTTGCCGCAGCGATGTTTCGGATGGAACGGAAGGCAGAAAAGGGGATGTGTGGTATCAGAATTCGCGGCACAGTTTCAGAATGTCCGTACGGCAGTAGCTGATACGGTATTCATAAGGTTCATCGTTATACGTTTTGAGAACCATGTCCGAACGCAGCAGGGGGGTGCCTGCCGGTACATCAAGATATTTTGCGGTGTTTCCTTCCGCCACCGCTGCGGAAAGCAGTTCCTTGCAGCGAACACTGTGCACCCCGTATTCCTTGTCGAGTATGACGTGCAGGGCGCTTCTCTCAAAATCCGCACCGGGAAGGTTATCGAACCCCGGCAATTTTTCGGCCTTCAGGTAAGAAATGATGTAGACGAAACGTTTTCCGGCCGAGAACAAGATTCTTTGCAGAATGAACACCGGTGTTCGTTCCGGCAGGCCGGTGGCCCTGCTGAACAGGGCGTCCGCCTTTCCCCTGGTGCTGCTGATGAACCGGGAGGCCTGCTCCTGATCTTCCTTGTCGAAAAAGGGAACCGCCGTGTAAAGGCGCATGGAACTGGGCCGCATGAAGCCCCCGGCCACAAAGGTGCCTCTTCCCTGCTGACGGTAGAGGTAGCCCTGGGCAACCAGGTCGCCCAAAGCCTTCTTGATGGTGCCCACGCTGACCTGGTACTGCTCGGCCAGGACCTTTTCCGAGGGAATGGAATCGCCGGTGCGCAGCTTGTTTTGCTGGATTGTGGCCAGGATATCGTTTTGTACGAATTTGTAAGACGGAATATCTGTCGGCAGATGCGGACGAAGCATGAACACCCCCTGTAAAACGGTTGCTAAATACCGTGAACGGCAAGACTATCCGCTATGATAGCTGAGATGGACCGGTTTTACAAGTATTGCCGCTGCCATGCGACAACGGGGCGACGATGTCCTGCGGTCGCCGTCGCCCCGGAATTTTTCCGAAGGAACACGACTGTACCAGCTCCCGTGGGTGAAATGGCACCCTGAGACTATTTATGAGACTATTTATGTTTCCTCTATTGAGATCCCCATCGTAATACTCTTGTCGATCCGTTGCACAACGCAGCTTTTGCCGGAAACCGGCGGTCCCCGGCCTTGGAACGCGACTGCATTTATCTGCCGTCATGGCGCATGAGCAGGTCAAGCGGTTTTGCAGGTTCCCAGGGAATCTTTGCCAGATTTGCACACCGCGAAATCCATTCTGGCGCAAGTCCGGCTTCGTGCAGTGGAAGAAGTCGATGCAGAGTCGTTTCAATTGGTTAATGGATAGATGCATCCTTTTCCGAGTGGTGAGAACATTCTTCCTGGAATGTCATATTTTTCACTTGACGCAGGCATCGGTGGGCACGTATAGTCAGGTCTAGATGATATATATCATATATATGAATTGCCCGGCCGGACAGCAGGCCGGCGAGTGGGAACTGGAGTGTGTTTATTGTGTCATCTCAACCGGGAGCCTGAACATGTATCACATCAAAGAGACCGACATCGTCATCATTGGAGCCGGGGCGGGCGGAGCTTTCGCCGCAACTCACGCCCACCGGGCGAATCCGAACCTCAGGATCACCCTGCTTGAAAAGAGCAAATTCGAAACCTCCGGTGCGGCCGGACGGGGCATGGACGCGCTGAACACCGTGTGCCTGCCTCCGTACAGCGATTCCGAAGGCCTGGTCAAAATGCTCACGAGAGTGACCGAAGGGGTTTTGGACCAGAAAATCGCCAAGAAATTCGGCGATCTGTGTCCCGGCATGGTCAAAGAGCTCGAAGAGATCATGGATCGCGAGCCCGGCGACCTGTTCCCCATGGACGACAAGGGCAATTATCGCCTGTACTACCTGCACCCCAGCGATCAGCCCATGCTGCTGCCCATGCACGGCGAAGAGATGAAGCGCGCGCTCGCCGCGCGCGTGCGCCAGTTGGGCTGCACCGTGCACGACCGCACGCCGGCCGTCAAGCTGGTGGTGCGCGACGGGCGCATCGCGGGTGTGCTCGGCTTCAACATCCGCACGGGAGACTACTGGTTTTACAAGACCAAGGCGGTCATCATCACGGCGGGCGCGGCCGGCCGTCTTTCCCAGGCTTCCCACGGCTACCCCGCCGGCTGCTATGAATTCCCCGGCAACACGGGCGACGGCTACCGCCTTGCCTATGAAGCGGGGGCGGAACTGGTGAACATGGAATACGTGCAGGCCAGCACACGGATCAAGGATCACGAAGGCCCGGCCTGCGGCTATGTGGCCGGCCCCCGCGGCGCGTACCAGATCGACGCCAACGGCGAGCGCATGGTAGGCGCGCACCCCTATGCCTCCGGCGATACCCGCCTTGCGGTGTGGAAAGCCTATGCGGAAGGGCGCGGCCCCACCTATCTGAAAATCAGCCACCTGGACGGCGAAATGCGCCAGGTGATCGAAAAGGTACAGTTCGGCAACGAGCGCACCACCCGCGGGATGTTCCACCATCAGCGCGGCCTCGGCTATGACGACCCGTTCTGCATCGAACTCGCCCTCTTCGAGGACCTCGGCATCTGCGGCGGCCATGGCTGCGGCGGCATCCTGACCGACGTCAACGCGGCGACCAGCGTGCCCGGGCTGTACGCGGCGGGCGACGTGGACGGCGGCCTGCCCCATTCCTACCTCGGCGGCGCGTTCGTCATGGGCGGGGTAGCGGGAGAAGAGGCGGCCAGGTATGTGGCGGAAGTGCCGCATGCGCAGATCGACAGCCTCAAGCCGCTCGTGCGCAAGTTCATCGATGACTTTGAAGCCCCCCTGCGCCGCGAGCGCGGCATCCCCGTGCACCTGGTGGAAAAGAAGGCCAGGACCCGGATCATGTACTACATGCGGCCTCCGCAATCTCCCGGCATGCTCCGCACCGGCGCCTGGTGGATGGATCGCATCCGCAACGAGGACATCCCCCAGATCAAGGCGGACGACTACCACAACCTGCTCAAGTGCCATGAAGTGCAGAGCATCCTGCTGATGGGCGAAATCATGTCCAAGGCCAGCCTGTACCGCGACGAAAGCCGCTGGGGCGCGCACCACTGGCGCCTCGACATGCCGGCCAAAAAGACCGGGTGGGATCGCACCTGGGCCGTGGTCACCTGCAAGGACGGCGTCATGGAATTCTCGAAGCGCAAGGTCCCGGACTACATCATCGACTGCCCGGACAGCCTGCCGTACAAGTACCCGGAGATGAAGTTCGACCTGGGCAATCTCTTCAAGCTCGACGACAACTGCAGAAACGTCGCCCACGATCAATGGATGATCGACCACATCAAGAAAGAGGGCATGGAAACGGCGCGGCGCTTCATGATCGATCCGAAGGAAGGTGAATAACATGTACAACTATGCCAATTCCAACAAGGACAATTCGGAATTCTCCTGGATCGAGGTGAACCACAGGCAGTGCAACAAATGCGGCGTATGCGTGGATATTTGCCCCATGGACTGCCTGCGCCACGGCGATGACGGCTACCCGCGCCTCAAGTACCACGACGACTGCTGGTACTGCGACGCCTGCGCCTTCCTGTGCCCTCGCGGAGCCCTCAAACTTACCGGTATGCCCTACCTGCTCAGGTAGGAAAGGAGCGGGGTGTGGAACAGAATTCTGCAATGGAAAAAATGCGGCGCAGGGTTGTGGTTGCCAGCGTTATCGGCACCACACTCGAGTGGTACGATTTCTTCCTTTACGGTGTTGTGGCCGCTCTGGTCTTGAATAAACAATTCTTTCCCGCGAGCGACCCCTTTGTTTCAAACATGCTCTCCTGGGGTTCCGTGGGCATTGCGTTCATCAGCCGCCCGCTCGGAGGCGTCATCTTCGGGCACTTTGGCGACAGGATCGGCCGCAAGGCCATGCTGCTGGTCACCCTGCTCATCATGGGCGTCTCCACCGTGCTCATAGGCTGTCTGCCCACCTATGGGCAGATCGGCCTGTGGGCGCCGTTCCTGCTGATCTGCCTGCGTACTCTGCAGGGTATCGGCCTGGGCGGCGAGTGGGGAGGCGCGGTGCTCATGACCTATGAATACGCCACGGACAAAACGCGGTGTTTTTACGGGAGCCTTACCCAGCTCGGACTTTCCATAGGCATGTTCCTGGCTTCGGGCATTGTGGGCGTCATGACCTTCCTGCTCAGCAACGAGGCCTTCATGGCCTGGGGCTGGCGCGTGCCTTTCCTGATCAGCGTCATCATGCTGGCAATCGGCTGGTACATCCGCCTCAACATCATGGAGACCCCGGATTTCCAGAAGGTTCAAGTCAAAAAAGAGGCACAGAAACACAGCAAGGTGCCCCTGCTCGAACTGTTCGCCAAGCACAGGCCCCGCACCATCGCAGGCTTTTTCGCCCGCGGCATAGGAGGAGCGGGTTTCAATATCATGGCTGCGTATTCGATCACCTACCTTACGCAGATCATCAAAGTGCCCAAAGAGGATGCCCTGCTTGCCGTGAACATCGGCACGATTTTCCTCACCGTGATGGTTCCCCTCGCCGGCTGGCTGGGCGACAGGTTCGGCCGGATGAAGGTGTTCATCATCGGCTGTTTTCTGGAAGGAGCCTGCGGCTTTCCCATCTTCTACATGGTCAACCACGCCGCGGGGAACTTCGTCATTGCCTGCGCCGGGGTGGCCATTTATCTCGGCCTGATCCACGGGATCATCTCCGGCCTGAACCCGTCCATGTTTTCCAGCCTGTTCCCGGTACACGTGCGCTACACCGGCATATCGTTTACCTTCCAGATGGCGAGCATGGTTTTTTCGGGCGGAACGCCGATGATCGCGCTGTACCTGGTGAAGCTGAACGACAACCAGCCCTGGCTGCTCTGTACCTATATGCTGATCGTGGGGCTGCTCAGTGCCTCTGCGGCCATATGGATCAAGAGAGACCAGGATCGCGAGGAGAGGGCGGCTGCACTGACGGCGCCGGTTAACGAGGTCGGGGTATCGGCGCACGGCAATGCCATAAAACCGGCATAGGAGATGCTGGGGCTGTTCGAAGAGCCGTAGCAGCTGAATGATATGCGATTCATGGATGTGGTTTCGATTTCAAGAATCATTCCCTGATTCGCTGAACCAGCCGCCCAGGGCCGCCGAAGATGAGTCCAGCCGTGACTCATCGGAGGCGGTCCGAAGCGGCTGTCTGCATTCTGGTCATGCCGCGCACGTTCTGCATTCCCATTTTTGCCGAAAACCGTCAAGGAAATCGATCCATCGGACGACGTCGGCCTCCGTGGCGGATTCCTGCCGCAGCGGGTATCCACTGTCCACAAAATACACGCTTCCGTCTTCGAAAGCGTAAACGCGCTCGCCATTTCCCCATTCCTGCCCGGATTCCCTCCCCGGGTCGCGCCATTCGCGCCATCTCCCGATCTGTTCGAGAGTGAGTATCTTATACCGCAAGGGTTCACCGTTGCGGGCGACGATCGTCTTTGCTCTTTGTTCGTTGGTCATGGGATCATACCTCCCCTGGACGAATGCCTCGTTTCTCCGTGCTCGCCTGCATAACCTGATATTCAAAATGGTAATCATTACGTTGGAAGGAGGCAGGGGGTATACGCCTCCGGAGGGTGAAGAAGCTTGTTGACACCGTGGTGGGTAGATGCTTAAATGCTTATAATGAATGGAAAATATGATCTGAACGCAAAGAACGGCGGTTTTTGCCCGAACCGCGGGACGTGCCGACAGGCGGTGCGATGCCGGCACCCGCTACAAGAAGGCTTTTACATGCCGGAGCGTTCCGGAGTTTGCTGCTTTAACTTTTTCAGCAGGCGAGTGTAGTGAAGGAGGGGCGCATGGCTGATGAGAAGATACACGAATCGGTCATTGCCGGAAGCTGGTATACGGACCAACCGGACCAGTTGCGCGCTGAACTGGAAAGATACCTTGACCGGGCGTCTTCCGCGCCATCGAGCGGGAGCCTCGTCGGATTGATCGTTCCCCATGCCGGCTATTATTACTCGGGGGGGGTAGCGGCTCACGCCTACAAGCTTCTGAAGGACCGGCCGCGTCAGCGGGTCCTGATTCTCGCGCCGAGTCACCGGGCGGCTTTTCACGGAGCCAGCGTCTATCACCTGGGCGGGTTTCGGACGCCGCTCGGAGTCGTCCCGCTGGACCGGGAACTGGTGGGGGCTCTCCGGGCGCATGCGCCGCTCGTCGGTTACGTGCCCGGCGCGGAGGCGCAGGAACATTCCCTGGAGATCCAGCTCCCGTTTCTGCAGGTCGTCGTCGGGGCTTTTCGCATTACTCCTGTGATCATGGGGGACCAGTCCGTGAAAACCTGCCGGGAACTGGCCGCAATCATCGCCGAAGAGTGCCGCGAAAGAGACGTCCTGATCGTCGCCAGCACGGACCTGTCGCACTACCATCCTTACAATGAGGCCGTGCGGCTGGATCGAACCGTGCTGGATCGTGTCGGTGCCTTTGATCCGGAGGGGCTTCTGGAAGCCCATGAAGACGGAAAATGCGAGGCATGCGGCCTGGGGCCGATGCTGACGCTGATGTTCGCCGCGCGCGAACTGGGTGCGAAGCGGGCCGCCGTTCTGCATTATGCGAATTCGGGGGACGTTTCCGGGGACAGGTCCGGGGTTGTCGGCTACATGGCCGCGGCAATCTACGGAGAGGAAAAAAACGGCCGGAAATCGAAAGAGGGAGCGCGAAAGGTTGGCGTCGACCTGGGGCTTTCCCCGGAGGAGAAGGATACGCTTCGGGAAATCGCGTACCAGGCGATCCGCAGTCGCTGCCTGGGCGAGCCGATGCCCGATATCCCCGCCTCCACGCCGAAGCTCAACGAACTCCGGGGCGCTTTCGTCTGCCTTCACAAGGGAGGGGAACTCCGGGGGTGCATCGGAATGATCGAGGGCCGGAAGCCGCTTCATGTAACGATCAGGGAAATGGCGATACAGGCGGCCTTTTCCGATCCCCGCTTTTGCGCTCTCGAACGCGGCGAACTCGAACAGATCGACCTGGAGCTTTCGGTGCTCACGCCGCTGGAACGGATCGACGATCCCTCCCGGATCGAAATCGGCAGGCACGGACTGCTGGTGCGGCGGGGCTATCATTCGGGGCTGCTTTTGCCCCAGGTGGCCGAAGAACATGGCTGGGGGCGCAGGGAGTTCCTGGAGTGGACCTGCCGCAAGGCCGGACTGCCGCTCGATGCCTGGAAGGACTCCGAAACCGAAATCTATGTATTCTCGGCCGACGTGTTCTGACGGGTTGCCGTCGTGGTCCGGCCGAGGAGATCCTGGCTCGACGGTTGTGTCATCCGTCGAAGGAGGCGGGATGGCAGAGATTCTGGAACTGGAAAAGCACCGCCGGAAGCTGGCGGCGAAAAAAGGATTTCTGGCGTGGGCGCGGCGCTTTGCGGAGCCGTTTGGCGGGGAGACCTGCCTGAAGGATCTGAGCGACAAGACGCTGGAAGTCCTGATAAGGGGCGGTGAGGAGTCCACCATGCTCCTCTACGATTTCATCATGGGCATCAAGGGGCTGGGCGGGGGACCCCGGTTCCACCACCTCGAAAACAACGCAAAAATGGCCGTCATGGACGTCACTCTCTTCCTGCTCGACCAACTCAGGTTCCAGGCGATGCACCGGCTCGGCTGGATCGACGACTACCCCACCTTCCATATTCCCCTGGTCGAACTGGCGGACGGCGCTTCGACCCGCTTCGCGACGCTCCGGGGAAGTGTCCCGCAGCTCTTTTCAGGACACCCTCTCTACGAGGAGTATAAGAACGCCTTCGAAGGGGACCGGTCGTCGGTTGTCCGGAAGCTGATCCCTGCCGCCATTGTGGCCTTCCAGGATAAGACCGGCAATCGATAGCTCTTCGTGAAAGCGGCGTTTCGGCATGGACCGGCGTGCCGAGAGATGATCCGGGAGAACCGTGGAATGCCCAAGGAAAGACTTCATATGCTGCTTGCCGATGAAAGCCTTCGGATGCTGGAGGCTGCGGGCAGGCTGCCGGCCTCCTGCGGGGAACTCAGATTCGCCTGCCTGCTGGGAGCCGTATCTCCCGATATGCTGTTCTACGATATGCCCACGTTTCGTCTCTCCGGTATCGGAAGCGCCCTGCACCGACTCCAGGGAGAAGCGGGCGCGGCGTTTTTCCGGGAATGGCTCATGGAGGAGGGCGATCGTCTTCCCGCCGACGTGCGGGCATGGATGCTGGGAATGGCGGGACACCTGCTGTCGGATGGTTACTGGCACCCGGCGATCGACAGCATCGTCGCGCTCCCGGGAGGACCCTGCCGTCTGCTGGGCCTGTCCCGGGGACCGTGCCATCACTGGGTGGAAAGCGAACTGGAAGCGTGCTGGGTCGGCCGGGTAGGGGAGCCGGACGGCTACTTCGCTATCCTGGCCCGATTTCGAAAGGAAAGGGAACTCACCGCAAAGTATGCGGCCTGGTTTATGCGATTCCTGGAAAGGGCGGGGGCCGGAGTAGTTCCCGACATCCGCCGGATTCTGCGTTGCCTGGACCGGCAGGCGCTGCTGCTGGCTCAGTTTGCCGAACCGGGATGGGCCCGCTGGAGGCCTGTGCTGCTGAAGGGGCGGCGGACGCAGCACCTCGGCGCGCTTCTGGTCCCCGGCACCCCCCGGTTGCCGTCCTGCATGGCGGGCGGGCCGGAGGGACCGGAAAACGAAAAGCTTTGCGACGGGGCGTTTCTTGCCCGTGCGGTCTTTTCCCTTACCGAACGGCTGGCCGGGCTTCCAGTACGGCTTTGACGATCCCTTCCGCGTCGATCCCTTCCATGCGGTAGAGGTCCGCGGGGGGGCCGGAGAGGCCGTAGCGCCTGACCCCCAGCCGTACGAGCCGGCAGGGTACCTGCGCGTCGGCGAGTGCGGTCGCCACTTTTACACCCAGCCCCGTATCCACGTGATGGTCCTCCACGGTGACGATGAGCCCGGTCCGGGCGGCTTCGATAATGGCATCGGTGTCCAGCGGCTTGATGGAGGCGAAATTCAGCAACGAGAGTTCCATGCCGTGTTCCCGGAGCAGCGCATCCCGGGCCAGGACGGCCTGGTTCAGAAGCGCGCCGTAGCTCATGATGGCCCCGCGGTTGCCCTTCCGCAGCCGGTCCGCTTTTCCCGGCACGAATTCGTAGTTCCCTGCGAAAGCCGCATTTCCCGCCTCGTCCAGGATGACGGGCGTCTTGGAGCGTCCCATCCCGACGAAACAGTTGCCCTGGCGGGCGGCTGCGTAGCGGACGATCCGGTCCGTCTGGTTCGGGTCTGCGGGCATGAAGATGGAAAACCCGTACAGGTTTTGCAGGAGACCGATGTAGTCGATGCACTGGTGGGTCTGGCCGTCTTCGCCGACGTCCAGGCCGACGTGGGTGGAAACGATCTTCAGATTCGTCTGGTTGATGTCGCTCAAACGATGCTGATTGTAGGTTTCGCACACCGCGAACACGCCGAAGGTGCTGAAGAAGGGAACGAACCCCTCCTTGCTGATCGCGCCGGCCATGGTGGCCGCGTGGTGCTCCTGGATGCCCGATTCGAAGAAGGCGTTTTTCGAGACCTTGTGGAATCCCTGCATCTTGACGGAACCTTCCAGATCGCAACTGAACCCGAGCACCTTGGGCGCCGCGCCGGAGTTGTTCAAACGGGCGAGGTCTTCCAGCGCGTTGCCGTAGGCGGAGCGATTGTCGGTCATCATGCCGGGGGAGTAGGTTCTGGGTTCCCCGGTTTCGATACTGGGGTAGATGGTTTCGGCATGGAAATGGTCCCGGCAAACCGGGATGTTTTTCCTTTTTGCGCCAAGTTCCGGGATGGGGTTTTCGAGTCCGAGTTCTTCAAAAGCCCTGGCGGCGTCGTCTGCGCTCAAGGGGGAACCGTGATACTTGGCGTTGTCTTCCATGAACGAGACGCCCTTGCCCATGATCGTTCGCGCCACCATGGCCGTGGGCAGTTCGGGCCGGTCGACCTCCTTCGCATGGACCCTCCGCAGCGCCTGGAAAACCTGTTCGAAGTCGTTTCCGTCTTCCACGGAGATGACGTTCCATCCGGCCGCATGGTAATCGGCCCGTACGGACTGGGGCATCACGAGGTCCGTCCTGCCTCCGATCTGGAGGCGATTTCTGTCGATCACGCAAAAGAGATTGCCCAGTTCGTACTTGACGGCGAACCTGCGCGCTTCGGCAATCTGCCCTTTCTGCTGCTCCCCGTCTCCCATCAGCACGGCCACCCGGTTGGGGACTTCCCGCAGCTTGAATCCCAGCGCCATACCGGCTCCCGCGGACAGCCCCTGGCCCAGGTTGCCGGTATTCCACTCGACCCCGGGCACGCAGCACTCCACGTGACCGGTGAAGGGGGAGCCCGCTCGCCTGAACTGCAAACAGACGTCTTCCTCGCGGACATAGCCGAATTCGGAGAGGACGGCGTATACGCCCGGGCTCACGTGTCCCATGCTCGCGAGCAGCCGGTCGCGGCCGGGCCAGCAGGGATTTTCCGGGTTGTGGCGCAGCGTGCTGTAGAGCATCAGCAGAAAGTGCAGGGAGGACATGGATCCTCCCGGGTGTCCGCTCCCGGCGAGAGTGGTGCTTACGATGATGCGGCGCATGCAGCGCAGCCACATGTCGTGCAGTGCCCCGCGCTGTTCCTCTGACAAGGATGATTGTCCGAAAGATATGCTGAACATGACCGCGACGATCCCTCCCTCTAGTGAACGGTTTTTTCTTCGGGTTCTTTCACGATGGCCGTCATTCTGAGCCTGCCCACGACCGATTCCGCGAATTGCAGCACCGATTTTTTGAACGGGGAATCTCCGTCGTCTTCCAGGACGGGCCGTCCGGCATCGCCGCCTTCCACCACGGCGGGGTCGAAGGGGAGGGAACCCAGAAAGGGGATGTCCATGAGATCGGCCGTCTTTTTCCCGCCGCCGGTCCTGAAGATGGGGATGAACCCCTGGCAGTGCGGGCAGAAAAGGCCGGCCATGTTTTCCACGAGGCCCGCCATTTCCAGGTTCACTTTCCGGCAGAAGTTGATGGACTTCCGAACGTCGGAAAGCGCGACTTCCTGGGGAGTCGTTACGATAATGGCACGGGCGTCGGGGATCAGTTTCGCGATGCTCAGCGGTTCGTCGCCGGTTCCCGGAGGACAGTCGACCACCAGGAAATCGAGTTCGCCCCAGGTGCAGTCCGCGAGGAACTGCAGGATGACCCCGTGCTTGAGGGGACCGCGCCAGATGACGGCGGAATCGGTGTCTTCGAGCATCGATTCGATGGAGACGACCTTGAGGTTGGGACGGTATTCGTGCGGCTTGATCTGGTTGTCCGGGGTGATGTTCAGCACGCCGTGCAGCCCCAGCATTCTCGGAATACTTGGACCGTGGAGATCGATATCCATCAGGCCCACCTTGTAACCCTTCATGGCCAGGGCCAGGGAGAGATATGTGGCGACGCTGCTCTTCCCCACGCCGCCTTTGCCGCTCATGACGATCAACTTGTGCTTGATGCTCATCAGCTTGCAGTGGACCACCTCTTCGCGGGATCCTTTGCCCTTGCTGGTGCAACTCGCACACGACTTGGGATCGCAAGATTTCATTCTGTGTTTGCTCCTCGTCTGAATCGGAAAGAAAAAACGGAAAAATCGGAATTAGACACCTTAAAGGGTATCTCCCCGCTTGTCAATTCGAGAAAAAACCCGGCTGCGGCCCAGGGGCGGGATCCTGCCCGCCCTTCCAAATCGCCGTGGTATGGGCCTTGCCCTGCGTCACCCAGGTATTATAATCTCAAATACTCGGCAGGTGTACCCGCCGAGACGCGGTGGATGGCAGCGAGCGGGGGAAAATGTACGGACAATCATTTTGAAGGAGCAGTTTTCATGCCCATCTACGAGTACAGTTGCAGGGAGTGCAACTGTGAATTCGAGTCGCTCCTCCTGAATACGGAGGAGAAGGAGTCGGTTCGGTGTCCGCGTTGCGGCGGTGGACGAATCGAGCGGCTTCCATCCTGTTTCTCGAGTACCAGCGGCGGGGGCGGGACGCTGAAGTCCGGCTGCAGCAGCCCGAAGACAGGAGGATTCAGCTGAGCGTGAAGCCTGCCCGGCAGGTTGCCGGGTTCGCCTGGACGCCGGCCTTTCGGCCGGAATGCGGCCGGGGGCCGCGTCCTGCAGGAGGTTGCATATGTTCTGGAACGTTTTGATCGTCGTGGGAGTGGTCGTTGCCTGGGTGGTCCTGAATCGATGGGTCTTGCCAAGGATGGGTGTGCCCACCTGAATGTCCTCTTCCTGCGGAATCGGGGATTCCGGAAAAAAGGACGCAGCGACTACGAATACCAAAAAATGATCGCATGAACGCCGGATGAGGGACACCCTTCATCCGGCGTTTTCATGCAGTGCGCCCGGAGGGGGGGGGCTTAACGACCGTCCCCCCGCTTTTCCTTCCGCTGTCAGAAGCGCCGGGACCTTCCCCGTACGCCGGTGACGACGAAGAACAGGACGGCCACGAGGAGAATGCCGCCCAATATGCCCGCAAACCAGCGCCAGTCGAAGGAATGGACAAAGAGCAGCGTCTGCCAGGTTCGCTTGAACCAGCCGCCTGGCTTGAGTTCGTCGTTGTTGACGAGCGCCACGGTTCTGCGGGGCTGATCCGAAACGTAGAAAACCACTTCACCCAGCGTCTGCCCGGGGGGAAGGGGGGCGGTGATTTCCTTCGGTGCATGCACTTCCCAGCGAAGCTGGTTCTTCTGCGTCTGTGAGATCAGGAAGGCCGGCGCGTCCTGGGCGAAAAGGCCCACTTCGTCCACTTCGCCCTTCCAGACTTTCGCCGTGGCGAGCGGCTGCCCCTTGGGGAACGGCTGCACGAGCGTGTAGTAGCGGAAGCCGAAGTTCAGCAGCTTCAAAGCCTCCTGCTCGCGGATGCGCGGGGATGCCGCGCCCATGACCACGGCCAGGAGGCGCATGCCGTCCTTCTGGGACGTGGCGGAGAGATGGTAGCCCGCGGCGCCGACGAAGCCGGTCTTCAACCCGTCGATGGCCGGGTCCTTCAGGATCAGGTGATTTCGATTGTACTGGGTGATGTTGTTATACGTGTAGTCGTGCATGGAATGGAACCGGAGGGACTCGGGGAAGCGCCGCAGATAGGCGGCGTCGAGCAGCGCCATGTCCCTGGCGGTCGTGATCTGGCCGTCCGCCGGAAGGCCGTGCGGGTTCATGAACCGGCTCCGGTTCATACCGAGTTCCTTCGCCTTGGCGTTCATATTGTCCACGAAAGTGTCCGCGCTGCCCGACAAGTGCTCGGCGGCAGCCACGCAGGCGTCATTTCCGGAAACCACCGCGATGCCCTTCAGAAGTTCTTCCAGGGGCACCTTGGTTCCGATGCCCACGAACATCTTGGAGCCGCCCGTGCGCCAGGCCGCTTCACTGACCCAGATTTCGTCGTTCAGGTGTATGCGGCCGGCCTGGAGTTGCTCGAAGACGAGATAGAGCGAGAGAATCTTTGTGAACGACGCAGGTTCTATGGCATCGTCCGCATTCTGTTCGAACAATACCGTTCCGGTGGACACCTCCACCAGCATGGCCGCCCGCGCGTTGATCTGGCCCGGGGAAGGTTCGCCGCTTGCGGTCTTCGGTTCCTGGCCGGCCTTGCTCGTGGCTGCCTGGTCCGTTTTTGCCCTGCTGCCCGGCGTTGCGGCCTTTATTTTCTTCTTTCCCGTGCCCTGCTCCGCACAGAGGGCGGCACCCGGAAAGACCAGGGAAAGGGCCAGCAGGATCACAACAAACAAGACAGGGAAGCATTTCTTCTGCATATGTTTCCTCTCAAAACGATTGGCACGCCGGTCGACGGCGAAGGCGCCGAAAGACCCTTCTCGAGCCCTGGGGCGGGCCGATGAGCGTGCCCGGACAAAAAAGTGCCGTGTCGTATGGTCCTGCAACCACTGAGGCGGCTTTCCCGTAAATCCCTATTTAACTCCTGTACTGCGCGCAGACCGAACCGGGCCGATCTGCCGCGTGGATGCCGGGCGCTGCTCTTCGTGTTGCCCGATTCCGAGCCCCTCCGGAACTTTTCGGACAACGAAGCCCGGGAGCCCTCGCACTCTTCCGGACCGATCCGGCCGGAACTCCCCCGCGCCTGCGCCCGCACCGAACCTCCCGCCGCTCGCGGCAGTGTGTCCGGGTGCATTTTAAGGCTGCATTATATATCGCTTATTTTTGAATTTTACAAGCCGTGCGGTGACTGCACAGATCCGAACTACTGGAGCGCAACGTAGCGGTCCACGGGGGCGAAATCGTCAGTCAGAACAGGCACGTCCGCGGGTATCTCCTTCCGCCACCTGCGATCCAGCATGGCGTTCAGGACCGGGTCCTCGCTTTGAAATACCGGTTCGACGGAGGATTTCAGAGCGATCAGCATGACGTTCTGCCAGCTTTCACCGTCGCTGCTGCTGTATACGGGAATCAGGAAGACCTGTGGGAAAACGGCTTTGAACGTTGCGTACTCCGCTCTCAGGAAGCGTCCCCTGTCCCCTTCGATTGCCGACAGGATGTTGGCCACGACGATCCCGTCCTCTTCCAGCAGAGCGTGCAGCCTTCGGACCGCCTCGACGGTGCTCATGTGGAAGGGGATGGAATAATGAGAATTGAAAGTGTCTCCCAGGATCACGTCGTACTTCCCGGTGGCCCTGTTCAGGAACGTCCTGGCATCCTCGTGGCGGACCGTCAGTCGCGGGTCGTCTTCCAATGCGAAGAACCGGCGGGAAAGATCGGTGATTCCCGGATCGATCTCCATCACTTCCATCGTCACGTCGGGATAGTGCCGCAGGGCGAATTTGGGAAAGGAATAGCCGCCTCCCCCGAGCATCAGGATTTTCTTCATGCCGGGCTTGAAGTGGGCCGCCAGTTGGTAGAACTTCGTGTACTGGACGGCCAGTTCGGAAGGGTTGTCGACGAACATGGCCGACTGCTTTCCGTGCGGGTTCGTCACCATGACCCGGGTCATCCTCGTACTTGCCGGGTCTGTGGCATGGTAGACGAGCACTCTGTTGTAGTCGGTGTCGACATCGTGGACCCCCAGGCCGGCAAGGTGAGCGTCATAAGCCTTGGAGGCGAAAAGGAGCAGGATGAAGACGCAGAGCGAGGCGGCTTTGATCTTCCTTTCCTGCATTGAGGCGAGGAGCGAGGTGGCGGCGAGTATGATGGAAAGGACGATGAGGATGCTGGTGCTGCCGAGAAACCCGATCAGGAAGAACCCGGCGAAGAAGGTCCCGAAGATGCTCCCGACCGTGGAGATCGCGTAAAGGCTGCCGACGGTCGATCCGGAGTTTTTTACATCGATGATCTTCAGGCGGACGGCGTAGGGCGAGATCATGCCGAGGAGAATGCTGGGGGGCGCGAAGAGTATCATCGCCGCGGCGGTGGAACCGAGCGGGAGGCTGGAACTGTATTGCTGCAGGGAGCCCAGGAGAAAGGACTTGGATACGGCGACGGCCGCAACGAACACGGCGGCCAGCAGCACGACCAGCGAAAGAATCCTGTAGCTGGGTTTGGTGTCGGCGACCCGCCCGCCCCACCAGTACCCGATGCTCAGGGACCCGAGAATCACCCCGATCAGGCTCGTCCACACCACGATGGAAGTTCCCAGGTAAGGGGCGAGTATCCTCGACCCGACCATCTCCAGGATCATGACGACCGCGCCGCAGATGAAGACGATTGCTTCGAGCATTTCCAGCCTCCGATTTGGAAGATGACGGTGAAGTGCCAAGGATTTTCAATTTACACCGAACCGGGACGGGAGAAAACCCTTGATTTCAGGTCGGATCCGCCGCTCCGGAGTCCGATGACGAAATGTGAAATTCGCCCTTTACATTGCGAATTTGTGGTATACTAACGTTGCTCATCTTCTTCTCCGTCGGGGGCGTGGTGCCGGCCCGCGGGATGGCGAAGATGCGTGTCTGGACTTGTAAGGATGGAGGGTGTCATGAAAAAAACGATCGCTTTGGCGTTTCTGCTGGCGGCGGTCATGGGCGGTGTAATGTCCACTCCCTGCGAGGCGGGTGTTTACGTATCCCTGCCCATAGTGACCGTGGCTCCTTATCCGGCCTATTATGGCTACGGTTACGGTTCGCGGTACTGCTACGACTATGGGTATTACTGCGGCCCAGGCTACTACTATAACTACGCTCCCTCCTACTATTATGGGGGCTGGCCCGGCTATTGGGGCGGCTACTGGGGCGGTTATTACGGGTACTGGGGCGGCGGCGGACACGGACATCATGGCCATCATGGGGGAGGGTATCACCATGGAGGAGGCTCCTATCATGGCGGCGGGTCTCACGGTGGCCATTCCGGTGGCGGCGGACACCGCGGACGCTGATGAACTCGTCCGGTTCCCATCCATCCGGGCACGGAACCCCGGGTGGATGGGAACCTCTGCGTACGCTGCAGGCAATCCTCCCAATCCTCCGGGTGTATTCTCCCTGTCGGTGTTCTTCCCTTCCCGTCAAGCCTCACTGTGAAAAGATACATTTCGCAAGCGCTCCTCCCGGTCCATTCGGTGCCGTTGAACCCGGCAACGCGGTGCTGCTCCCTGTCTCGTTCGATTGGGCTGTTTCGGGTTTATGCAGGGGATCACTAGTGAAAGATTTCACTTTGCCGGAATCCGCTTGTAAAAAGGTTCACATATGTACCTGATATGGCAGAAAAAGGTTGAATCCTGAAACGCAATGCATAGAATGCACATTATGCTCAAAGATAGAGCGGCCTGCCCGTGCGGCATGCCGGCGCAGATTGGGTTGGATGAAGCCGATGGTCGTGCAAAGTGATTTTGGAGGTGTGAAACAGGAGTGTTTGGATCGATGATCTTTCCCGTGACGTAGCATCCCGGGGAGCATCCGCTTTTTACCCGGTGAGTCCGGCGATTGCCCGTGCTTTCGCTTTCCGGTTCCGCAACCGGTTCCCGCGACTCTCTCCAGCGTTGCTTCTCGACTTGCTCTCACCGGAAACAAGGTTCCGGCAACCGAACGCCGCCGCAGATCAGGCCCCCCCCGGTTCCACGGTCGTTTTGCGATTGCAAAAGAATTCCCGACGGTCGACCCCGGAATTGCTGCAATAACCGATATCCAGCGGACAGCGTGCTGTCGTTCTGGCGCGAACTTTCCCCATGAAAGTGAGGATGGCCGTGATTGGAGAACTGTTCACTAAACCTGTCGTCATTCTGGGCTGCGGCAATACGCTCCTGGGCGACGACGGTTTCGGCCCCGAAGTGATCGAACACCTGCACAAGCACTACAAAATTCCTGAAAACGTCCTGGCCATGGATGCCGGCACCAGCGCCGGTGACATTCTCTTCGATTTCGTGCTCTCGCCCGTCAGGCCCCGCCGCCTGTTCATCGTGGATGCGGTTGCTTCCGGAGGGGTAGAGCCCGGCGAAATCTTCGAAATCCCCGTCGAAAGGGTGCCGGAAGGCGGGACTGGAGGTTTCACCCCGCACCAGGTCCCGTCCATGAGCCTGCTGCGGGAGCTGAAGTTTTCCGCCGGAGTGGATGTGCGTATCCTGGCCGTTCGGGCTGTGATTGTCCCTGAATTCGTCCAGCCGGGTCTTTCGCCGGAAGTTCGGGCTGCGGTCGATCGTGCGTGTGCCTGGTTGTTTCGCCAAATCGGAGAAGCGCCGGGCGGCTGCCGGTCGAAAGAATGATCTGCACTCACGTACAATGGCAGCCGGGTTTATACGGCAAGCAAAGGAAAGGACGCGTATGACGGCAAAACCTGTTGGATCGGTCGCGATCGTCGGTGGAGGCATCGCCGGCATTCAGGCCGCCCTGGACCTGGCCGATTCGGGATTCTACGTGTACCTCCTGGAAAAGAGTTCCGGGATCGGCGGCGTGATGGCCCAATTGGACAAGACCTACCCGACCAACGACTGTGCGATGTGAATCATCTCGCCGAAACTGGTCGAGTGCGGTCGGCACTTGAACATTGAGTTGTTGACGCTGTGCGAAGTGGAGAACGTTACGGGAGAGGAAGGCAATCTCACCGTGACGGCAAGACAGAAACCCCGCTATGTGGACCTGGACAAGTGCATCGGCTGCGGCCTGTGCGCACAGAAGTGCCCCAAAAAAGTCGACGACGAATACAACGCGGGCCTTGGCAAACGAAAGGCGATCTACATCAAGTACGGGCAGACCGTTCCCTTGAAATATGCCGTCGATGAGTCGTCCTGCCTTTATCTTGCCAAGGGAAAATGCCGCGCCTGCGAAAAATTCTGTCCCACGGGCGCGATCAATTTTAACGACGAGGAGAAGGTCCTCACGCTCAACGTCGGTTCCCTGATTCTCGCCCCGGGCTACAAGCCCTTCGACCCCTCCCGCTACGAATTCTACGGCTACGGGAAGATTCCCGACGTCGTGACGAGCCTCGAATACGAACGGCTCCTCTCCGCGGGCGGCCCTCACATGGGGCACTTGGTCAGGCCGTCCGACAACCGCGAACCGCGGAAAGTCGCGTGGCTCCAGTGCGTCGGTTCACGCGAAGTGAACCACATGAAAAACGGATACTGTTCGAGCATCTGCTGCATGTACGCCATCAAGCAGGCGCTGGTGACCGCCGAGCATGTGAAGGAAGCGGGAGCGGAGCAGACAATTTTCTACATGGACATCCGGAGCCCCAACAAGGAATTCGAGAGGTTCTACGAAGGGGCGAAGGACAAGGGGGTGCGGTTCATCCGGTCCCGCGTCCATACCATCGAGGCGGGGGAGGGCGGCTGCGGCGTCTTTATGGTCTACTCCGACGAAGCCGGCGTGCAGCACCGCGAACCTTTCGACATGGCGGTCCTCTCCATCGGCATGGGGCCGTCCGCGGACGCGGTGAAGCTTTCGGAAAAGCTCGGCTTCGAACTGGACGCGTACGGATTTGCCAAAACCATCGCCTTCAAGCCCGTTTCGAGCAGCAGGGAAGGGATCTACGTCGCGGGTGGTTTTCAGTCTCCCAAGGCGATACCCCGGGCGGTTACCGAAGCCTCCGCGGCGGCGGCCGAGGCCTCCAGGGCGCTGGCCGCGGCGCGGGGCACGCTGACCAGGGAGAAGACCTACCCGGCGGAGACGGACGTCTCCGGGCAGGACCCCAGGATAGGCGTCTTCGTCTGCTCCTGCGGTATCAACATCGCCGGCGTGGTGAACGTGGAGAAGGTTGCCGCATACGCGCGGATGCTTCCTCACGTCATCTTCGTGGAAAACAATCTCTTCACGTGTTCGACGGACACGCAACGGATTCTTGCGGAAAAGATCAGGGAACACGGTCTGAACCGCATCGTCGTGGCCGCCTGCACCCCAAGAACTCACGAACCTCTCTTTCAGGATACCCTGAGAGAGGCGGGGATGAACGCGTACCTCCTGGAAATGGCCAACATACGGAACCAGAACTCCTGGGTGCATCAGAACGATCCGGAAGCCGCCACGCGCAAGGCCATGGACCAGGTCCGCATGGCGGTGGCGAAGGCGGCCCTGAACGTTCCCGTCCAGCGCCCCGGTGTCCGGGTGGTCCAGCGCGCGATGGTCGTCGGGGGAGGCATTGCGGGCATGAACGCCGCACTTGCCCTGGCCGATCAGGGTTATCCGACCACTTTGGTCGAAAGCGGCGCAAGGCTCGGCGGCAATGCCTGGAAGCTGGAGGAAACCTGGAAGGGCCGCAAAGTCCGGCCGCAACTGGAGGATCTGATCGAAAAAGTGGAACGGCACGAACGGATCGATCTCCTGTTGAACGCGCAGGTGAAAACCTGTTCGGGGACCGTGGGCAATTTCCAGAGCGAGGTCTCCATGGACGGGAACACCCGGACGATACGCTACGGGGCCGCGGTGATCGCCATCGGAGCCCGCGAGCGTGTGCCCCGGGAATATCTCTACGGCCAGGACGGCCGTGTGATGACCCACATGGAATTCGAAGCCGTGCTCGGCGGGGATGTGGAAGCCGTCCGGCGGGCCCGGAGCGTCGTGTTCATCCAGTGCGTGGGATCGAGGGAAAACGGCCGCATGTATTGCAGCCGCGTGTGCTGTACGCACACCGTCCAGGCCGCCGCGAAGCTGAAAGGGCTCAACCCCGACCTGGACGTATACGTGCTCTACCGCGACATGCGCACGTACGGGATGCGCGAGGAACTCTACCGCAAGGCCCGGGAACTGGGCGTCGTGTTCATACGCTACGACGTGCAGGCCAAACCCGATGTCTACCGGGACAACGGCGGCCTCTTTGTGGAGGCCCTCGACCCCGTCTTGCGGCGCCCGCTGAAGATCCCTGCGGATTTCCTGGTGCTCGCGGCCGCCATCGAACCTCACGAGAACCGTGAGCTGATCGAACTGTTCCGCTGCGGGCAGAACGAAGACGGTTTTCTCAACGAGGCCCATCCGAAGCTCAGGCCGGTCGACATGGCCACGGACGGCCTCTTCGTCGCCGGGATGTGCAATTATCCGAAACCGATCGATGAGGCGGTTTCGCAGGGAAAGGCCGCCGCCTCCCGGGCCGGGGTCGTTCTCTCGAAGAGCCGGCTGGAACTGGACGCTGTAAAATCCTACGTCACCCCGAGGTGCGACGGCTGCGCCCTGTGCCTGGATGTGTGCCCGTATTCGGCCATCTCGTTGGAGGAATACGTGGAGGATGGCCGCAGACGGCGGAGGATCAAGACGGATACGGCCGTCTGCAAGGGGTGCGGCATCTGCGAAGCGACCTGCCCGAAACAGGGGGTGCTCGTCCATTCCTTTACGGTCGACCAGATACGGGCACAGGTGAACGCCATTGTCGAATCGCTCCAGTAGATAAAGATCGAGGGGCGGTGTACAAATTGAGGAGATAAGAGATGTCTGAAAGCTACGAACCGGTTATCATAGGATTTCTCTGTAACTGGTGCGCCTATGCGGGTGCGGATCTGGCAGGAGTCTCGCGCCTTCAGTATCCGCCCGGCATCCGGCCCGTTCGGGTCATGTGTTCCGGCATGGTGCACCCTGAAATCGTGGTCGATGCGCTTTCCCGGGG
>JAJFUA010000078.1 GCA_021372635.1 Desulfobacteraceae bacterium | reverse complement strand
ACGCCCACGACCGGCCACGTCTACCTGGACGGCAAGGAAGTGGAAGGGCCGGGACCGGACCGCGGTCTGGTCTTCCAGAGCTACATGCTCTTTCCCTGGAAGACGGTCATGGCCAACGTGGAGCTGGGTCCGCAGCTCCGCGGGATTCCGAAAAACGAGAGACGGGAGATCGCCCAGCACTACATCAACCTGGTGGGTCTCCAGGGATTCGAGAACAAGTACCCGCACCAGCTGAGCGGCGGGATGAAGCAGCGGGTGGGAATCGCCCGGGCGTATTCGAACAGCCCCGAGGTCATGCTCCTCGACGAACCCTTCGGCCAGCTCGACGCCCAAACCCGCTACTTCATGGAAAAGGAAACCGCAAGGATCTGGGAGACGGAGAAGAGAACGGTCATCTTCGTCACCAACAACATCGAAGAGGCGATCTACCTGGGAGACCGGATCATTTCTCTGAAGGGGAAGCTGCCCGGATGCATGCACGAAACCTATGAAGTGAACCTTCCGAGGCCCCGCGAGCATACGGAAATGAAGTTCCTCGAACTCAGGCAGAAGATCACCGACGCCTCCGAGTTGACGTTGTAGCGCTTCTGAAATATCAAAGAGGCATTTTCACCGCCCTGCGAGCCTTGAACAGGGGCTCTCAGGGCGGTGAAGGACCGGTTCGGAAAGGCTGGCCGGGCCCGCGCTTCTTTCAAATTCGAGACATTCCGGGATCAGCAGCAATAAAAGGATTGCCCGCCTCGCGCTGGAAGTTCGACGGATCGGAACGCACCGGTCTGCGCGATGATCGAAAGGAAACCGCGGTCACTCGTAATGTCTCGGGCGCAGCGATCGGAATGTCCGGTCTGTTGAGCAGCGTAAAGACGGGAATCTTTGCGACGGGTGCCGAAAGAGGGGCAGCGCGCTTTGACGGTTTTTAACCCGAGTCATTCGGGGAGAGGGGAGTAGATGGATGTCCTGGATCGAATTGGAAGAATCTCTATCCCAGATGCCCTCGGATGTTGTACCTCCTGTCGAAGAACCAGCCTCCGCTCTGAATTATAAATCACTCAGGGAACAGGTTTATGAGTTCCTCAGGGCGGAGTTGCATAGCGGAAGGCTGTTGCCCGGTTCTGCGATCAATCTCAGCGTGATCTGCAGCAGGCTGGGCATCAGCAAAACTCCTTTGCGCGACGCGCTGCTGCAATTGGACACGGAAGGGTTCGTCACCATTTCGCCCAGGCGCGGCGTTTTCGTGAACAAGCTGACGCTGGAGGATATCCGGCACAGCTACGAGATCGTTGGCGCATTGGAAGCCGCCGTGATCACTTCCGTATTCGATTCCTTCAAGCAATCCCACCTGGAAAAAATGAGATGGGTAAATTCCAACTTGAGGGCTGCCCTGGAAAGGGAAGATTTTGAGAATTATTACCAGTTAAATATCGCCTTCCATAGAGTCTTCCATGATCTCTCCGACAACGTGATGCTCCAGCGAATCATCACTCCCATCCAGCAGCGGCTTTATGATTTTCCCCGAAGGGGTTATCTTAAGGGCTGGGAACTCAGCAACTGCGAAGACCACCAAGTGTTCATCGAAGCGGTCGAAAAGCGGGACCTTGGGGCCGCCATCGACGTCTGGCAGAACGTACACTGGTCTTTCAATGTTTACGAGAGCTATATCAGACAGTTTTATTTTTGTGACGAGTCCTAGGGGCCGGGTGAGAGGCACCGGGACGGCGTAGTCTCGCGGCCCGATCCTGACGGATGCCTGTGGATTCTGCGAGAAGCCGCCACCGCCATGGCGAAATCCTGCCACGGGAACTTGCCGGGAAGATTGTGAAATGGGAGATCTGGCTGATTACTGGGAAAGCATCATGGACGTCCTTAACGACGGCGTCTATATTACCGACCATGAAGGCAAGACCATTATGGTCAACAGGATGTACGAGCAGTTGACCGGATTGAGCCGGGCGGATCTGCAAGACAAACTGGTGACCGACCTGGTGGACGAGGGGAAGTTCGATGTCGTTTTGAACCCGGCGATCGTTACTTCCGGACGTCCGAAAACGATCGTACAGCGGACCAAAGTGGGGAAAACGGTTCTACTGCACGGATTCCCCGTCTTCGATCCGGAGGGGAAAGTTGCCCTTGTGGTCACGTTCGTAAGGGATATCACGTCGCTTTCCAGGGTCAAGGAACAGCTCGCCTATCAGCAGGAGTTGCTGGAAAGAATCAGCGAAGTACAATATTATTCGAGGCGCGAGAGCATTCAAAGCCGGTTCGTTTTCGAAAGCCGCCAGATGCAGAATCTTCTCCGGCTCATCGATTCCATGGCGAACACCGACGCGACGGTGCTTCTGCTGGGGGAGACCGGCGTGGGGAAGGACGTCCTGGCGAAGTATATCCACGAAAAGAGTCCCCGAACCGAGCAGGCCTTCTTCAAAGTGGATTGTACGGCTATCCCGGGGGAACTCATGGAATCCGAGCTGTTCGGATACGATCCGGGCGCTTTTTCGGGAGCGAGCGCCAAGGGGAAGCCAGGGTATGTCGAGATGGCCCACAAGGGGACGCTGTTTCTCGACGAAATCGGCGAACTGCCACTGACCATGCAGGCGAAACTCCTCAGGCTCCTGCAGGACCAGGAAATCATCCGCATCGGATCTTCCAAGGTCAAGAAAGTGGATGTCCGCTTCATCGCTGCAACCAACAGGAACCTGGAAGCCGCCGTAAGAGAAGGGATGTTTCGGAGGGATCTTTACTACCGACTCCAAGTGGCCGTGGCTCAGATTCCTCCGCTGCGGGAAAGGCAGGAGGACATCCTTCCGCTGGTTTCCTATTTCCTCAACATCTTCAATGCGAAATATCGAAAGAGCGTTGTGGCGACCCCGGAGGCCGAGGCGATCCTCCAGGCATATTCCTGGCCCGGAAACGTGCGTGAACTGGAGAACTTCATCCACGGCATGGTGATCGTCCTGCAAAAGAAGTGGATCGAAACCGCCGACCTGCCGCCTTCCATGCATCCGGCGTCGAGTGAGTCGATGCGTCGGTCTCTTCCGGATATACTTTGCGACATGGAAAAGGAACTGCTGCGAAAAGCGCTCGACACCTATGGTTCCCCCTCCGAAGTTGCCCGGCATTTCAACGTGGATCGCACAACGATTTTCAGAAAGCTCAAGAAGTATTCCCTTCGCTAGGGCACGGTAAAGTCTTGCCGGGTCGCTGCATAAGCTGTTTTCCCAAGGATTTCGAAAAAAAAGAAGAAGATGTTGCAACTCTGCAACTGCCGGTGCGGAAGTGCAACAGACCTCCGACGCCGCATGCAGGAGCGTTTTTCAGGCCGGTCAGGCGGCGGCGGGCCCGGTTTGATTGCATCCGGAAGCGCTCTGCGTGCGGATTTGCACGAACAGGAAGTCACGACGTGTCTGCCCGGGCAGGGGAATGCGGCTGTTGCAAAGTTGCAACGGAAGGACCTTGTCTACGGGAGTTTCCGGACAGTGCAGAGTGGAAGGCGGCGAAGCCGAGGGCCTTTCGTGGGGGGAAGTGACTGATGGTACACGGGGAATTGTCCTTTGTTGTCTGCCAAATATAAAAATGTATAACTTTTTGTCTCCAGAGGGCTTCCAAATGATATGCGGACGTCGGCCCGGAAGGCTGCGTTCGTGGAATCTGAGAAATTTTTCTCCTTCTTTGTCTGCTTGGCATCAGGATTGCTCTTAACCTAAGACCGAAAGCGATTGCGGTCCCCGGGAATGCACGGGATGGGGAAAGCGACGCAAAAGATTTTCAGATGAACGGCGGCATGTGGATTTTCAACTGATCATAAAATGAAATACCAATGGCGGGGCCGGACGGGCGGACCGCCGAAAACGACCACCAAAATGCAAGGAGAGCGTTTATGAACACCTGCTGTGAAACCTTGTCTCCTCAGGAACAAAGAATCCAGGAAGAAATCAAGGGAATTTTCGACTATACGGGTCGGGAGCGGATCTATAGGATTCTGAATTCCTACAAGATGGAACGTCCCGTGATCGATATCGAGCGGGCCAAGTATTTCACCGAATCCTTCAAGAAAACCGAAGGACAGCCGCTCATCCTGCGCTGGGCCAAGGCCTTGAAGCACATCGCCGAGAAAATCACCATCTATATCGACGAGGACCAGCTGATCGTGGGCCGCACGGGATGCAAGGGCCGCTACGGCATCCTGTATCCGGAACTGGATGGAGACTTCCTGGACCTGGCGCTCAAAGACATCTCCAAGCGCGTGGAATCTCCGTTCAACGTTGACCCGAAAGACGCGCAGGTCGTGGTCGACGAAATCGCCCCCTACTGGAAGGGAAAGACTTTCCATGAGGAGTTGGCCATCTCTCTTCCGGAAGAAACCCTGCGGTATACCTACGATCCGAAGGATCCGCTGAAGTCTCGCTTCATCGTCAACGAAACGGCTTCATTCCGTTCCTCCATTCAGTGGGTGCATGATTTTGAGAAGGTTCTGAAGAGAGGCTTCAAGGGCATTCGCGAAGAAGCGGTGGAAAAACTGAACGCTCTGGATCCGCTGAGCCCGATGGCAAACGTGAAGCAGCGTCCGTTCCTCGAGGCCATCATCATTCTGTGCGACGCGATCATTCTCTGGGCGAAACGCCACTCCGTGGCGGCAGCCGAAATGGCCAAGGCCGAGACGAACCCCGCACGCAAGAAGGAACTGGAAAAGATCGCCGAGATCTGTGCCTGGGTGCCTGAGAATCCTGCCCGTACGTTCCATGAGGCTGTCCAGTCCCAGTGGTTTACCCAGATGTTCTCGCGCATCGAACAGAAGACCGGGACCGTCGTCTCCAACGGCCGTATGGACCAGTATCTCTATCCCTACTACCTCAAGGACAAAAACGAAGGCAAGCTTACCGACGAGCAGACTACCGAACTGATCGAATGCATGTGGGTCGGTATGGCTCAGTTCATTGACCTTTACATTTCCCCGACCGGCGGCGCCTTCAACGAGGGCTATGCGCACTGGGAAGCGGTGACCGTGGGAGGTCAGACGAAGGACGGGCGTGACGCCACGAACGAACTGACCTATATCTTCCTGCGCTCCAAACGTGAATTCCCCCTGAACTACCCCGACCTTGCCGCGCGCATCCACGCCAGGTCGCCCGAAAGGTATCTCTGCGAAGTTGCGGAAACCATCAAGGAAGGTTCGGGCTTCCCCAAGCTCATCAACGACGAAGAAGTCATTCCGCTCCATCTTACCAAGGGAGCCACGTTCGAGGAGATTTACGACTACGCGGTATCCGGTTGCTCCGAGGCGAGAATGCCCAACCGTGACACGTACACGAGCGGCTGTGCATACATCAACTTTGCAGCCGCCCTGGAAATGACCCTCTACAACGGTCGTATGCGGATGTACGGGGACGAGCAGATCGGCGACAACACCGGCGATCCCCGGAATTTCAAGACTTGGGAAGAGTTCTGGAACGCCTACCTGACGCACCAGACGAACTTCATCAAGCACGCGTTCATTCAGCAGGCGATCATCATCGATGTCAGGGCCAAGCATTTTGCGGCTCCTCTCGGTTCCGCCCTGCATGACCTGTGCATGAAGAACATGGTGGATCTGCATCAGCCGTACATCGAAGGCGGGATCAACCTGGGCTACTTCGAGTTCATCGGCTACGGCACGGTCATCGACTCCCTCGCCGCGATCAAGAAGCGCGTTTTCGAGGAAAAGAGGCTGACCATGGACGAAGTCCTGAAGGCCCTTGAGAGCAACTTCGAAGGTTGCGAAGCCGTCCGCCAGTTGCTGGTGAATTCGCCCTGCTACGGCAACAGCGATCCTTACGCGGATACCATCGCCAAGGCGATCGATAGGGCCGCCCTGGAGTTCACCAAGACGTACTCGCAGGAACTCGGCGTGCACCTCGACCTGCGCTACGTGCCTTTCACCTCCCACGTACCTTTCGGCAAGGTGGTGAGCGCCACGCCGAACGGTCGCAAGCAGTGGACTCCGCTCGCAGACGGTTCCTCGGCTTCGCACGGCGCGGACGTCAATGGTCCCACGGCCATTCTGCTTTCCAACTACGCTTCCAAGAACTACGACTATCGGGAGCGTGCTTCCCGGCTGCTCAACATCAAACTCTCGCCGAAATGCGTTGCCGGCGAGGAAGGGACGAAGAAGCTGGTTTCGTTCATCCGCACGGCTTGCGATCTGAAGCTGTGGCACATACAGTTCAACATCATCAACAAGGAAACCCTGCTGGCGGCTCAGAGGGAACCGGACAAGTACAAGAGCCTTCTCGTGCGGGTTGCAGGATATAGCGCGTACTTCGTAGACCTTTCCCCCGACCTGCAGAACGACATCATCGCGCGGACGGAACACGCCTACATCTAGGATGTTCGAAGTGCGAGAGGTGTTTGCACAATGACCGGTGACCGTGCGGACCTCCTCGAAAGAGGGGGGCCGCACGGTACGGTGAAGGAGTGTTCACAGTGACGCAAGAGAAGCAGCCAGACAGCCGGCACGGCTACGTTTTCAACATACAACGCTACTCTCTGCACGACGGTCCGGGTATCCGGACGCTTGTATTTTTGAAGGGCTGTCCCCTGCGATGCAAGTGGTGCAGCAATCCTGAGTCCCAGGATCGTGCACAGGAGCTGGCATTCAACGCCCGCAAGTGTATTGGCGCGGGGGAATGCGGCTACTGCGTGAAGGCGTGTCCGGAAGGGGCCATTCGGGAGGCGGACAACGGGCTGGTGCACATTGACAGGGAAAAGTGTACGAGGTGTTTCCAGTGTGTCGATGCCTGCCCGTCGAAGGCGCTGACGCTTTTCGGCAAACTGATGAGCGTGGACGAAGTGCTCGAGGTCGTTGAGACCGACGGCATTTTTTACGCGCGCTCGGGCGGCGGTCTGACG
>JAJFUA010000064.1 GCA_021372635.1 Desulfobacteraceae bacterium | reverse complement strand
AGACCACGATTCTCCTGGTGGAACAGAACGTGGAGCAGGCTCTCAGGCATTCCCAGAGGGCCTATGTGCTGGAAAGCGGACGAATGACCCGCAGCGGCCTCTCCGCCGACCTCATGGAGGACAGCGACATCCGGCGGGCGTACCTCGGCTTGTAGCGGTCTCCGGGCCTCGCCGGCAAACTCCGAGGAGAAGGAATGGAAATGGAACGGGTTGCCATCGTAGCGGCAGTGAGGACCCCCATCGGGGGATACCTCGGATCCATGCGGGATGTACCGGCGTACAGACTCGGCGCCCTCGTGCTCGACGAGGCGGTGCGGAGGGCCGTCGTCGATCCGTCCCGGGTCGACGACGTGATCCTGGGACAGTCGTACCAGAGCGGCGAGTACGTGAACATCGCTCGCATGGCTCTCCTGACGGCGGGATGGCCCGTGGAGATCCCGGGCATCACCCTGGACCGGCGCTGCTGCTCGGGGCTGGACTCCATCTGCTTCGGGGCGATGAAGATCCAGTGCGGCCTGGCGGACATCATCGTCGCGGGCGGTGTGGAAAGCATGAGCACGGCGGAATTCTACATTCCCGGCGAATGCTTCAAGTCGGGCGTGGGAGGCAGGCGGGACGCCAGATGGGGATTCATGCCCCGCGGCCACGGGTCTCTTTCCATGTGGGGCATACCGATCTTCGACCGCATCCAGCGGGCCCGGGTGATGTCCCAGCCCATCGAGCGGTTCGGGGAGTTGAATTCCATGATGACCTGGGCCGAGGCCGCGGCACGGGATGAAAACGTCCTGCGCGAGGAAGCGGACCGATGGGCGCTCCGAAGCCATGAAAAAGCCTGCGCGGCCATCGATTCCGGCAGGTTCCGCGAAGAGATCGTCCCCGTCGTGCTGCCCGGCAGAAAGGGAGAACCGCTGGTCATCGACACCGATGAGCCGCCCCGCAGGGACACGACGATGGAAAAGCTGTCCCGGCTCCCCATCGTATACCCGGACGGGATCTGCACGGCGGGCAACTCCTCGAGCGAAAACGACGGCGCCGCCGCAGTGGTGCTCATGACAGAATCGCACGCGCGGGAAATGGGCCTGAAGCCGCTTGCCCGGCTGAAATCCTTCGCCGTGGCCGCTTCCGACCCGACCCTCACCTACCCGGCCGTGCCGAAATCGGTGGACAAGGCCCTTGCCCTGGCCGGCCTCACCATCGGGGACATGGACCTCATCGAAATCCAGGAAGCCTTCGCAGCCCAACTGCTGGCGGATGCCCGGATGATGAAGATAACAGAGGAAGACCTGGAGAAGAAGGTGAACGTGAACGGCTCCGGAATCTCCCTGGGCCATCCCATCGCCGCCACCGGCACCATGCGCATGGTGACCCTGCTCCACGAAATGAATCGGCGAAATGCCCGGTTCGGGCTGGAAACCATCTGCGGGGGGGGCGGACACGGCATAGCCGCCATCGTGGAGCGTTGACACACGGGGCGGCGGGTGCCCCCGACGGTCTCACCCATTGCGGTCCGTTTGCGTCCGTCCGCCCGCTTCGCTAACTTTCGTCGAACTGCAGCCGGCCGGTAAAGCAGCCTCTTTCGTCGTAGCGCCGGATGACGTCTGTGGCGGCCGCGATGAAACCGGCCAGTTGGCGGTACCGTCTCAGGGCTTCCCTTGCGGCGTTGGAATCCAACAGGATGCGGGTTTCGATGACTTCCCGGGCCACGCCGACACCGGCGTGTGGCCACAGGGTGAATCCGCGGAGTTGGATGCCTCTCGACCGCAGCTTGGCCAGGAGATCGACTTTGAAGGGCTCCCGGGACGACTCCGCGAGGGGGGCCTCCACGTCCACGGAGAGCCTCGCATAATCATTCAAGGTGTTCGGATCGAGAAACCGGGAGAAGGCAAAGCGGACCCCGGGATGCCCGCCTTCGAAACTCCCCCAGGACTTCGGGGCGAACAGAACGGCCCAGTCGCCCGGCGCGCGGGCGTCATCCTGGTCCGGAAAGACGGCGATATCCGGTTCCGCACGGAGCAGTTCGGATAGGAAAGAGTCCCTCTGCCGCTTGAAGAGTTCGTACGATCTGTCGGAATTTTCTTCAACTGCCATTCGAGATACCCCCCTCGCTTCCCCCCGGCTCCCCGGCCGGGTTCGATCCAGATTGCGACGGAGGACTTCAATGCCTCCCCCGCGCCATGCCGTCACGGCTTGCTGAAATGGCGGCCGTACTTCCTGTCTTCCGTCAGGATGTGGTTGATGATCCAGTCCTTGATGAAATTCACAAAGTCCATGTTCACATCCACCTCTCCCAGCCGCGCCCTGCGCCGCATGTCCAGAACGTCTTCGAGAAATTTCTCGTGGTGTTTCCTGTGACGTTCCCGCTCCGGGTAGCCGTATTCGCCCATGAGGTTTTCTTCCGTCCTGAAATGACGTTCCGCATAGCGAATGAGAAAATCGAGGGCTTCGTGGAGCACCGAGGCGTCCTCGCCGATGGCAATGGCCTTGTAAAGGGTGTCGGTCGTTTTGAAAAGCTCCCGGTGATCCCGGTCCATGTCCAGAACGGCGGTCCCGTATTCCTCCCGCCACTCGAAAATCGAGGACGTGACGAGGCTCGGGTTGAACAGCAGTTCCATACGCCTCTGGTACACTTCCAGGAGCTTCCAGCAGACGATCGGGACGCCCAGCAGGGTTTGCGCGGCTATCCGGAACGCTTCCGTCCGCTCCACAACCCGGATGCCAAACAGGCAGGTGGTCCCGAAAAGCACGCCCACTTCTCCGAAGAAGTCCCCGGCCCGGAGCGTCTCCATGGTGTCGTCGCCGATGGTGAGACGCAGTTTGCCGCTCCTGATCAGGAACAGTTCCCGCTCGTCTCCGGGATCGATCGTTTCTCCCGGCTGAAAGACGGCAGGCTCCATGGCCTGGACGATCCCGGTCTGCACGGGGTAGGAGGTGGATTCCCCGAAGAGCCAGGTGCTTTGCAGGAACTTTCTTTTTTCCTGGAGGAGCACGATCCGGTCGTGCAGCCCGTTTTTCTTGACGAAATCGAGGCAGAGTTCGGTCGGCACCTCCAGTGCCTGGACGAAGCTCGCCGCCAGGCAGGTTTCCCTGGCGGGGGCACCGGAGAAGGCGGCCATTTCCCCGACGAGCGCACCGGAGGAAAGATAGTTGCAGGTGCCCGATTCCGAATGGATCATTTCCACCTCTCCGGAAAGGATGAGGTATACGGAACGGTTGGGAACCCCCGCCTTCAGGAGGATGGTCTCGGGATTGAACGTCACGATGGGATTGTTGGCCAGAAGTCCGCGCTGATGGCGCGGCACGGTGGGGAAATAGGCCTCGAGCAGCCAGGCGACGTGATCCATGCGATAATCCCGGTAAGCGGAAATGATCGCATCGGCCATTCCGAACGGGGCTCCCGAGCCGATTTCCTTCTGCCTCGGGGTAAGTTCCCTGGAAGTGTGCGAAAGGACGATCTTGCCGGAAGCGTCATCCTTGAAGTCCTCGCTGTTGCCGTGGATCATCCCTCCGCCGGCGTCGACCTTCTTGAGATCGGTTTTTTCCAGGTACGTGCGGGCAATCGAATCGTAGAAAGCCCTGGAGACACCGGACCGGGAATCGTCGTCGGCGATCATGCCCCTGAGGATGTCCAGGCCGACGATGTCGGAAAAGTGCGCGTAGGTCTTGTACCCCTCCCGGGACATGGCCCGGAAGAGGAGGATATTGGTTTCCACGGGGTGCGGCGAAAGCATGGGCTTCACCTCCAGCCCACCGATGTCGTTCCAGGCGTCCAACTCCAGGTCGTGGACCTCGAAGTAGCGGGAAAAATACTCCTCGTCCCGGTTCATGAGCGCCGACAGTTTCTTCGCGACGGAAGACCGGACCATGGGGGTGGAGAAATACCGTATCCGGTGATCGGACCGCATCAGGGTCGGGAGACCACTGAAGTGGTCGTCGTGGGCGTGGGTGTGGAAGATCCCCTCGATTTCGTTTCCGCCGATTCCGAGCGCTTTCAGGCTGTGCAGGATATTCGGACCTGCGTCGATGAGATAGATCTTGCCCTGAAAGGTCAGGACGCTGGACATGGTGGGCCGTTTCGCGTCCCAGCCGTCGCCGTCGCCGGAGTGGATCACCCCGAAATACTCCTTGCGGAACTGGTGGTACCCGAGCGTGTACGGGGATTCATAGACCGTCGACGGCGGCAGGCTCAGGTCCACGGAAACCGTGTGTGCCCCGTACCGGAACTCGAACACGTTCAGGCCCAGGCGGCGGATATAGACGCCGTTTCGTATTTCCACGGGATCGTTCCCGACGACGAGAGCGTCGAGAAGTTCTTCGCTGTCCCGGATCTTTCCAAAGGCAAACCGGAGTTTCATGCGCATGATGTCGTGCGCCAATTCGGGCGAGACGCCCGAGGCCAGGAGTTCCTCCTCGGAGGTGAGCCCGTAGTTGCCACGGTAGATATACTGCATCTGTGACCGGACCTGGCTCTTGGAACCGATGAGCAGCGGCTTCTGGCCGGTGTTGTTGGGATGGTCGGGCAAGAGCATCCCCTGCCGGTAAAGCATCTGGAGCACGGGAAATTCGGCCATGTTTGAAAAGGCGCCGTTCTGGATCAGCACATCCGAAAGGAGAATCGCGTTGGGGCCGGTCTCAAAGGTAATCCCGTGCTCCTCCCGGCTGCCGATGAGCCCCCTTTTCATGAGATGCTTCACGCTGTCCGCGGGACAACCGCACAAGATGTAAAGGCCCGCCTTCGGGGCCTCCACCCAGAAAATCCCTCTTGAAACCTGGATCTTGACGAGTTGCGCCATGGTACTCTCCACGGACCGGATCGTTCGCTGCGTCTCCTGCGGGTTGCCTCCTCCCGCTTCGAGGCGTCATCTCTCAACGGATATTTTGCTAGCAATATAATGAAACGAGGACGTGAGTCAAAGAAATACCGGAAGTGCTCCCCTTCCCGGCATACAACGAATAATCTCTTGCCGTCACGTGCCGATCGAGGGTATGGTGTACGGGGAAAAATCTCGAAAACTATATGGATACACCAAGGCCCGGAGTCTTCCTCTGGTGCTCATGGTTCATCTTCCGACGAACAGGACAGGTGTGACGATGCGCTTCAACGTGCCTTTCATTCCAGACCGGGAATTTGCCGCATTCCTGAATGCTCGAGCCGGTTCTCTTCATTCCTGCTACTTCAGCCTCTATTCCGAGCTAATCTACGACGCGCGCCACAAGTATCAGATCTACCAGGTGAAAAAGCTGACGGACGCCCTGGCGGCGCTCGAGGTTCCGAAAAAGTACCTGCTCATCAACAGCCGCATTCACGCTCCGGGGCAGTACTTCGACCGAAGCCACCTGAGAACGGTCGTCAAGATTCTGACAGATTTGCAGGACGCAGGGTTCCTCGACGGGATCGTCTACGCTGACGCCTACTTCCTGCAGGCGTTGTCCAATGCGGGCGGCGAAAGGCTCTCCCGGGTCGAGGCCGTCCCAAGCGTCAACTGCATGCTCGATACGTTCGACAAGATCCTTTCCGTTCTGGATTTCATCAGGGGCACGAATTTCAAAACGCCCGGCACGCTCATCCTCGACCGCTCCCTGAATCGAAGAATGGGAGCCCTCGCGGAAGTTTCCGCCAAATGCCGGGAGAAATTCCCGGAGATAAAGCTGGAACTGCTGGCCAACGAAGGGTGCCTGTTTCAGTGTCCCTTCAAAGCCGGCCATGATTGCCTCATTTCGGTGAGCAACATGGGAAAGGCGGTCAACACGTTCGAAGTGAACCAGGAACTGGGATGCATGCAGTATATCGCCGGGCACCCGTCACAGGTCCTGAAGTCGCCGTTCATACGCCCGGAAGACGTCGGAGCGTACGAAGAGTACGTGGACGTGCTGAAGATCTGCGGCCGGACGCTGGGAAGCGCCTTCCTGGCCCGGACGATCGACGCCTACCTTCACCAGGCGTATCCGGGCAATTTGTTCGGATTTCTGGACGCCATGGGCTGGATGGCGGCCCATAAATGCATTTCGAACGAAAAACTGCCCCCCGGTTTCCTGCAGCAGTTGTCGACGTGCTCCAAGGACTGCACGTCGTGTCTTTACTGCGAACAAATCATGGAGCGTTTCTGCGACAAGGTCGAAAGGCCGGTCCCGAACGGTCTGCCCAAACCTTCCTGAAGGCCCGCCTGTGGGGCCGAAGAACTATAGATCGCCTAAGGCACCGGGCAGGGGATCGGGCAGAGGGTCGCAGGAGTCCTGCGCCAGCTTCCATTCGTCCTTCAGTATCCGGACGACGCGGACGATCTCTTTGCGAATGATCTCCAGGTACTCGGCATCGGCGCTCCCCCTGGCGATCAGCATTTCCGAAACCAGCGTCAGAACCGACAGGGGCTGACTGAGGTGGTTGTAGAGCTTCAAAAACGGGGCGGTCCTCGCCTGAGCGGAGTCCCTGGCGGGGACCGAGGACTTCTGAAAGATCTCCATCGCTCTCATCTTTCCCTCGATGCTGCCGAGAGGCAGAAAGCGTACCTTCATGCCCGCACCGTTGGCGATCTCCGCCTGCACTTCGGTTCCTCCCGCAAAGACTTCTTCCAGGCGGCATTCGGGGCAGGGGGAGATGGCATCGCGCACGACCTCGTAGCATTTGCGTCCGAGGGCCTGATGGTAGTGGATGTCGAACTGTTCGCTGAAGACCCTGTTGATCCTGTCGAGAGTGTAGTCGGGTCGGATCACCGCCACGGCATTGGGCAGGCGGTCGAATATGGATTCAAGGTTCCTCTTGGACAGCACGATTTCGAGCAGCATGTACTTCCAGGCGATGAAGCTGCCCAGGCTTTCCGAGAAAGAAGCCAGCGTCTCCGGATCTTTCAGCCATTCGGGAGGGGATGACTTCTTCCAGGAGAGAACCATGAGCATGGACGGGGTCTTCTCGTGCTCCAGGGGAAGAAAAAGCCTGACGGTCCCGTCGTCCGCACGGGTATCGAACGCCAGGGGAGTGTATTGTGCTTCATCGGCGGCCAGGGTGCTGAGGGCGACTCCCGAGGAAAACCTGTCTCCTTCCTGGTAACGGGCAATCTCCTTCCATGCTTTGCTCTTCCGGTCCCTGAGAAAGAGTCGGCTTTCATCGGTCTGGAGGGAATGCTGAATGGCGGGCAGGACCACTTTGAAAAAGTCCCTTCCCCGCTCGATTCCACAACTTAAGGTAATCGTCCGGATCAGGAGATCTGCAAGCTCCTGTCGCATTGTGTCCTCCCGGTTGTGTTTACAGGCTGATACAGGACCGCCGCCCGATCCCGGACGACCGCGCCCGCAACTGCCGAAAGAGAGTCTGCCGGCTGCGTCCCGTATCCACCACCGTTCCGGGAACAGGCGTCGGAAGAGGCCGGGTCGCCGTCTGCTTCAGAGCAACCCCAAAAACACCGGGACCTGCGGCTTCATAGCGCAGTCCGGTGAATCTGTCCATGAGGAAAACTCAAGTCGTATACGATTTGATCCTGGTGAAGGAAGGCTATTGCAAGAAGCTTGCCGCTTTGCATCAATTCATGATTGACATACGCGGGGGCTTCCTCTAAGCAGAGGGCTGTATCCACATTTTCAGAACGATATGTCGCCTCCCATGGCAGGGGAGCCCGGTACGGCTCCGTGCGCGCTCTCCCACCGGTTTCAGACCGGCTGTAATCAAGGCAGTAAACCTGAACGGCTCTTGCGCCTGGCGAGAGTGAAGGATGCGTGCATGACCACTCTTACCCGCTTCTTTTTCCCGCGTTATTGGACTGTCCTGGTGCTTCTGGGCGTCATTTTTTTGTCTTGGCCGATCCTGGCGGGACCGGCCCACGCCGAGGAACGGGAGGCCACCGGGCGCATTGTGGACATGAAGGGCAAAGTGGCGGTCAAAAGCGCCGCCGATACCGCCTGGACATCCGCGGAGGCCGGAAGGTTCCTCAAAGCGGGCGACGCTCTCCTCACGGGCCCCGACGGCTGGGCGGCCGTACTCCTGGCAGATGAAACGCTCGTCCAGATCAACAGGAACACCACGTTCGTCATGAAGGAAGTCACCGCCAGGGCCGGGTGGTTCAAGTCCAGGGAAATTCTGCCCGCCTCCGCGTCTTCCTCCTCCTCCACGTACCGGGTCGAATCGGGAGAGGCGTGGTTCCGCAACAAGAATCCAAACGGGTCGATCAAGATCGAAACCCCCTCGGTCACCGCGGCCCTGCGCGGCACGGAACTCAATATCCGCATCCGCCCGGACGGAACGTCCGTCGTGACCGTGCTCGAAGGCAGGATCGGCGCTTACAACGACAAGGGGTCCCTGGAGGCCGGCGCCCGCGAGGAGGTAGTCGCCGCACCGGGTGAGCCCCCCCGCAAGAGCCTGCTGATCGAACCCGAAAACGCCGTGCAGTGGACGCTGACTATTCCCGATATCCTGCTTCCCCGCGACGTACCGGTCGGGAGCGGCGACCGTCCCTCGACGCTGCAGGCAATACTGCTTCGGATCGAGAACAGGGAACCGGCGCAAGCCAGGGAACTGGCCCTGCAGGTGGTGAACGAGCATCCGGACGACGCCCGGGCCTGGAGCCTGCTCGCCCTGATCGATCTCTCCCGGGGTGACATCGAGGGAGCTGCGCGTGAGTCCGACCGTGCCGTGCGGCAGGACCCGTCCTCTCCCGCCGCATGGATCGTGAAAAGCTACGTCTGCCAGGGGACTTTCGACCTCAAAGGGGCCACCGCCGCCGTTGAAAAGAGCCTTGCCCTGGATGAGAAGAACGTCGTCGCCCTCGTCAATCTCGCAAAGCTTCAGTTCGGGTCGGGCTACCCGGAAAAGGCCGCAGGCACCCTGGAGAAGGCCCTGCGCCTGGCGCCGCGCAGCGGGGACGTGCATAGCCTGAGGGGGTTCCTGCTCCTTGCCGCCCGAAAGACTGACGCAGCCATGGCCGCCTTCCGGGAGGCCGTGAAATGGAACCCGGGACTCGGCGAGGCCCACCTCGGACTCGCCCTGGCGAGCATGCGCCAGGGAAACGTCCCTGCCGCACTGGAAGAAATCAGTGCGGCCATCGTGCTGGAACCCCGGAGGTCGCTTTTCCTGAGCTACTGGGCCAAGATGCTCTACCAGCTGAAGCGGTTCGACCAGGCCCTGGACATGCTCGACATGGCCTCCCGCCTGGATCCGAGAGACCCCACACCCGCGCTCTACAAGGGCATCATCCTCCGGGACCTCAACCGCCCGACCGAAGCCATAGAAACCATCAACAGGGCCATGGACCTGAACGACAACCGGGCCGTCTACCGGTCGCGCTTCCTGCTGGACCAGGACCTGGCGGTGAAATCCGTGGACCTTTCCATCCTCTACTCACAACTCGGGCTGAATGCGTGGTCGATGAACAAGGCCCTCGCGTCCATCAAATACGACTACACCAATTTCGCGGGCCATATGTTCTATGCGGGCGGCCTGTTCCAGGAAGAGGCATACGGGAGAGTCGCCAGCAACGAAGCGCTGCTCGGACGGCTCCTCATGC
>JAJFUA010000063.1 GCA_021372635.1 Desulfobacteraceae bacterium | reverse complement strand
CGGCTGCATGGCATGCAGCGTTGCCTGCCAGGCGGAAAACAATATAGCCTTTCGCGCGGATGAAACGAACAAGATGCGTTCGATCACCTGGATGGAGATTTACCAACTGCAAAACGGCAAGCAGTATCCCGACTACCAGTTCACCTACATGCCGCGCCCGTGCATGCACTGTGACGCCCCGCATCACTCCCCCTGCACGTTCGTCTGCCCGGTGAACGCCACCACGCGGGACGAGAACACCGGCATCGTCAGCCATGTCTACCCCCGCTGCATCGGATGCCGGTACTGCATGGTCGCCTGCCCCTATCATGCCCGGGATTTCAACTGGTGGGACACTTCCTGGCCGAAGCCCATGGAAAAGATGCTGAACCCCGAAGTGAGCCCCCGCATGCGCGGCGTGGTGGAAAAGTGCACCTTCTGCAACCACCGGATGCTCAACGCCCGTGCAAAGGCCTATCACGAGGGAAGCGACCCCAACAAGGCGAATTACACTCCCGCCTGTGTCGAGGCGTGCCCCACGAAGGCCATGGCATTCGGAAACCTCCTCGACCCGGAAAGCGAGGTCGCAAAGCTGGCGAAAGACCCACGCGCCTTCAGGGTGCTTGCCAAGCTGCACACGGAGCCTAAGGTCTACTATCTCAGCCGGCACGAGTGGGTGCGCAAGCTCGGAGACAACGGCTGACGGACCGCTGTCGGTGCGTTTGTGTGGATGTGGAATGCTCGTTCGGATCGAAGCGCAAATCGCTGCATACGAAATTCAAACATGAGGGTTGATAATGGATAAGGCATTGATTCCAGAAGGGTTGAAGCGCTGTCCCCTTCCCGTCTTCGCGCTCTGGCTCCTGGTTCTCCTCGCCGTGATCGGGTGGGGTGTTTACGCCGGGGCGGCCGTCTTGCTGCAGGCCTTGAATTTGACCGGCCTGAACGACTATTTCGGGTTCGGCGCATACATCACCGTGGATTTGGCCATCATCGCACTCGGCGCGGGAGCCTTCTTCTCCGGCTTCCTTTATTATGGAATGTCCCGTTTTTTTCCCGCTCTTAAGGAACTGCACAAGATCATCAACCTGGCCGTCATCGTCGGGTTCGTCTGTTACACGGGCGCCCTGGCCGTTCTGCTCCTCGAACTCGGACAGCCTCTGCGCAGTTGGTTCGGCTACTGGCACGCCAACGTGCATTCGATGTTGACGGAAGTTATCTTCTGCATCACGTGCTACGCCATCGTGCTGGTCATCGAATACGTGCCGATCCTCCTGGAGAACCGCAAGCTGAACGAAATTAAACAGTTCCGCCTCTTCGGCCATTCGCTCCACGAGATCATGGCGATCTTTGCTCTGACCGGCACCTTCCTGAGCTTTTTCCACCAGGGTTCCCTGGGCGGCGTCGCAGGCGTTCTCTTCGCCCGTCCCTTCGCCTACCGCACAGGCTTTTTCATCTGGCCCTGGACCTTCTTCCTCTTCATCCTTTCGGCAATCGCCTCCGGCCCCGCCTTCACGGCGCTCATCTGCCGCGCGCTGGAAAAGGTGTCCAACAAGAAACTGGTGGACCGGACCGTCTATGAACTTATTGCCAAGATCGAGGGCACGCTTCTGCTCATCTACATGGTCTTCAAGATCGCGGACACCCTCTACTGGGCTTTTGGCCTCGCGCCGGAATTCGGCCTGAAGCTCACCGATTTCTATCGTCCGCCCTACGGGATCTGGCTGCTCGTCACAGAAATCCTGATCTGCGGCGTGCTCCCGATGTTCCTCCTGCTGACGCCGAAGTTCAGGCAGAGCAATTTTCTGATGTTCGGCGCGTTCTTCCTCGACTGCATCGGAGTCTCCATCAACCGCTTCGTCATGACCGTCCAAGCCCTCGCGGTACCGGTCATGCCGTTCGACCACTGGGAGGTATACATCCCGACGATGTACGAGTGGGCCCCCTGCATCGCCCTGCTTGCCTACTGCGCGTTGATCATTTCTCTCTCGTACCGTTACCTGCCGCTCTTCCCGAGAGAGAAGCAGTTGAACCCGACCCGCTGAAAACGGGACACAGATCCCTCCTCAGTTTACAGGAAACCGCCCTGCCCGGCTTTAAATCGCCCGGCAGGGCGTTTTTTTCAACCACCGCATTCTCTATGCGCCAGCGCTCTCTTCACACCCTCGTCCGTGCGACTCCTCCGCGGACAGGAACTCCTTTCAGAGGCAGGTTTCCCGGGTTTTCGGCACATCCGGGAAATATGGGCGCACAAACTTTAAAATGGATTCTGTCCGGGTTAAGATGTCGCTGAACGAAATCCTGAATTCTGTCGATTAACAGTCTGGCAGGCAATGTTTTCCGCCGGCTTCCGTCGGCGGGGAAGGCACAGGGATGTGCGGTCTTTTTGTTTGACTACGCACATACCGGATGTTAGCTTTAACCAAGGGCGGCGCCGGAAAACGAACTGCCGTTCGGTCCGTGCGCCGGGATTTGCACCGGAAAATTAGACGAACAGAAAGCTATGTCACAAAAACTACGACTCTTGGAATTGTTCGAGGGCAAACACCATCAAAAGAACATCCTGGCGGCCAGCGCCATGGTTCTCATCATCCTGGAACTGGTCATCTTTCTCGTTTGCGCGGCGAATGTGGGGGACAAATCACGGGTTATCGTGACGGATAATTCCGGCAACAAGGTCTACGAATCACAGGGAACGGCTCTGTCCAGCTACGAAAGGATGGTCTTCGAGAAAGACCACGGTCCTCTCCGCGATTTCACCGTGCAATTGCAGACAGTGAATGTGCCCTTTCCGTTCAGAGCGTGGATTTCGTCGGCCGTCGGCATTCCGGTTGGTCTGGTGCTCCTCATGGCCTTTCTCGTGCGGGCTTTTCTGAGCCTGCTCTACGGCGAAGAGAAGGAAGCCGTGGAGGAGGGGGCCGGTGCATGCGACGCCAAACAGGGGAGATTCGCCTCCCTTTCCTGCTCATTCCGGCATATTTCCATATTCAACGTCGGCCTGCTGGTGGTCGTCGCCGTGCTGCTCCTGTGGATGGTTCCGAACTTCCTCGGCGACTTCGCCGACATGACCATGAAAGCCATTCGGGAATACAAGTTCTTCTTCCTCGGCACGGCCATCTTCCTCGCCCTGCTCATCGTCTGGGTCATCTATCTCCGCTACCGGCTGTCGAAACAGATGCTTGAAAACCAGATGAACCTCGAAAAATTCCGCGTCGAGAAGCAACTCCTCCTGTACCGGAACGAAACCCCGCTTCTTCCCGACTCCATGGACGAGACGCAGAAATCATAGCGATTCCGATCGCAGGAAGGATATACCCGTATGTGGTTCAGCAGTTTTTTCAGGAAGCAGACTCAGGAGCCCGAACCGGAAAGGCGGACGGAGACTGCGGAACCCTCGATCAACCAGGGCATTTACTACCTCTACCTGATCATCGGTTGCCAGGTCCTTTTCGTTCTGGGACTCGCCGCCGTAATCATGGTTGCAGGCACGGTGATCGCCACTCCGACATGGGTGTTCCTTTTCGCTTTTCTTCTGCTGGTGGGCGGCGGCGTATATATCTATCGAAAGGCAAAGCGGAAATTCCGGATGTTTCGCGAAAGTTTTCGAAACATGGATCTCTCCGACCGGAACTACGAAATCAGCTTCATGGGCGGGGTCCTGACCATGCGTGTGGAACAGAACCACCGGCCCATGCTGGAGGCGCCGCCAAGCTCACCCGTCGTCGACGCCGATACCGTTGAAACACATTCCGAAAGGCATTGAAATTTTCTCAGATCGAACTGCTGTCCACGCACAGGAGTTCATCCGACTGGTTCCGGTAGACGATCGTATCTCGCAGCCAGTGGGCATCGTCCTTTTGCAGGTGGTCCAGGTTGTAGTGCAGTCCCCGGCTTTCCTTCCGCTGCATGGCGCAACTGATGATGAGTTCTGCGACGAGGGCAAGGTTCTGCAGTTCGATGAGGTCGCTGGAAAGAGGAATGTTCGGCATGTGTTCCCTGATTTCCATCCGGATCTGGGCGATATGAGTCCGGGCCAGGGCCAGTCGCTTGTCCGTCCTGACGATTCCGACGTAATTCCACATCAACCGCCGCATGATGTCCCAGTTATGAGCGATGAGTATCATTTCGCTCTGCAGCGGATCGCTGTTCGTGCACGGCCGAACCGATTCGCAGGGGATGTCCGGCAGATCCCTTCGGCGCCATTCTTCGAGATGCGCCGCGCAGTGGATGGACGCCTCGTGCGCGTAAACCATCGCCTCGAGAAGCGAGTTGCTCGCCAGGCGGTTGGCGCCGTGGAGACCCGTGCAGGCGCATTCCCCGATGGCATACAGGTTCTGGATCGTGCTCTGTCCATACTTGTCCGTGAGGATCCCGCCGCACATGTAATGAGCTGCGGGTACGACGGGTATGGGATCGCGCGTGATATCGATCCCGAACGTCAGGCACTTCTCGTAGATGTTCGGGAATCTTTCTTTCAGGAAACCGGCATCGCGATGCGTGATGTCCAGAAAAACGCAGTCATCGCCCGTCTTTTTCATTTCGGTATCGATGGCCCGCGCCACCACGTCCCTGAAAGCAAGATCCTTGAGAGGATGGTAGAATTCCATGAACGCCCGCCCGCGCCGGTCGATCAACCGGGCTCCTTCCCCTCTCACCGCTTCGGAGATGAGGAAGTTTTTGGCCGTGGGATGGTACAGGCAGGTTGGATGGAATTGAACGAACTCGAGGTTTGCCAGGCGGGCTCCGGCTCGATAGGCGATGGCCAGACCGTCGCCGGTGGCGACGTCCGGGTTGCTCGTGTAGAGGTACACCTTACCCGCTCCGCCCGTGCAGAGCAGCACGGCATGAGCCACGAACGTGCGAACCTCCCGGCTTTCACAATCCAGGACATACGCCCCCCGGCAGACATCCTGCTGGCTCATCGTGAGCACTCCCGCCTTCACCTGATGGTGCTCGGTAATGAGGTCGAGGACCAGGTGGTTCTCGAAAATCGTGATGTTCGGATTGCTTTCGGCCTGGGCGATGAGCACCTTTTCGACGGCGCGTCCGGTCAAATCCTGGGCGTGAACGATGCGATTCCGGCTGTGTCCTCCCTCTCTCCCGAGATCCGGACTGCCATCCTGTGAGCGCCCGGTGTTGAAGACCACTCCCAGTTCGATCAGTTCCTTGATCCTGTCGGGACCGGAAAGAACGACGCGTTCGACCACATCGGGATGGCAGAGGCCGTCACCCGAATTCAGCGTATCCTGGATATGAAGCTGAAAGGAATCATCCGGGGCAAGGACCGAAGCGATACCGCCCTGGGCATAGTTCGTGCTCGATTCGATTTTGTCTTTTTTGGTCACGATGGCCACGGAACCCGTGCGGGCCGCTTTGAGCGCAAAGCTCAGCCCGGCGATTCCACTTCCGATAACGAGGTAGTCAAATTGGTGATCCATTCTAGTTCCCATCAAGTTGATAAAGGACCTGCCGCCGAAGCTGCAAATCCTTTACGGGTTTATAACGTCTTCCTCAGTAGGTCCGTGTATTCACACTCCTTGACAGACGGTAATCTATTCTATAAGTAGGACCATGTAAAGCTTCCAGACGGCAGGTCAAGCGATTTTTGCAATTAGAGAAGGTGAAACATTTCGACATGTGTAGACAAATTCCGAGATCCGAACTTCCGGGCAACATCCTGCCGCGTTCCCTGCGGCTGGTCGCCTTTGACTGCGACGGCGTCATCTTCGATTCGAAAGACGCCAATGTCGAATTTTACACGCACATCCTGGAGCAGGTGGGTTCCGGTCCCGTCCGCCCGGACCAGTACGAGTTCATTCACATGCATCCGGTCAGCGAGTCGCTCCGGTACCTCCTCGGTGAAGGTGCTCACCTGAAAAGCGCGCTGGAGTACAGCCAGACGATCGACTTTCGCGACTTCAACGCGCACCTCCGCCGCGAACCCGGAGTGCTGGAAATCCTCAAGCTGTCCAAAGCCGCGTACAAAACCGCGCTGGCCACAAATCGAACCGTTTCGACCCGCGATGTTCTCGTCTATCACGGTCTCGAAAGTTATTTCGACCTCATCGTTTCCGCCTCGGATGTGTCCTTTCCCAAGCCTCATCCAGAGATCATGCTTCGCATCCTGGCAGCCTTCGGGATACCGGCCGAAGAGGTCATCTACATCGGGGATTCGGCCGTGGACGAGGCAATGGCCGAGGCAAGCGGAGTGTTTTTCGTCGCCTACAAGAATCCGGAACTCCGCGCAGACCTGCACGTCGAGCACTTCGATCAATTATACCCCCTGCTGCTCGAACGGGCAAAAGGCCATAACGGCAATGGCGGGTGACCGGGAATTCGACGCATGAACCGCGCCGTCATCAATGGCGTATACGATCCGGGCGGCGCGCTTTCGCGCCTCGTCCTGCTCGGCACCGTTCACATGGATCCCTTCGGCGCAAGGCGCCTGGGCGCTTTTTTGCGCTGTTTCCCGCCGGACCTCATTTTCCTGGAAATGAGTCCTTATTCGCTGCGGTACCGGAAGTCGCAACGCCGGAAGCTGCTCCGGAGAATGCAGCGCAGCATCAAGGACGCGGCAAGGGAGTGCGGCATACCTCTGCACCGGGCATGGCAGCACCCCGAAATCCAGCTTATCCGGAGGCAGATCAACCTCCCTTACGAATACCGCGTCAGCGCCGGATACGCCCGGCGATCCGGCGTGAGCGTCCTCCTGGTGGACCTGTCCGAATTCAGCAGGGACCTGATCGTGAACTGGAGGGAGTTGATCGACTCCCACAATCTCTCCTCTCTTCTCGCCATGCCGTCTCAGCCACGCCGCTCCGCCGCGGCCCTGTACGATTCGGCGGCGCGCCGCATCCACAATATCACGGAGGCATCCGATCCTCTCCCGGGGATTGCATTCTGCGACCCGGCGAAGAGGGAACTCTGGGAGGCGCGGGAAGCGCATATCTCCCGAAGAATTCTTGCCGGGTTGATGTCCCGCGGACCGGCGCGCCCTCTTTACATAGGAGGATTTCAGCATCTTCTCTCCGGCGGGGCGATGCGAAGCCTTCGGGAGATATTGGACGTCCCCCCGGGGCGGTGCCTCCTCCTGGACAGAGCGACCCAGGCGGCATCCGCGACCGGCGGGATGCCCGGATGGCGATGACACTCCCGGAGAGCGGCAAACCCGGATTGCGTTTTCCATGCGTATTGCATTTCTGTTCGCCTGATGTTATATAGTGCGGGCAATTTCAAGGAAGCCACCGCTCTGCCGGGCGGTGGCATTGCGGTTTCCCTGCATGGCAGATCAATTCGGCAGGATTGGGCTCTCTTTGTCGAATCCGCAGCGCCGGTCGATTCCTGCTGTGGCACCCGGCTGGACACCGCGCAACAGACGATTGTGAACCCCGTCAGGTCCGGAAGGAAGCAGCGGTAAGCATCCCCGTCTGTGTCGTGGTTTACTCTAGCATGGGTTCGCAGCGTGGGCGGCCGGCGCTACCGGTTCGACAACGGGCGCCGCGTTTCGCTCCCGGTGAGGACGTATTTTCCCCGTTCAGACCTGTCATCGGCTACCCGCCCGTTGGCCGGGCAAGGGTGCGAACATTCCGCGCGCTTCGCCCGCGCGCTTCCGCCTACGCTGCTTCATCAGCGACATGCCGGTTAAATCACTCTTCTATTTTCATCGTTCAAGATCTATCGGAAGTAGGGACTGCCCGCGATGAGGTTCCCGATGTCCACCACCAGTGCACTCCTGTAACGCGCCATGTCCAGCGTTATCAGCCGCGACGCGCCGGAGACGACGGCAATCACGCATCCTTCGCTCTGCGGGTTGTAAACGATCAGCTTTCCTCCGCCTCCCGAAACATTCTCCGTTTTCGGGTCCCACAGTTTCGAACCGCCCTTGACGTGCTCGCGCAGTTTTCCCAGGATCTCCTTGAGCTTCACCAACTGTACGCCGCTGTTCGACAGTTCGCGGACGATCAGCAGTTCCAGGAGATTGAACCTGGAATACCTTCTGGTCGTCCCTCGGCCCTTGGGATTGTCGACCTCGGGGACCAGCAGTTCCTCGTCGGTATAGAACTGGATGCGCCGGGCCGGGATTCCCAGGATTTCCTCCAACTCTTTTCTCGTAAACTCCTGCATTCCCTCCTCCCGAGTTAATCACTAAACACGATTATGACTCATTATTTTCCCAAATTCCCGCAGCCTATTGAAGGTACAAAGCCCTTTGGTCCAGCCCATGGCAATTTCCGGTCATTCTAGCACACGCGAGAAAGCGGCAGGCAGAAAAATCCGTCACTCGATTGACCCGAAAACCTACCCGCTCTTCATGCCCGATGCGTAACAGGCACGGTCGCAGAACGAATTCGGCAGCTCGGCCGTGAACGAAAAGGCTGATTCTCGGTCGGCCCCGTTTCAATACTTTCGCCGGGGGCATCCTGCGGAGTCCGATGCCAAGACCAATTCCGAGGCGTTCATTTGATCGGCGACGTCATATCCCTCCGGCGTCCCGCAACTCTTTGTTCCACTGCAAAAAAGACGGTCGGGGAAGTGATCAGGACGATACCGACGATACTGATCAGATCAAAGGAACGGTTCCAGAACAGGATGTCGAAACCAACCCCGAAGGCCACCTGAGCCAGGGCGACGATGGCATTGATGGCGGGGTCTCCGGCCATATAGCCTCGAGTCATCGCGAGCTGGCCGACCGTACCCAGTATACCGACGCCCAGCATTCCAAGCAAGACCTGTCCTGTCCAGGCCATTTCCCGGGGCGTGGCCAAGGAGGACACCACGAGCGCCAGGAAATACGCGATGCTGGAAACCATGGAAAAATGAACCACAATCGTGGTTGGGTGAATCTTCTTTACAAGATGAAGATTGTAGACTGCAATCGCGCTGAAAAGAGCACCTCCAAGTCCCGCAAAAATGGCGAGACCGGCTTGCTCGAATTGCGGCTGCTGCACGAGCACCACTCCAATGGTGCCGCACGCGACACCTGTCCAGACGTAGGCGGAGAGGCTCTCCCTGGTCACCAGGGAGACGAGCAGTGCCATCCATATGGGCGTGGTATTGGCGATGGAGATTGCCTCGGCAATGGGCAGGTGCGTATAGGCGTAAAAGGCCCCGAACATGGCGCAGGTGCCGGTGATGCTCCGAATCCACAGGTGTTTTGGCGCTGAGAAGAGGATGAACGGCCTCGATGTCATCACCGCTATGGCGGAAGCAAAGATCAGACTGGTGAACGCCCTGGCGAATACCACTCCCAACCAGTCGGTATGGACGGCAACCTCATGGGAAAGCGCTCCCATCGCCGCAAAGCAGAAAGCGCTGATGAGCATCCAGCCGATGGAAGAGACTTTTGAGAAAACAGCCGTGTTCCGTTTCAAAACTTGCCCTCAAGATGATGCAAATACAGGCAGCGATTGCGCAGTCGAACTGGATGTCCCGAGCGATGACGGATCCGGGGTTGCGTTGGTTCCTTCAACTGGAGTCCCCCCCCCGAGCATTGTCATTCCGGTCTCAGCCACCTGCTTTCCCGAATGCAAAAGAGGACAGGAGCCTTCGAAAGCGGCCTGCGATGGTACCGGATTGCGACATGCACAAAAAGATCCGTTCCGGCTGCACCATGCCAGGTGCATCCCGTGCTTGCCGACCGTTGACCGGGGGTCTGCAGCCGACAAAAAACAAAGAGGGTTGGCTTTCCCGCCTAACCCTCTGATTTTCCCTTGGTGCCGGAGGAGAGAATCGAACTCTCACAGGGTTGCCCCTACTGGATTTTGAGTCCAGCGCGTCTACCAGTTCCACCACTCCGGCTATGACGGGCGAACTATAAACAGAGAGGCTGACACGTGTCAAGCGAAATTGGATCAGACCGGGCGGGGGCGGCTTATCTGCACCGGAATCCGGCCGTTTTTTGCATATGCAGGGTTCCTACATCTGACTTATTCGAAAAAGGGATTGACATGTCCGCTGATCTTTTGTATTCATACAGCCACTCAGGGGCTGTAGCTCAGTTGGGAGAGCGCTTGAATGGCATTCAAGAGGTCAGGGGTTCGACTCCCCTCAGCTCCACTTCCCGTAAGAAGATCAGCAATTCCGTAAGAAGATCAGCAATTCTGGCATTCCGTGTTTGTCCCGGTGCCTGTTACTCTTTTCGTATATTCCTTCCGGTCGCTTCTATTTGAGCACCTTTATTGCGCTCAGCACTTTTCCTTTCCGCCTGTTCCCTCTCTGCTCACGCCTTATCCGCATCCACTTCAGTATGTGGTAATCGGATTCACTTTCCTTTTCCATTAGCTAACCCAGCATCCGGGAATAGTCGCTTCATATGCGATTTCTGTTCGTCAAGCCGGCGCTACGCCTGCGGCTTCTTTCAGATTCCACCTCGCGGTGGGGACACCCTTGCCGTTCGGCTAACACCTCCCCCTGTCGGGCGTGTAGAGGGCTTGCACCGGGCGCACCCAAAAAAGGCAGGGCCGTTGCCGGCCCTGCCTTTTTTGGGTGGTTTTTGAGCGCGGAATAATGATCAGGCCTTGCCAAACCTCTTCCTGAACGCTGCGACGCCGATCAGTCCGGAACCGAGCAAAAACATGGTGCATGGCTCGGGAACGGGGGATACGCCGGAGATTTGTGTTTGTTTGAGTTGGTCAATACCGTAGTCAACACCGAATGCCTCAAGCCCATAATCTGAGTTTACGGTGATGGACACCATCAAATTATCGAGTTTCGACAGTACCAGTATGTCATTCTCTCCGTCGCCCAAAAACCAACTGCTGTTGGTATAAGTTCCGCGCAATGATACAGCAGTGACGACCAGGTTTTTGTTGGCATTTGGATAAAGATTCACGCTAAAAATCAGATCTTCAAAATAATACCCTGGCACCGTAATGGTGATGTTATTGAGGTAGCCATCTACTGCTTTAATCGTCGCAAACCCATTCTTGGCATCCAATGTATCGCTTGTTGAAGAAAATTTAACCAATGGGGTTCCATTCTGGGAACCTACATGGCCAGTGATCACAGCAGCGGTATCCTCATCCAAATACACTTTTTGTTCATTCAAGCCACTCGGGAATGTATTTTGTTTCAAATACATGTCGAGGTACTGGCTGGTATAGACAGGCCCCGCACCGGCAGTCCCTGCCCACGCTAAGATCACAGCCGCGGCTACCAAAAAGGACAATCCACAAATCTTCCTGATTCTGAGGCACATTTTCCGTCCTCCTTTTTCCAGGGAACTTTGAATGTTGCGCTGTCGGGACCCAAACCAAAGAATTCTCATCCCTTCAGACCTATCCCCTTTATCCCCTTACATCCCCCTAGAATTGGTATTCCTGGAGAACGCCTGGTCTTTTTTTCAAGCAAGATCTGCACCAACAGCGAAGGTTATCAGCTAAATAGGCGATCTTTAGCACTTTTTATCATTTACATCGGATGGAACTCCCATTCGCTACAGCGGAAGAATATAAAGAATTCCGACATCACCTAAGGTAAAGCACATACCCACTTCATCAATTAAAGCCTTACTTTCGTCAACTTGAGTGGTTTTTAAGAACTCGTAAAGAATGTATACACCCACACTCCGCTGCAGCAAAAATCATTCGATTTCGCGGACTACTGCAAACACAGTATTTGGGTCATGCCGATGCTGTATTTTCCTGGCAGGGTCTCCCTCTGACAGTGATGCTGAAACGCCGGGGACCATTTTCATGCGGGATCGCACCTAGAATCGTACGCTTGTACGTGGTGGGGAAGCTCCGGCTGACACGAAAAGGACCGCTCGCAAAATCGAGGGAACCTCACTGCGGCGGATAAGTTTGTTGACAACGCTTACGCAAATCTGGTACATCATCTCCGGTTTTTGGCGCTGTAGGCTGGTTTAGAATCTGGCCTTGGCGGAAAGCCATAAGGATTGCGGGGCTGTAGCTCAGTTGGGAGAGCGCTTGAATGGCATTCAAGAGGTCAGGGGTTCGACTCCCCTCAGCTCCACCAGGATGATCCGCGGGGCTGGCGTGCATACGCCGGCCCCGCTCTGTTTTGTCCGTCTATCGAC
>JAJFUA010000057.1 GCA_021372635.1 Desulfobacteraceae bacterium | reverse complement strand
ATCATGGCTGGGAAAAAGGTTTTAGACAAATCGGTCCTGATGGATGTTCTGAAAATTGTGGCGGATGGGATTGCCGGGACCTTCGGTTCAAGATGCGAAGTTGTAGTCCACGATCTAAGGGATCTGAACTGTTCGATCGTTAAGGTTGCCAACGACCATGTAACCGGGCGGTCCGTAGGAGGCTGCATGACGGATTACGGATTGAAACTCCTGCGGCAGAACAGTCCGAAGGACCTGTTTCTCAACTACCCTTCTTCCGCTCCTGACGGAAGGGATTTGAAATCGAGCACCATGCTGTTTCGGGATGAAAAGGGCCGCCCTGTCGCCTCACTTTGCATCAATATCGACGTGGAAGAGATCAGACGATTGGAATCCTGGCTCCAGGAAATCTCCAAATCCAGCGATACCCTCGACGATCCCGTGGAGACCTTTCAAAAGGATGTTTCCGCAACACTGGACGAAGCCAGCCGGCGTGTGTTCGAGAAGATCAGATTCCCCGCAACCGTCCTCAAGAAAAAGGAAAGGATGGGTATCGTCGCCGAATTGGAAGCACAAGGATTTTTCCTCATCAAAGGGGCAGTCAATTTCCTGGCAAGGAAACTTGGGGTTTCGAAGTTTCTCGTTTACAGCTATCTCACGGAAATTCGGGCCAGAGGCAATGAATAAATATCATCGACAAAGCATCGGAGGAAAAACATGAGCTTCAGGATGTCCCTTTCCAACAAAACGCTTGTGGGGATGGTTGCAGGAGCGGTGGTCGGATTTCTCGTGGGACCGAAGATTGTCGCAATACAGGTCGTCGGTGACATTTTTCTTCGGTTGCTGCAAATGGCGATCGTGCCCTTGATCTTTTGCACGGTGACGGGTGCCATCATCAATATGGAGGATATAAGAAAACTGGGCCGAATTGGCACGAAAATTTTCATTCTGTTCATGTCGACAACTATTTCCGCTGCTGCTATCGGATTGCTCGTTGCCCGGGTTATCCAGCCGGGAAAAGGGCTGATCCTTACTGACCTTCCCCCCGTGAAAGCCATTGCCGAAGCGCCTACTGCAACAGGCATTCTTGCAGGGGTCATTCCGACGAATATCGTGCAGGCAATGTCGGAGGCCAATCTTCTCCAAGTTATCGTCTTTGCGATATTTTCAGGTGCTGCTATTCTGATGCTGGGAGAGTCCGACCGTGCCAGAATGGGAGAGATTTTCCGGATTCTTACAAACTACATCATGAAGGTGCTGAATATCATCATCGAAACATCTCCGTATGGTGTCTTTGCCCTGATGGCCATCACTGCGGGCAAATATGGCGCATCCGTTCTGGGACCTCTGGCACAGTTCATCGGCAGCATGTATATAGGTCTCATACTCCATTTGATCGTTGTTCTCATGGGAATGTACTGGCTTTTTACCAAAAGGAATCCTTTGACCTTTTTTCGGAAGATCAGTCCTGTGTGGATCACGAGCATTACCACATGCAGCACGAAGGCAACGATGCCGGTAGCCATGACCACATGCGAGCAAGAACTCGGGCTTCAAAAAGATATCGTGGGCTTTACAATCCCTCTGGGTGCATCTACCAACATGGACGGCAATGCCCTATGGTATGGGGTGATTGCAATTTTTGTCTCACAACTCGTGGGTATAGAATTGACCCTGTCGCAGCAGGTAACGGCGGTTCTTCTCGGCGTGCTCATGACCCTCGGCAGCCCCGGAATTCCAGGGGGAATTTTTGTCGCCACCACGATTTTTTTAAAGACACTCGGGCTGCCCCTCGAGGTTATCGGACTCCTGGCCGGTATCTTCAGGATCATAGACATGGGACAGACCACGATCAACGTTCTTGGAACCGTCACGGTCACAGCGGTGATGGGGCATATGGAAAAGAACAGGGTGCGGGGAGTCGCATTGGCAAAATAGCGGAGGTGGCCAGTGAAGGATAAGATTATTGGAATTCTGGGCGGAATGGGACCCGAGGCAACGATTGATCTTTTTGCGCGTATCGTCAAACATACCCATGCTAAAAAGGATGACGATCACCTCAGGATCATCATAGACAACAATCCGAAGATGCCGAGCAGACAAGATGCGATTTTGAAGGGCGGAGAATCGCCCGTGCCGGCCATGCAGGAAACCGCCCGCAATCTGGAACGGGCAGGAGCCGATTTCATCATCATCGGTGCGAATACGGCGCATTACTTTTACGATGACGTGAAAGATGCCGTCCATATCCCGGTGATGCATATCATCGAAGAAGCGGCGAAAGAGACCATCAGGATCGTTTCCAGGGTCAAAAAAGTCGGTGTGCTAGCTACCACTGCCGCTATGAAGACAGGTTTGTACCAGAAATCATTTGAAAAATACGGGATTGAGGTCCTTCGGATTCCTGAGGATGTCCAAAGCCAAGTCCAGAATTCGATATTCACGTTCAAGTACGAAGGGTGTACCCCAAAAGTGATCGAAATGATGGCCGCTGCCGCTCGGCATATGATTGCAGACGGGGCCGGGGCGCTTGTCATGGGGTGCACGGAGATCCCCATCATCTTGGAGAAGATGGAATTTTCCGTGCCGTTGATCGACCCCAATGAAAGCATAGCGCTTGCCGCAGTCCAATATGCCAAAAACCAAAGAACTCTATGAGTAGTCTGGTCTGAACGGGGCAAAACGGATCGTCTTTTTGGGCAACAGGATTACAGCCGGATTTTTGTTTTGAATTGTTCATCGTTGGGAGGGGGCAAGCCCTCCCAACGATGGCATCGCCGTGAATCTACCATGGAACCGCTTGATTCAGCGTCAACTCCGGACAACCTTAAGTTCGCGGAAGAAGCTGCAAATATGAAAATAGCCGGCGTCCCGCCGGATCGGAAGTTTGCGTCAAGGGGAAGTGCATGATCTGCGAAAACGGCAAGTGGAAGGACAAAATCGAGGACCTCTGCCCTGCGGCCGGACAGGCCGGGGCATTGAAAAGACGAAAAGCACCATGAATCGGCAGGGGGTTTCACAGCCCTGCCTCGGCCTCTCCTAGAATTTCAACGATCCCTTCAAGCCGACGGAACTGTCTCGAAAAGGATTATTGTCGCGCCTGCGCTCGTATAATTGGGTCTTGTCCGGGGTGGGTTCCGTATTGGCTTCCGACTTGCTGACGTCCAGCTTGATTTCTCCGCGATCTCCTACAGGAATTTTGGCCCGATCCGAAGGTTTTTTCTTGCTGAAGTCGGCGCAGGACGTGAGCGCCAGCATCATGCAGCAGCAAAATGCGAGGACCCGGGTCTTCATATCCGCCTCCATCGTGGAAAATAACGAAAGCGATTATTCGAAAAGTTTCGTGTGCTTGTAGAAGAAAGGCTTGATCACTTTCAGCCCGATGACTGCAGCCACGGGTTTCAGCAGCCAGGATACAAAAGAACGGCTTCCTTGGCAACGCCTACAGTAGGGATGGATGAACCTGTACCTTCGAAACCCGTGCATGATTTCGCCAAGGCGGTCGTAGGAGAGGACTTCCCTGAGCGTATGTCCCTCTATATTGCCGAAGGCCGTTTTCCCATCGTAGTCCATGCAGCAGAGCACGACATCCCCGTTGTAGAGCACCGCAAAGTGGTCTCTCATGCCGAAGCAGTAGCCGACGCCCGCCTCCCGGACCTCTCCCTCGAAGGCATGTCCCCAGCCATCCAGGAGGTAGGTCTCGAGGAATACGTTGGGAACGACTTCGATCACGTTCCACTTGTACGGCGCGATGGTCCGTATGGCTGCCTCGGCCGCGTGTCTGAACGTAGCGGGTGCGTTCGCGTGCTCGTGAATGAGGTTTGCGTAGTGTCTCACAACATTCCGGAGTTCTTTTCCCGATGAAATCACTCGGATCGGACCGAGTTTTTCCTCCAGGCTTTTCCCTCCCATGGCGGTGTTCATGATCCTGAACTTGAAGACGCTGTCCGGATGGGCCCGATGGTATTTCCCAAAGAACTCCATCATGGAGTCGAAATACGACTGGAATCGAAGCGAACCGGCTTTTCTCAATGCAAAAGACTCTTCATCGGGCGTTTGCAGAGAAACGTCCACCTGGTGCAGACCGTATTCCAGCAACTTCGCGCCGACGGGTCCTCGCAGGGTGCTCCCGTTTGTCGTCAACCCGACGTTGACGCCCTTATGGAGCGCATGTTCCAGGATTTCGAAAAAATGCGGATGAAGGGTCGGTTCACCCATGAGGTGAAAAGTGATCTTTTCGGACAGTCGGTTTTCGGCAATCTCCGATATGGCACGCTTGGCCAGTTCCTGGTCCATGTAACCGTATGGTCTCGTCATTACGGATTTCGGACAAAACACGCAATTAAAGTTGCAGACGTTTGTCAGTTCGAGGTGGATTCGTTTGAGAGGGATCCGGATGTGCCCAAAAGCAGTTTTCATGACAATATTGCGCTCCCGTCAGTTTTATTGCGCGACCACCTGCTCGAAGAGTAGCGGTCTTCTTCCGGCAAAAAGCCCATGTTCCGTCACACGGCGTGGGCGGACTCTGGACGCTCGCCAATCTGTATCTGCCGGGAATACGATCGATCCTATCATAAGAAAACGGAAACCAAACGGCAATGGAATTTGTCCGCAAAAGGACGGGCGGCTTGTGTCGGGGAACTTGAACGGGACGGGTTTGACAGTCTATAGGCGTCAAATTTGCCGGGGAGACGACGACGGTGTCGACTGTCCGGCCGGATTGGTTTATGCTTGAAATCGAATGGGACTGGCAGCACCGTGCGGTCTGCCTGAGATGAATCTTGGTACCTGAATTATGGAGATCGTTCATGAGGTTGAAATTGATCAGTTTGTCGCTGTTGATGATGATCGTTCTCGGTTCGACTACCCTTTGGGCAACTCAGGACTTTCCGTGGAGTTATGAAAATCCGCCCGGTTTCAATTTCAAGGAATCCCCCTTCAGGGTTCCCGCTCAGATCAAACAGGTTCTCATGGACAATGTTTGTGGCGTGGCCCTCTATGAAGCCGCCTATGAGGATGTCTACCAGAATCCGGAGGCGTTCAAGGCGTGGCTGCTGCATATCATGGAGCAGCGAAAGACATCTCACCAGCGCCTGGAAGAACTTGCGGGCAGGACGGCGGACAAGCTGAGGGAAAGCGGCCGGGAAGCGCTGAAGACGGGGACCCGGGAAGGGATCGCGGAGTCAGCCAGTTGCTTCAAGAAGGAAAAGGAGACACGGGAGAAAGGGCTGGAGGCACAGCACAAGGCGGAAGTGATTGAAGAAGAGATCAAGTGGGTCACTGCGTGGGTTCCGGAGACGACTGCCCATGCGGCGGCCGGCGAAGCGAAGTAGAAGCCGCGCCGGCAGAATGCCCAATGTATAAGAAATCCTCCACGCCGGCGGCAAGGGGGATTTTCAGGTCATTCCCGCCACCGGAAGCCTTCCGCCGGTGGCGGAACGTCAGGAGTCTTTCCGCAGATTTTCGAGGACCTGCGAATCCGTCGGACGTTTCTTTTCCAGCTTGCAGCTCCACCACAATGCGCCGGCCCACCCGATGAATGTCCATCCAAGCAGCAGATTCAGCGCGGCAATTGCGTGCTTTCGAGGATGATTATTGTAGCTGGCGATGAACCAGGGGATAAAATAGACGATAATGGTGACGAGTCCCGCAAGAAAGTGAAATATCTGCTCCATGAATCCTCCCTGTCTGATGATCCTGCCGCCGCTCCGGCATGCATAAAGTTACAGTTCTCCGGCCGGTTGAGGATAATACCCCGCGGTATCGGCAGGGCCGAGCCCTTCCGCTGATCGGCATTCTTTCTCTAGCATAACCCACTGCCCGGAGTCCAGAGAAGTGCCGAAGCATCGGCAATTCTCGATGTGGACCGTGAACCGGGCACAATTCCCGTTTCGCGCCTTGGAAAGGCCACGGGTTTGGCTTTGAGGTCCCCTGGGCAGGCGAAAACGGAATGTGCCCGGCCGCTTCGGAGTGCTGTATATTTCCGTCGGTTTGGGCTAAAGTTCCCGTATGGCGGCCCGTTCGGCGCTTTCGGCAAGAGCCCCGTTGAGGGATGGAGGCGGAGAGGGCGAAAAGTTGTACGGTTTGATGAAGCCGTCTGCAAGGCAGGCGCCACCGGTGGATGCATGCGGAACAGTGTGGGCACTGCCGATCCGCCGCAGGACAAAGAGGACGCATGAGACGATGTACTGCGATTATCCCAGGATGTACCGTATTCGGCAGCGGTTCGACAATTTCACGATAGCGGATGTCTCCGCTGCCGTTCGTGAGGAGTTTGCCCGGGTGGATCTCTCCCGCAGGGTCCGCCCCGGTCAGAGGGTTGCGGTGGCCGTCGGTTCGAGGGGTATCGACCGGCTGCCGGCCATGGTGGCCACAACGGTGGAGTGTCTGCGGGAGATGGGCCTGGAACCTTTCGTCGTTCCCGCAATGGGTTCACACGGCGGCGCGACCGACGAGGGGCAGGCTGAGGTCCTGAGGCACATGGGAATCAGCCAGGAGACCGTTCATGCACCCGTCGTCTCCCACATGGAGGTAGTCAGCCTCGGGAGGTTGGACAACGGCGCGGATGTCTTCGTCTCCAGGGACATTGCCGAAACGGACCACGTGGTCGTGATCAACAGGGTGAAACCACATACCGCTTTCCGATCCGACGTGGAATCCGGTTTATGCAAGATGCTCGCCGTCGGGTGTGGCAAACACCTGGGCGCCTTGAGCATGCATAAGTTCGACCTGGGAGAGTCCATCCAGCCGGCGGCCCGGATGATACTCGAGAGGACGCCGGTCCTATGCGGCCTGGCCATCCTGGAAAACTCGCTGGACAGGACGCACGCCGTGCGTATGGCACTGCCCGACGAATTCGTGGATGTGGACCGCAGTCTCCTGCAACGTGCCCGCACGCTTTTGCCCAGGATTCCGGTCGAAGCGCTCGATATCCTGATCGTCAACGAAATGGGCAAAGATATCAGCGGGGGCGGGATCGATCCGAATGTCGTCGGCTTTTGGCGTAGATACGGCGGGCCGCGTACGCCGGACTATCGAACCGTCATTGTGCTCGACATCACGGAAAAATCCGACGGCAATGCGGTCGGGATCGGCATGGCGGACTTGACGACCGAGAGGGTGCGAAGCAGGATCGACCTGGAGAAAACATACACCAATGCCCTCACCACGGGAATCTGGGCATCGGTCCGGCTTCCCATCGTCCTCAGAGACGACCGGGCGGCCCTGGATGCGGGGCTCGCCCATGTGACCGACCTCAGAAAGGTGCGCATGGCGCGCATCCTGAACAGCCTGTCGCTGGAAACGCTCTGGGTGAGCGAGCAGGTGGTAAAGGAACTCACAGGGCGGGCCGGAATCGAAATCGATGACAGCCCGATTGCCATTGCCTTCGATTCCGAGGGACGACTGCTTCCTTTCGAAATCCCTGAACCATAGGACGCCCGCCGATCACCCGGTGTTCTTTCACCCCTCGCGATTTCCCTCGGCCGGCCGTACGGCGGCTCTGATATTCACGCCGAACTGAATCACAAGGAGATAGGCAGCGGCGGCGCCATAGGCCATCAGTGTGCCGATGTAGATGCCGTAGACCGGATAGGCCAGGGATACGGTGATGCAGTAGCAGATCAGCGAAGCGAGACCTCGGGGAACGTTCTTGACGATCGCGAACGCATGATGCGGACCGTATGTGAAATGGATGATCGCCACAAGAGGAAGCACGACGGAGGGAAAAGCGGAAAAAAGCCCCGCCCAGGCCGGCCCGACCATCCTGGCCGATGCGATGATGAGGACGATCGTGACCGCGGCGAAGAGCGACCGGAGCAGCAGCATGCCGAAGCTCATGCGCACCCTTTTGCCGATCTTCACGTCCTCGATGCTTTTGAACAGGGGCATGGTCGCAACGATGGCAGCGGCGGGCAGGAAAAATGCCAGGGTGAGACTCTGGGGCATGCGGCTGAGGAGCAGTGCCGTAGCGAAAAAACCCAGGATCCCGCCCAGGCAGGCCAGGGAAATCTGCAGAACCGGCCTCATCCGGCTGATGCGCCGGGAAGTTTCGAAATAGCAGTACGCGAACGCGATGGTGGTCACCAGGCCCGCGCTGGTGTGCAGAGCGCTCTGCGAGGCAAAACGGGCATCGACCTCGAGACCTATGAAGAAGAGGCTTACGGCCGCTCCAAGCGGAAAACCGGAGAGAATGCCGGCAACCTTCGGGCTGACCGCCTCGGCCATAACGGACAGACCGACGGTGAAGACAACGACGATGCCCATTTTGACAAGGGTCATGAGAGAAAAAAGGCTTTGGATGATTTCCATGATCTGTGCGTCTACCCGATGGAGTGGCGCCTTTTTGGCCGAACGCTCGGCCGGTCGCGGGAGCAAGGGAAGACGGCTTCCGGTTTTCCAGTAAAGAGGGCACAAACCCGCGGCTCCCGTCGGGCGCAGGCATTCCGCAGTTCCAACCCTGTCTGTGGTCTACTTTGACATGGCCGAATCCATGGCCTTTCTCGTCTTTAACTGAAGAACATAGAAGTCCTTGATCCGAAGGACATGATCCTTCGTGAGCCTGCCCAGCTTCGCGAGGTCCTTTGCCTGGAGTGCCTCGACGAATTCCTCATGTTCCTGGAGCAACTGGCTTACCGCGCCCGGGGAAGACCATGCCGAGTGGCGTACGATATGGGCGCGAGTCCTCAGTTGATTGATCATCTGCAGCAGCGTCCGATTCCTCGCAAGCTTGAAGATGTAGTCGTGGAAGCTCGAGTTTGCGGCGATCATCGCCTCGATGTTCCGGGCTTCGAAGCTGTCGCTGATGTGCCTGGCAATCTTTTTGAGCGCCCCGATGTCCGCCGCCTTCATGTTCTCACAGGCGAGGTGCGCCGCCATGGTTTCCAGCGTGACCCGAACCTGGAAAATCTCCTCGATGATGTCCTCTTCGAGATTGCTCACCATGGCGCCCTTGTAGGGAACCATGGTGACCAGTCCCTTGGTTTCGAGGATCTTCAGGGCATCTCTGATCCAGAATCTGCTCACGTTCAGAGCGCTCGCGAGATTGAGTTCGACGAGGCGTTCGCGCGGATGGAAAATGCCTGTGAGGATCATGTGTTCCAAACGGGCCACAAGGTTTTCGAATTCCAGCTTGGGGTTCTTTTTCTCGGCGTCCATAGCGTCTCCGTCACTCTGAATCCAGCCCCTGGTGGGGGAGGTTCCCTCCCTTCAGGAATAGTAAGCATATATTCCTAATGCACAGGGAATGCAAGATCTTCCCGACCTCCAGGCCATGCGGAGATCGAGATTATCACCAATATTATCAGCTAGATTGTTAACAAAATGCAGCATGTTTCGCCGGACGGTATTTTGGGGGAGGCCGGGCGGCGGAACGGGGCGACCCCGGTGTTCCCCCTTTGGGAAAAGGATTTTTCAAGTGCCGGTTTCCTGGGGTGTCCTTCCATGGAAACCAGCCAGAACCTCCGGTTGCCGGTGTGCTGAATCCTTTGATTCCAATGAGAGATCAGTGGGTTGGAGATAGTATTCGCCTGATGGGGATAGGGGAGAACCCTAGCGGATAAAGGCGCGCGCCAGGTGGAAAATAAGTATAGAAAGGAATATAAACTATGAATTCATTTACTTAGCTTGCAATTCTGTAAAATTTGGTATAGAAATCGCTTGTACCAAATTTCCCAATAAGGGTGCTGGATCGGATTAGGCTAGATGACTGACTGTATTGCCGGCAATTCAGAAGAAATGCTTAGCGAAATCACGCTGTACGAGCGGTTAAGCGGTGAAGGCAACCGATGTCCGGCGAGAAGCTGCATCACCGGTCCCCAACTTCAGTGCGGCTGGAAAGGGGAGGAGAATTGCACGCGAGTGTTTATTCCGTCCTCCCTTTTTTCGATATCCGTGTCATGGCGTTTCCTGCTGTCTATTATGAATTCAGAATCGCACCGGCCGATCGCCCAGGCGGAGCCTCCGCCCGGAATCGGTCCGGCTGGGTATGTCTTGAAAAGGCTGTGCGGATGAACTGAAACACATGATAGAGGCGGGTGGTTGCAGACAGTGGAAGAATCCAGCCGCCGGATTGCAGGGAGTGGTTCATGAGAGAGGTCGTGATACTGGGTGCCGCCCGAACCATAGGCGGGCAGTTCGGAGGTTCGTTCCAAAACGTGACCGCAACCGATCTCGGCGCAGCCGTCGTGCGGGAATCTATCAGGCGTTCAGGGATTTCTCCGGCGCTTGTCGAACAGACCATCTTCGGAAATGCTTGGCAGGCCGGAGTCGGCCCGAATGTGGCTCGTCTGAGCGCGGTGATGGGAGGGGTCCCCGTGGATTCTCCCGCCGTTTCCGTCAATGCCCGGTGCGGTTCCAGCATCCAGGCGCTGATCCTCGGCGCCCAGGCCATCAAGGCGGGCGATGCGAACACAGTGCTGGTCGGAGGAACCGAAAACAGCAGCCAGATACCGTATGCGTTGCCTCGTGTGCGCTGGGGCTATCGCATGGGGAACGACGAAATAGTCGACTTGATGCAGAAGGACGGATTCCGCTGCCCGCTGGGCGGCGGCCACATGGGTGAGATCACCGAGTGGCTTGCCGAAGAGCTGGGAATCTCGAGAGAAGAACAGGATGCCTTCGCCGTCGAATCGCACAGCAAGGCGGAGGCTGCTGTCAGGGAGGGAAGGTTTCGGGAGGAGGTCGTACCCATCGAGGTCAAGGGGAAAAAAGGGGAAATCCTTTCCGTGAAAGAGGAAGAGATTTTCCGGTCGGGCGTGACGCCGGAGTCCCTGCGAAAGCTCTCGCCCATGTTCAAGAAGGGGGGGACGATCACGGCGGGCAATTCCTGTGCCCTGTGCGACGCCGCTTCGGCGGTGGTGCTCATGGAGCGCAACAGGGCCATTGCCTTGGGACTCAAGCCCATGGCGCTCCTTCGAGGCTATGCGTTCGTCGGGATCGATCCCAAACGGTTTGGCGTTTCCCCGGTGAAGGCTATCCCCAGGGCCCTCGACCAGGCGGAACTGACGTTGGACGATATGGACCTCATCGAGCTCAATGAGACCTTTGCCGTCCAGTACCTGGCCTGCGAGCGCGCACTCGGGCTGGATCGGTCGAAGGTTAATGTGAATGGGGGCGCAATCGCTCTCGGTCACCCTGTGGCCGCCACCGGGGCGAAGATCCTCACCACGCTGCTCTACGCCATGCGGCAGAGGGACGTCGCCCTCGGGTTGGTGAGCCTGTGCATCGGGGGGGGGAGCGGGGTTGCCGCGGTTGTCGAGCGGTTGAATTAGTTGGGGCAGGGAGGAAGAGTCATGCCCGCCAGAAGGTCCCCGGCACTCGGAGCGGGAACGATGGGGCGGGTATCGCACGGGTGTGCGCAGCAGGGCATTGAGGCGATCATCTCCGGCCATCCGGTATGGCAGGGGAGGCGGTATTTCACTGTCAGGAGGGGGTTCTTGCCGCCGGTCTTGCACCTGGATCTTTTCTTCACGCACTTGCCTGCGGAACGGAAGACAAAAAGGAGGGGGTGACGGCTTTTCTGGAAAAATGCGATCCGAGGTTTAGAGGGAAGCAGGCCTGCGGTTTCTGCTCTTCCCAATACTTGCGCTTTACCGGTTTTCGGTCTGGATCCTTGCCCTTCCCGGAAATGTGGAAGGCGAAAGAAAGGAAGTAAATCTTCATGGATAGATTCACGTACGGGTTCGTGCTCACGGTGATCGGCATGGGGGGGACCCTGCTGGGCCTCTACTGCATCGTGCTGGCGGTGCAGGTGCTGAAGCGCTTCTTTCCCTACAATCCGGAGGCCGAAGAGGGTAAG
>JAJFUA010000042.1 GCA_021372635.1 Desulfobacteraceae bacterium | reverse complement strand
TCGATTTAAAAGGGCTACGAGTTCGGCCGGTTTGATGAACATCTCCCAGACATGGGTACCGGGCTGGCAGAGGCGAGCCCAGTCCTGCCAGACCTTGATTGCGGCGATTTTGCTGAACCACGTGCGGTTGAGCGTATCGTAAAAGAAGATGCCGCCGTCTTTCAGGACGCGCGAGATTTCTCGGATCACCGGTCCGGGGGCGTCGACGTGTTCGAGCACGTCGCAGCAGACGACGATGTCGAAGGAGGCGTCGGGAAAGGGAAGGGCTTCCCCGCGACCGCCGCGGTAGTCGATGTCCAGGCGATGGGCCGAGGCGTGCCGGCGCGCCGCTTCGATGGATGCGCCTGCCGGGTCGATACCCGTCACGCGGTAGCCGTCCCTGGCGAATTCCTCCGAGAGGAAGCCTCCACCGCAGCCCACATCCAGTACGGTATTTCCCGGTGGTTGGATTTCCGCGAGCTTGCGTTTGAAATATCCGTACCGCACGGGATTCATGCAATACCTCAGGCTGGAATAGTCGAGGGGGGCGTCGTCAGCCCACCAGGTATGGCCGTGAGATTCGTAGAATTCGTTATTGATCTTCATCGATTTTCCCCTGGAAGAAATCGGTTGCCCCATGCCGTTCCGGCGGCTTTCCCGGCGCGGCCGGAAGACCCCCGTGCGCGTTCGCCCGGGAAGCATGATCTTATTCTATCATCATTCCCGGCAAAATCGACAGGAAGGGTATTCGTTCTCACGAGGATTCAAATCGACTATAATGGGTGGTGCTGGTCTTCTTCTCAGAGGAGGCATTGAGGGCGGAGAGAACGTGGGAATCCCGGGGACGTACCCGTTTACTGCATGAGGATTGTCTTTGGCTACCTTAATCTTGACTGAAAAACCTTCCGTGGCGCAGGACTTTGCCAGGGCACTCGGCATCAAGGCGAAAAAGGACGGATACCTGGAAGGCGAAGGATATGTGATCACCTGGGCCATAGGGCACCTGGTCGAACTCTACGAACCGCAGGACTATGACGACAGGTGGAAAACCTGGAGTATGGGGTCGCTTCCCATTCTTCCCGAGGGGCTGAAATACAAGCCCATCCAAAAGGTGAAGAAACAGCTTGAGATCATCCGCCGGCAGGTTGCGAGAAAAGATGTCGAGGAAATCGTGATTGCGACCGATGCCGGAAGGGAAGGGGAGGTGATCGCCCGGACCATTCTGCAGACCGTGGAGAAACGAGAAGGGCCGCTCTTTCGCTTCTGGACCTCGCAGGCACTCACGCCGAACATTGTGCGGAAGACACTGAAGAGCCTCAAGCCTGCCGCCGAGTACGACCGCCTCTGGAATGCCGGGCAGGCGCGCCAGGCGGCCGACTGGCTGGTCGGAATGAACCTGTCGAGAGCCGCCACGCTGAAGCTGCGGGAGAGGGGCAAAAGGGACGTCTTTTCGGTGGGCCGGGTCCAGACGGCGGTATTGTCCCTCCTTGTGGATCGAAAGAGGGAGAGGGAACGCTTCAAGCCGGAACCGTACTGGGTGCTTCGCGCGAACTTCTCCAACGAAAAAGGGACCTGGTGGGGCACGTGGTTCAAAGGGGATGCCGCCAGATTCGACAAGCTGGAGGAAGCCAACCGGGTCCTTGCCGCCGTCGAGGGGCAGACGGGCGCAGTACGGTCCGTCAAGAAGGAAAAAAAACAGCAGCCTCCTCCGCTGCTCTACTCCCTGACGGACCTGCAGCGCGAAGGCAACACACGGTTCGGACTCTCCGCGCAGCAGACCCTGAACATCGCCCAGAAGTTGTATGAAGAGAGGAAATGCCTGTCTTACCCGCGCACGGATTCCCGGGTGCTCGGTTCGGAAAACGTCGATCTGGCCCAAAAGATCCTTGCGGACCTGTCCGGGCACTATCCGGATCTCTTCAAAGGGGTAGAGCCGAAGCGGGTGAGCGCAGCCAACAAGCGGGTGTTCAACGACGCGAAGCTCACGGACCATCACGCCCTGATCCCTCTTGCCGCGCTTCCCCCGCATGCGGCGCAGGGGGAAAGACAGATCTACGAACTGGTCCTGAAGCGTTTTGCCGCTGTCTTTCATGCGGACTACGAATACGAGGCGACCGAAGTGGTGACCGCGGTTCGGGACGAAACGTTCCGCACGCGCGGCAGCCGCCCCCTGGTGCTGGGCTGGAAGGCGGTTTACGGGCTCAAGGAGCCGGCGGCGGAGAGCGGCGGCGGGGGGGATGCGGAGGAAGAGGAGAACCTGCCTCCGTTGGAAGAAGGCGATCCCGCAGCCGTGGCCGAAACGAAGCTTGAGGAGAAGACGACGCAGCCGCCGCAGGAGTATACCGAGGCGCTGCTCCTGAAGGATATGACCAACCCGTCGCGGTACGTGTTCGAAGAGGAACTGCGGACGATTTTCAAAGGGGACGTCGGCCTGGGCACGCAGGCCACCAGGGCGCAGATCATCGAGACCCTGATCGGCAGGGAATATGTCGTGCGGGAGAAAAAGAAGCTTGCCGCCACGGAAAAGGGCTGTTTTCTCATCGACAGCCTCAGGCGCTTTCCTACGGTGAAGGCCATCGCGACCCCGGAGGAAACGGCCAGGTGGGAGATGCAACTCGAGCGGATTGCCCAGGGGGCGGGAGATTCCGAAGCGTTCATAACCGGGATCAAGGCGTTTGTCACGGCGGGCGTGTCGGAATTTCGAAGGGGGGTGCGGGAAGGGGAGCGTGCTCCTGGACCGGCGCGGTCCGGGGCCATGAGGCCCGCCCAGGCCGGGAGAGGCGGGCGGGAGCCTGCCGAGCCTTCGGGGGATGTGCCCGTGACCGACCCGCGCCACCACGGTTGGACGTCCGCCGGGGCGGAAGCTAAGCCATCCGTGAAGACCGCCGTCCGGGCGGATATTCCCGTCGAGGCCATTGGAAAATGCCCGAAGTGCGGCGGGGAGATCATCGAGGGGAAACGAGGCTATGGATGCAGGAACTGGCGCGAGCAGGACGGCGGGTGCCGCTTCGTGATCTGGAAGGTGATCGCGGGAAAGGCGCTTCCGATGGCCGCGGTCAGGCACCTGCTTCAGAAGGGGGAAACGGGCCTGATCCCCGGCTTCGTCTCCAGGAAGGGCTCCAGGTTTTCGGCAAAACTCAGGCTGGAAGGCGACGACAAGGCGGTCGTGTTCGTCTTTGCGGACGGAAAAAGCGCAGCGGCACCCGGCGAAGCCCCGTCCGGTTCCTGACCGCCCCGGGCATTCCCGCCCTGGAGGATGCATCCCGAACGGGTCCCGGGCCGGTTCGGTCGTGTCATGAAGGGATCAGTGCTTCCAGTTTTTCTTCGAAGATCCGGAGATCGTCCCTGGACCAGAGGCAGAAAATTACCTCGCGAAGGCTCGTGGTTTCTTCCTCGAGGAAAACCCGGGTGATCCCGAGCATGATTTCCGCGCAGCGGTCCTTGGGAAAGCCGAAGATGCCCGTGCTCACCGCCGGAAAGGCGATGGATTTCAGCCCGTGTTCGGTGGCGCGCTTGAGGCTGTTCAGGGTGGCGTTGCGCAGCTTGTTGTCTTCGTCGCCTTCCCCATAGCTGGGGCCGACGGCGTGGATCACGTGGGAAGCCTTGAGCTTTCCCGCTCCCGTCAATACGGCCTGCCCCACCGTTGTCCCGCCGATGCGGTTGCACTCCTCCTGGATGCTCGGCCCGCCTTTCATGCGAATAGCCCCCGCGACGCCTCCTCCCAGGACCAGGTGGGCGTTGGCTGCGTTGACGATGGCGTCCACCGCGAGTTCGGTCAGATCGCCCTGGATCAGGCGGATGATCTTATCGTCCACTTTTTTTTCCATTTGCTGTCCCTCCTGTGTGACATTCCCGTTGGAATGGCGGTCTGCGGGCTGCGATTTTGCAGCCCGCAGACCGGGGTGGGGCCGGTTCTGTCGATTCGAGGACCGATCTTACCGGCATGACAATCGGAAATCGAAGCCGATTGATTTGTGCCGTGAATATGGTAACGTTAACATTACATAAAGTTTGGACGCAAGGCCGATTCGCGTTGCTTTTCGTGCAAATGCCTCCGCAGCGGGCCTGTTTGCACGACAATGCGGGGCTGGACTCGAAATGCCCGGAGCTTTTCATGCCGCTTACCGAAGTGATGAGGGAAAAACTGAAGAAGGCCCTGGAAGCGGAACGCATCGCCGTTGTGGGAGCTTCGGGCGAACAGTTGTCCGTAGTTGGAATGGGGCTCCTGTGCAATCTGCTCTCCGCCTGCTTTCCCGGGGAGGTGATCCCGGTCAATCCGAAGCATGACCGGATCCTGGGTCGAAAATGCTACCCGGATATCGAGTCCGTTCAGCCGCCTCCCGACCTGGCCATTCTGCTGCTCAACCAGCATGCCGCGATGGAAATGGCGGAACGTGCGGCTAAGTGCGGCGTGCAGGCGGTGACGGTCGTGGCGGGGGGATTCAGGGAAGCGGCCACCGACGAGGGCAGGGCACTTGAGGAGAAGCTGCGCGAACTTGCCTGCCGGTACGATATGCCCGTGATTGGTCCCAATACCGTCGGGTTTTCCTGTTTCCACCGGCGGCTGCACGGGGTTTTCTGGCACCTGGACGTTGTGCCGGGACCCGTTGCGCTCCTTACACAAAGCGGCGGTGTGGGGCTGACCATCGCCAATAGCCTTCGCAGCATCGGCTGCGGGCTCAGCCATTTCATCGGGGTCGGAAACCGCTGCGTCGTCGATTTTCCGGATTACCTGGACATTCTCTGGACCCTGCCGGAAATCAAGGGGTTCTGCCTGTTCGTGGAGGGAGTCGACAACCCTCGAAGACTGTACCAGGCCCTGCGACGCATCACTCCCCACAAGCCGGTCGTGGTCTACAAGGCCGGGAAGACCGAGGAGGTTTCCCGGGCGACGGTGACGCACACCGGCAGCCTCGCCGGCGAATACCACCTCTACCGGGCGGCGTTCAAACAGGCGGGAGCCGTCGAGGTGGAATCTTCGATGGAGGCGGCGATCGCCTCGAAGGCCCTCTGCATGCAGCCTCCGCCGGACGGGAACAGGCTGTGTGTCCTCACGTTCACCGCGGGGCCGGGCATCGTGGCCATGGACAGGCTCCTGGAAGCGGGGTGGGAACTGGCGGAGCTGAGTCCCCGGACGAAAAGCGGCATCCAGTCGATCATCGGAGAGAATACTCCCGTGAAGATCCAGAACCCGGTGGACCTTACCGGGCCGGGTTTTCTTCCGACCGTATACACCCGTGTCATGGACCTGCTGCTCGAAGAACCGTTCGACGCCTATCTGCTGGTCTGGGCGTACAATCCCCACGTCCGCGTGCCGACCGTAGAACTCCAGGGCGCCTTGAAGTCGTTTCGAAAACCGGTTGTCGTCGCTTTCCTGGGACACCATGCCGAAGCCATGCCCTGGATCGAGGACCTTTATTCCAGGGGGATCTGCGCATATCTGACCACGGAAGACGCCGCTCTCGCGCTGAACGCCCTGCTTGCCCGGTCTCGTTTTCTTGCCCGCGAACCATGAGAAGCACGCATCATGCTGAACCCCCCGCGTTTCGGTGTGGCCGGCTCGTCCGTGGACTTTCCGGAAGCCGCCCGCCGGGATGCCAACGATAAGTCAGGAGCGATACGGATGATCGTTGCGGAATACGAAGCCAAAGATATCCTCGAACAGTCGGGCATACCCGTGGTCCCGGCCAGGGACGCCGCGACGGTGGAACGCGCCGCGGAGGAAGCGAATCAGCTGGGATATCCCGTGGCGCTCAAACTTTCCGGTTCCCTTTACGTCCATAAGACCGAGGTGGGCGGAGTCCTGCTGAACATAGAAGACGACAGGGAACTCGAACGCGCATTCCACAGACTGCAGGGCATCCGCGAGCGCCTGGACCCGTCTGCCAGGATCATCGTGGAACCCATGGCGCCCCCGGGCGCCGAGTTTTTCATCGGCATCCAGCGGCACCCGTCTTTTGGCCTGCTCATCAGCTTCGGCACGGGAGGGATCTGGCTGGAACTGATCAAGGACGTCTCCTTCAGACTTCTGCCGGCTACCCGGGGCGATTTGCTGGAGATGTTCCAGGAACTCAGGAGCTGGCCCAGGCTGCGCCAGGGCTTCCGGCATCTTCCGCCCGTCAACCCGGAGCCCCTGGTGGACATCATGGAACAAATCGGCAGCATGTCGCTGGAGTGGCCCGTGCTCATGGAGATGGACCTCAATCCGGTCATCGCCGGCCCCGATGGGGCGGTTGTGGCGGATGCGAGGATCGTCCTTCGCGAACGTACTCTCGAAGCGCAGTATATCGTGAAGACCTGTTCCTAGCGGTAAGCCGGACCGGCTGAATACATCACTTCCGGCGGTATGCTTTTTGTTCGCGCCCTGCTTGTCTTCTTTCCGGGGTGAATGATATGCAATATTGTTGATCTGTGGGCTTTCAAGAGAAGATCGAGCGGGGAAGGGAAGCGCATGCCCGACTCGACGGTACTGGGACTATCTGGAACCGGACGAAACCCCGAGACCGATTGTCTGCGGGCTTTGTTTGCAAAGAGCCCTCGATTGTGCTATACGGTACTGCCTCGAAAATAAAGGCATTTAAGGTGCTTAGGAATGGCTTATAATTTCAGGGATCATTATTTCCAGCGGGCAAAAAAAGAGAACTATCTCGCCCGTGCGATTTACAAGCTGGAGGAGATACAGAAGAAGCACCGCGTCCTGCGGTCGGGCGACCGGGTGCTGGACCTGGGAGCCGCTCCGGGGTCCTGGATGCAGCTCACGAGCGGGGTCGTCGGCCCTTCGGGCCTGGTGGTGGGTGTGGATCTGAAGAAGATCGAACACGTGTTTCCGCGGCATGTTGTGGTTCTGCAAAGAGATATCTTCGATCCCGAGTTCGAAGAAGACATGGTGCGAGAGTACGCTCCGTTCGATGTCGTATTGAGCGACATGGCCCCTTCGACCTGCGGCATCAAGGCGGCGGACAGCGCCCGCTCCGAGTTGCTCTTCGAGAGGGCGATCCAATTGGCGGAACAGCTGCTCAAGCCGCAGGGACATTTCCTGGCGAAGATCTTTCAGGGGTCCGATTTCCATAATCTGCTCGCGGAAACGAAAAAGCGGTTTGAATGGGTCAAGGTGGTGAAACCGGAAGCTTCCAAGAAACAGAGCAAAGAAATCTACGTTCTTGCCATGCGTTTTAAAAAGCCGTAACGAGGAGGACAGTCTATGTCTGGGCATTCCAAATGGAGCACGATCAAGCATAAAAAGGGCGCTGCCGACGCCAAACGCGGAAAGGTATTTACCAAGATCATCAAGGAAATCATGGTTGCGGCGCGTATGGGAGGAGGAAATCCCGAAGGCAATCCGCGGCTCAGGGCGGCGGTACTGGCGGCAAGAGCCGAGAATATGCCGAAGGACAACATCGAGCGCGCCATCAAGAAGGGAACCGGCGAACTCGAAGGAACGACCTACGAAGAAATCAACTACGAGGGCTACGGCCCGGGTGGCGTGGCCGTGCTCGTGGATGTGCTCACGGACAACAGAAACCGGGCGGCGAGCGACGTTCGACACATCTTCAGCAAAAACGGCGGCAACCTCGGCGAGGCCGGCTGCGTGTCCTGGATGTTCAGCAAAAAGGGAAGCATTGTTTTCAACAAGGACAGCGTCTCCGAAGATCAGCTCATGGAAGTGGGGCTCGACGCCGGGGCGGAAGATGTGAAAGACCAGGAGGACCAGTTCGAAGTGGTGACGGCGCTGGAAGACTTCACAGCCGTGAAGACCGCCTTCGACGGAAAGGGTTTCAAATACGAAATGGCCGAAATCACCATGGTCCCCCAGACCGTCGTCAAGATCGAAGACGAGAAGACGGCCCAGCAGATCATCCGGCTGATGGATGCTCTGGAGGATTCGGACGACGTGCAGAACGCCTATGCCAACTTCGACATTCCGGATGAAATCATGGATGCCATCTCCTGAAAGAAGGGGATCGTTCGATTCAGTGAAATTTACAGCAGTCGCAGCGATTCGCGCCATCGGTATCGATCCCGGCTCCCGTTGCACGGGCTACGGGATCGTCGAAGGCGACGGCAACCGGCTCTGCCTCGTCGGGAGCGGCACGATCCAGCTTCCCGCCCGGCTTCCGTTTTCCGATCGACTGAAAGTCATCTACGACCGGCTGATGGAGGTGATCGAGCAGAACCGGCCGGAGTGCATGGCCGTGGAAGACGTCTTTTTCGCCAAAAACGTGAAGAGCGCCCTGCGGCTCGGCCAGGCCCGCGGGGCGGCTATTCTCGCGGGCGCCAATTCCGGCCTGCTCCTCCATGAATACAGCGCCCTCCAGATCAAGCAGGCGATCGTGGGGTACGGCAAGGCCGGAAAAGAGCAGGTCGGCGAGATGATCCAGTATCTTTTTAAGTTGCATGGCCCCTTGGACCCCAACGCTTCCGACGCCCTGGCGGTGGCCGTCTGCCACCTGAACACCCACTCGTCCAGGGCCCGCTGGCAAAAAACGGAATCCCCATGATCGGATACCTGGAAGGAAAGCTCCGGGACAAGTCTCCCGAATACATCATTGTGGACGTCCAGGGCGTGGGCTACATGGTGCAGGTGCCGCTGAGCACCTTTTACGATCTTCCGGACCTCGGGCAGACCGTTTCGTTGAACATCCACACGCACGTCCGGGAAGACGCGATCCTGTTGTACGGGTTTCGGACCGCGGCGGAGCGGGAGATGTTCCTTCTTCTGACCACTGTGAACGGAGTGGGGCCGCGCCTTGCGGTAAACATCCTCTCGGGAATCAGCCCCGACGACATCCGGATGGTGGTGATGCAGCAAAATCCGGCCCGCCTGCGCAATATTCCGGGGGTGGGTAAGAAAATTGCCGAGCGCATCATGCTGGAACTGCGCGACAAGCTCAAGGCGAAGGAAACAGGGGATGGGACGGCCATTCCCCTGCCCGTGGGTTCCGATGTGTATTCCGACGCTTTCTCCGCACTGCTGAACCTGGGGTATCGCCCCGCCGAGGCGGAAAAGGCGTTGAACAAGGCCCGGCAACAGTTTGGCGACAGCCTGCCCCTGGAAAAGCTGCTCAAGGAGTCTTTGCGTTTTCTCGCTTAGGCGCTACAATTGACAAGTTTCCGATATGCCTGTTACTGAACCGAGCGAGGAAAGAGCAACAACATGACGGATCGAATGGTCGAATCGCAAGCGAGAGAAGAAGACCTTCCCCTGGATAACAGTCTTCGGCCCCGCCGCTTGGCCGAATACATCGGCCAGACTCAAGTCAAGGAAAACCTTTCGGTCTTCATCGAAGCGGCGAAACAGCGTTCCGAACCCCTGGATCACGTCCTTTTCCACGGCCATCCCGGTCTCGGGAAGACATCCCTCGCCACGGTCATCAGCAACGAACTGGGAGTCAACATGCGCAGCACCTCGGGACCCGTCATCGAGCGGGCCGGGGACCTGGCTGCCATCCTGACGAACCTCGAGGCCGGAGACGTGTTGTTCATCGATGAAATCCATCGGTTGAACCACGTCGTGGAGGAGATCCTCTACCCGGCCATGGAAGACTTTCAGATCGATATCATCATCGGGCAGGGTCCTTCGGCCCGGACCATCAAGATGGATCTGCCTCCCTTCACCCTGGTGGGGGCCACCACGCGGGCGGGCCTTCTTTCGCCGCCGTTGCGGGACCGGTTCGGAGTGTCCCTCAGGCTTGAATTCTACACGGCGGACGAACTCCAGACCATCATCATCCGGTCTGCCCGCATCCTCGGCATTCGCATCGACGAATCGGGAGCTTCCGAGATCGCCAGGCGCTCCCGGGGCACCCCCCGCATCGCCAACCGCCTGCTTCGGCGGGTGCGCGACTACGCCGAAGTCAGGGCGGACGGCGTCATCACCCATGAAGTCGCCGACGGGGGACTTAGAATGCTCGATGTGGACGAGAAGGGTTTCGATCGCATGGACCGCAAGATCCTGAGCACGATCATCGAAAAATACGACGGGGGGCCCGTCGGCATCGAAACCCTGGCCGCTGCGGTGTCCGAAGAACGGGACACCCTGGAAGACGTCTACGAACCCTACCTGATCCAGGAAGGGTATCTCAACAAGACGCCCCGGGGGAGGCTTGCCACCCGCCTGGCCTACGAGCACATGGGTTTCGCCTTCCGCGCCGGGGACCAGATGCGTCTGTTCTAGCCGGGAAAGCCTTCGGGAAGGCGTTTTCTGCGCTCCGCGGTTTGCCTTTCGAGTCGGCGCGGACAGGCTTGCGCCCTGTCCGCGCCGACGTGTGAAAAGCCGGTGGGTGCATCTGCGGAAATGTCGCCGGGATTGTCCGGGAGTCTTCCTGATCGTTTGTCAAAGGCGGGGCGGTGCCGGTTCAACTGGCTCCATATTCCTGGTCCTGCCGGGGGAGAGGCCTGCCGGGGAGAGCGTAGGGTGTTTCGTCGTCGCCGGCTTCCCACAGGTCTTCCGTCATGTCTTCCGTATCGTACAGAATCTCTTCCGAGACCTCGTCCGCCTCTTCCAATGCCTCTTCCACCGGTTTGGCGGCCCGGCGCCTCCTTCCCGCAAGCAGTTCGTCGATATCCAGGTGGTCGACGATCGTGGCAAACCCCATCACATCCGTCAGTGTGTGCCTGAGAATCTGGTGATCGACCTCACTGGAGAGAGAGCCGTCCAGGTAGAGAATGCCCCGGCGGATCGAAATCTGCAGTTCGTCCATGTTGATGCGACGGTCGGTGCGCAGGCGCTCGTGTATCAGCCTGACGATCTGGTCGCCCATGAGTCCCTGGTACTCGTCGGGAAGCCGGACGGGGCCCATCATTTCGAAGGTCTTCGGCAGCCTCTCGTTTCGCTTCTCATAGTCGCGGGCGCAATCGACGCACAGGCGTGCCCATGGCAGCACCTCCAGCCGCCTCAGTGCGATGTCTTCTCCACATGCTTCGCAGATCCCATATTCACCCAGGGATATCTTGCTGAGCGCCAGGTCGATCAAATCGATCTGATCTTTGCCGTTCTCGTCCAGGCGATCGTACTGTTCGGTGATTATGGCCTTCTGAGCCTCTTCCTCAGGTTCGATCGCGCGGTCTCCGAGGCTCTGCCACCTGCTCTGGATGTCGCGAACCCGGTCGAATATGTCTTTGCGCCTGTCGACAAGCGATTCCTGCAGGCGAAGTATATCTTCTCTGTTCATGATGTTCCCTCCCGATGCACAGCGGGCATCTTAGCCTCTGATATAAAAAACGGCCATTCCAGGTGGAAAGAGGCCATTTGAGTTCTTTTATCGTATGAAAATAAGAGCGCTTCCATAATTATGCAATACTATGCCCTATCCTATTGGCATAGCCTGAAAACCGGCTTCGGAGGCGGTGGTGGACGAGGGGGCGAAACGAGGTTGTTTCAGTAGTTGGAAAAGCTGACCGCGGACGTGATGGAGATGATGAAGAGCGCTCTCTAGCGCTGTCCCAACCGGGTCATTCCCACGATTCTCAGGAGCAGATCGCCGGAAGCGTCCCTGTCGGTGAGTTCCGAACCCGGGTGCAGAGTGGTGACGGCGGCGTGTCCGACGACGTGCCGTCCTTCTTTTCCCCACAGGTTTATCGTCCTGATCCCCCAGAAATTGTGAAACACGAGCGGCCGGCCCTCGCGGCAGCCGATGTACAGCATGATGTGCCCTTTGGCCGAGAGCAGAGTAAAGTACGGCACGCCATCCCTGACGATCAGTCTTTCCTTTTCGGAAGGGGAGATGCCTGCCAGGCTGATGAACCTGCCGCCCTCCTGCGCCTGGGCGGAGGACTGCCTGGGCAGCCACAGGCCGAAAGGCGCAAAAAGATCCTGCAGCATGGCCGAGCAGTCCCGGTTGCGATAGAGTCCTCCCCACCCGTACGGCCGGGAGATGAGTTGGTCGGCTGCGGCGGCGATGGCGGCCGGTGTCAGCTTCATCGGCCGCAGGATCGAGCTGTTCTTCGGAACCAAGGCATGCACGATACGCGCATTTCTGTTCTCGTCGGCGGTCGCGACCAGCACGCGGAACGCATCGGCGCTCTCGCCGACCAGGGGAAAATGGGACCCCATGAAGGCTTTGAACAGGTACATACCATTTTCACTCATCACGGGGACGTCGTCCCTGACGAGTGACACATGGGGCAGGCGCTCCCAGGCGTCGACGACCGCAGAGTCTATCCAGGCTGCGTTTTCGGCGGGAATCCAGCCGCACCCGGTGTGCGACTCGACGAAAATGCGGGATTTATCCCGGGAGACGTGGGTGACGAGGATGGGGGTGTTCGCCGGAGCGAGGGAATTCTGGATATTGTCGAACGGATAATCCGAGCCGGCTTTGTCCAGGGCTGAAAAGTGGGGCCTCGAGGTCGGGAGGATGCGGAGGTCCGAGTCCGCGACGGTTATGGCGCGTTTCAAGGCGTTGGGATAGCTTTCGAGCGCGGCGTTCGAAAGAAGCCCGTCCAACCAGGCCGGATCGTGTTTCCTCTTGTTTTCGCCATATCCCGGCTCGTCGCGAAATTTCCGGATCTCCCGCTCCATTTCGCTTTTTTCGTGTTCTGGTCTCTCACGGTGCCATGGGGCCAGGAAGCGGGCCTTGTACTCCGCTTCCAGGGACTGCCGCCGTTCCTCGGTCGCCAGCTCCCGGCCGCTGGAAGACGGATCCAGGTAGGATGTGGTGTTTTGCGGCAGCGTTTGGATATCGAGAATGGTCTCCGGGGCGGATACGCACCCGGCGAGCGTCGCGCCGCAAAACGCGATCAAAAAGGCTAAAGGCAGCCAGGCGGAGAGGCGAAGGGATCGGGGATGAAGGCTTCTGCTTCTCATCGAATCGCGGCATACCTCATTCGGAAAGTTTGCGGATGAAGTCGCAATAGAGCTCGGCGGCGAGAACGACCTGGCTGAAGGGGATGGATTCGTCGGGTGCATGGGCCTTTTCGAGCTGCCCGGGGCCGAGGAGTATCGGCTTGGTTCCCGATGCCCAGAGGAGGTTCGCGTCGGAGTGGCTGCGAAACGCCTGCGGTTCCCAGGCGAGGGACCTGAGGGCGAAGCTCTCTTTCAGGTTTTCGACGATCGGGCCTTTTTCCGGGAGTTCGTAGCCTCCGTGGAAGGTCGCAAACCGGAGCGTTCCGTTGAAGTCGGCGTTTTCCGCCCTCTCTGCCGCGAAAATCTCCTCGAGTTCGAGAGAAATCGCGCCGAGGGGCGAAGTGGGAGGCAGGTGGATATCCACCCAGGAATCGCAGCGGTCCGGGACCGCAAACCCCGTGTGGGAACTGGCCAGATCGCGGATGTTGTAAACCGTCTCCGGGTGCTGTGTTTCGATATAGCGAGAGATTTTCAGCAGCAGGCGCAGCATGGCCTCTATGGGATTGTGGCCCATATTGGCAAGGGACGCATGCATGCGCCTGCCCGTGGTCGTGATCTGCAGCTCGATATAGCCGTAGTGGTTCAGGCAGGGCTTCAAATCGGTGGGCTCGCCGATAAGCGCCCAGGGGAAATGGAAATCCTTGACGAGCTTCTGGGAGCCGTCTCCCTCCTCCTCTTCCCCTACCACGAGGGCCAGGGCGACGGGGGGCCTGTGCCCGCCGTTTTTCCAGAGGGCGAGGAACGCCTCGATCATGGCCGCACAGCCGCCCTTCATATCCGCCGCGCCGAGTCCCTCTATCCGGTCCTGCTGCTCCTCGTAGCCGAAGCGGTCCAGGTCGTAGGCCATCACGGTGTCCACGTGGCCGATGAGGGCGAGGCGGATTTCCGTGTCGGGAGGAGCCACCACGATATTGAAACGGTTGCCGTCCACGGGCTGCTGAAAAACAGGCAGCCCGTGCCGTTTCAGATAGCTGTGGAGGAACGCGAGAATTTCCTCTTCCTTGCCGGAGGGGCTATAGATGTCCATCATCTTTCGCAGGAGACGACGAAGCCGCTGCGGCTGGATGGACGACCCAGCCTTAGACATCGCCGTTGGTCCTGCAACGGAGAGTGGCCCGGCCGTTGACCCTCTTCCCCCTGAGCTGTTTCAGCTGCGGGTCCAGGTTGAGGGCGAGATAGATGTGTTCCTGGGGGCTTCCGAAACCCATCTTTCCGAAGAAGTTGAGCGCCGGCAGGTTGTCCGCTTCGGAATCCACCAGCAGCATACGGACGCCGTCTTCCAGCATGATGTCCCTGAACCGGTGGAAGAGCTTCGATGCTATGCCCATGCCGTGGTAGTCCTGGTCGATTCCCATCCAGACCAGGTACCCGTACTTCCACGCGCAATGATTCTTGATGACGGTGGTTCCGAGGGAAAATCCGACAAGCTGGTCGTCCATTTCCGCGACCAGGCAGAACTCCGCATCTCCCTGGAACAGGGAGAGCACCTCGTATTCGTCCCACGTCCGGTAGAGGTTCGGGACTTCCCTTGCGGTAAAAAGCTTTTCTCCAAGGTGAAATACTGCGGCGATGTCGTCAATCTCCATTTGACGGATCACCAGGCTCGTACGTTTCCTCTTTTCTAGGTCTTCCGCTGGTTCCATAAAAATCCTGCTTAACAATGCCTCCTGATTTTGGCCGGTCATGTTTGCGCACCCGGTCCACGGGAACGGGTTCCCGCATTCCGGCGCCGCGCTGGAGCTGGTTTTTCCTGATCTTCTCCTTGCGCTTCAAATCGCCGTACTTCCCGAAACGCCCTCTTCCAGCCATCCTTTGCCTTCCTTCCCGCAGCACGAACATGCAAAGGCCGACTTTGCGGCGGGTGCCGCGGTCCTTCCGCCCGTCCGGATCTTTTCCATCCTTCGAGGAGGTTTCAAACCTCTCGACCGTCTTCCGCGTCGGGAATCCTTCCGGTATCCACGGCGGCCACCAGCCAGTCGGAGAGTTGATCATCCCCGCGACTGTCAACGGCAGGCAGAAACAAAAATAATAATAATTATAAGCTTTCTAAAGTCCACAGTCAGCCAAAAAAACGACCGGGACGGCCGGGTATTCCTCTCGCCGTGATTTTTCAGGCAATAATCCGGCAGGATGACCGCGACTGACTTGGCTGTGAGGGGCCTTTTGAGTTCCGGCACACGGTCGTCCGCCTGATCGAAAGGCTCCTTGCCGGCGGAGTGATTGCGGAGGGCAGGATGCTCCCGCTGCACGGGGACCTGCGGGTCAGCCGGGAAGCTGGATCGGGTAAACCTCGAGGTCTTTGCCAATGGTTGCGCCTTCAAAAACCGATTTAGCTGCGGTTTCCAGCCTGTCCATATCCTCCTCCGCATATCGCGGGCTGAGGTGGGTGAGCACGGCCCTGGCCGCACCCGAACGCCTGGCGACGGAAGCGCCTTCTGCCACGGTCATATGCCCTTTCACATCGGCGTGTTCGGCATCTTCCGGGAGGAACATCCCTTCGATGAAAGCCACGTCGACGTTCCTGCAGAGTTTGTAAATTCCCTTGGCGGGCCGGGTATCGACCACGTAGGCCACATGCCTTCCGCGGCGGACCGGTCCCACGACACGGCCGGCTTCGATCACCCGCCCATCCTCTGCGGTGACGGATTCGCCCCGCTGAAGCCTGCCCCAGAGCGGGCCCTTGGGAATCCGCAGCCGCTCAGCCTTCGCTGGATCGAACCGGCCGGGGCGGTCGAGTTCCTCGATCCTGTATCCGAGGCAGAGTCGGGTGTGCTGCAGGGAATGCCAGAAAACGCGCACCTGTTCGTCCTCGTAGGCCGGACCGCCGTCGTCTCCGGACCATTCCAGGAAGGAGACGGGGTAGTTGACGCGAAACTCCATGATCCGGAGGTTTTGCTCGATGAATTCCCTGATTCCGGGCGGGCCGATGATGGTCAGCGGGCCTGGGTTCTCCATCTGCGCCTTGAGCATCATCAGGCCGGGGATTCCCAAGCAGTGGTCCGCGTGAAGGTGTGTCACCGCGATCAGCCTGATGCCCCGGACCCCGAGCCTGGATTTCTTCCAGCCGAGCTGGGTGCCTTCTCCGGCATCGAAAAGATAGATCCAGCCGTTCAACCGAAGCGCCATGGAAGCGAGCAACCGATAGGGCATCGGCATCATCCCGCCCGTTCCAATGAGTATGCATTCCATGTGCTCCTCCGTTCGATAATATGACGCCGCCTTCCGCCCGGTCCCGCAA
>JAJFUA010000035.1 GCA_021372635.1 Desulfobacteraceae bacterium | reverse complement strand
GCTCCTCATCCAGACGGACAAGTTCGGGACCAGCGTCGCCCAGGCGCTCCGGGTCTACTCCGACGCCTTCCGAACCACGCGCATGCAGCGGGCCGAACAGATCGCCGCGAAGCTTCCCGTGAAGATGCTGATCCCGATGGTGCTGTTCATTTTCCCGTGCATTTTCGTGGTCCTCCTGGGACCTGCAGCCATACAGATCTATCGCGTATTGATTCAGAAGTGATCGTCCGACCCGTTTGCGAGGGGCTTTTCGCGGTTCGCCCGGAAAGGTTCGCCCGCAAGCCGCCAGCCTCGAGGAGAAGAATCGAAAGAGATGAAACCAGCAGACAGCGCCAGAGCAGTTCGAATCACCGTCGCCGTTCTCGTAAGCCTCGGCCTTTGCGCGTGCTCCACAACCAAAGGGGTGCAGAAATCGGTGTCCAACCTTTTCGCCCAGGACGGATACGAAAAGCTCATCGAACGCCAGCAGGCGAGCATACCCCAGGAACTGAATCCTCCCAAAGCGGCAAAAATGACGGAAGCCGACTACGAAGCCCTGGGGGACCGGTATTTCGACCAGGGCAAGCTCGAACTGGCCTTCCTGCAATACTCCCGGGTGATCGAAAAAAAGCCCGAAAACGCGAACGTGCGCTACAAGAGAGGGCTGATCTATCTCAAGAAGGGAATGAACGACTCCGCCATGGGCGAATTCCGGGCCGTCCTGGAAAAGGACCCCGCCAACGCCCTTGCGTACCAGGGCATGGGGCAGGCGCTTTACAAGGCGAAGAACTACCAGGAGGCCGGGGACCGGTTCGAACAGGCGGTCAAGAGCGACCCCGGGCTGTGGATCTCACACACCTATCTCGGGATTCTGTCCGATTACCGCAGGCAGCCCGAAAAGGCCGTCGAACACTACCAGGCCGCCATGGCGGTCAAGCCGAACGAACCCATGCTCTACAACAACCTGGGTATCTCCTATTCCCTGATGGGCAACTACGACAAAGCCGTGGAATACTTTTCGCGGGAGCTGCAGATGAACCCGAAGGACGCCAGGGCGGGGAACAACCTGGGAATGGTGCTGTGCAAGCTCGGCAGGCAGCACGAAGCCATCGAGGCGTTCCGGATCGGCGGGGACGAGGCGCAGGCGTTCAACAACCTCGGCTGCTTCTACCTCCACGAGGGCAACTACCCTCAGGCCATGAGCGCTTTCGAAAGGGCACTGGAGCTGAGGTCCGGCTACTATGCGCGGGCGAATGAAAATCTGAAGAAAGTCGAAGCGGTCCTCCAGGCCCGGACGGACTCCAGGACCCGGGAAGACCGGAAGCCTCCGGCCCAGTCCATCGGAAAGGTGCTCCAGAGGAAAAGCCCTCACGGCGATATCCGCGAGACCACGCTGCCGCCGCAGGCGCAGGAAACACCGGCCGCCGACTGACGCCTGCCGTAGGTTGGCGGTGAGCGTCAGCGAACCCCACCCGACCGCCAATGCCGCTTGTCCCGGCCCATGCGCCGGTATGGAACATGTTGGGGTTCGCGTTCGCTCACCGCCAACCTACCCAAACCTGCCGCTATTCCTTCCTTCGTCGATCCCCGGGAGAGGCATGATTTCCATCCCCTCGTGAGGGCGCGCGCCGGTTCAATTTTTCGCTGCCGCCGTCTTGCGGACAGAGGCCTTCGCTCCCGCTTTTCCGGCCAGTTCCCGGGCCTTCGAGAGGTCGGCGGGATTCATCTTCGCGGCCAGCCGGTCCCGCTGCCCGGCCGCTTCCGTATTCCCGTTCCTGGCGGAAACGTCGAACCACACGTAGGCCTTCACGAAATCCTGCGGAAACCCCACGCCCGAGGCATACAGCATTCCCGCCCTGTACTGCGCTTCGGCAACGCCGTGTTCGGCCGCCCGCAGGTACCACTTCAGCGCCTCGGCCTTGTTTTCGGCGACCCCGCGGCCGTATTCGTAGAGCGCCCCCATGTTGTTCTGGGCATAGATGTGCCCCCTGTCCGCCGCTCTGCGGTACCACCTGGCCGCTTCCCGGTAGTCCTTCGGACCGGCCTTCCCTTCGTAGAACATCTGCGCCGCCATGAACTCGGCGTTCGGTTCCCCCTTCTGCGCGGCGGCCAGGTACCAGCGGAACGCTTCGGAATAATTCCGGGAGACTCCGGCCCCGGCTTCATACATGCCGCCGAGAAGATACTGGGCCCTGGGGTTTCCCCGCTCGGCCAGCCTCCTGTATTCGACGAAGGCGGAAGGATAATCCCCGCGGCCGTACGCGGCCTCGGCTTCCTTCATGCCCGCCCGCGCCGCATCCGGCACCAGTACGAGCGCCATGGCGACGGCCGCGGCGAAAAGGAAGGACCCTCCGGCGCTGAATGCCGGGAAGCGATGTAGCATCGGCAGGACTGTGTTCATGGATGCACCATGCTGCAAAAAGCGGGAGGAAACGGAGAAGAACCAAAGAAAAAGGGGTCGACCGTGTTACCGGACCAACCCCTGTTTCTTTCTGCTGGTGGCGAGGCTCAGAATCGAACTGAGGACACGAGGATTTTCAGTCCACTGCTCTACCGACTGAGCTACCTCGCCACGAACGTCGCGGATACTATACAAATGAGGGCGCACTGTCAAGGAATATTTCGCAACCCTGACCATCAGCGCCCATCTGCACCGCCGTCGCCGGGTTTATGGTCCCTGTTGAGCTTACCTTCCTCCAGGTTGACCATCAGGTCTTCCAGGTCGTCTTCCGAAATCTCGATCACCAGCCCGTCGCTGTCGTCGCTCGTGATTTTGAGCGTCTGCGGCGCTTCGGCTTCCGATTCTTTCCCCGCAGGCGCCGTAGCTGCCCGGCTCGCATCCGGACCGGCGCCGGGCTGCTCCTCGTCGAGAGTGATCCCCAGTTCCTTGTCCACCACATCCAGGTCGAATTCTTCTTCTCCGGACAAAGCCTGCACGGGTTCGATCAAATGCTCCTCCACGGGTTCGAGCACGAACTCCATGGAATCATCCCCTTCCATGTCCAGGGCGACCGTGGACAGGAGGGACGGGTCTGCGCCCGGGGAGGGCTTCCTGGGAATCGCCTGCGGCTGGGCATCCAGGTCCGGGTTGTAGTCGAAGTCGATTTCGAGCTGCCCTGCATCCAATTCCGGAACATCGGCCCCCGGAGGCGGGACTTCCGCGTCCAGGATCTCCAGGTCCAGTTCCACATCCAGGTCTTCCGGCTCGATCGCCGGCACCTCGTTCATGGAGACCGTCGCGTCCAGGTCCAGGGCGACCGGCGCCGCGGAAGCTTCCGCCGCGACCGGGTCATCGTCCAGGCTGAGGTCCAGCTCCAGATCCAGGTCCTTCTCCGCCTCTTCATCCTCCAGTTCGATCGTCAGGTCTTCGTCCGAAAGGGCCACGGGATTCCGCAGTTCCGGAGCGGGAGCGCCTGCGGCGGCCATGGCGGGTTCGCCGGCTTCCATCGGTTCATCGGGCGAGAAGACGAGGTCCTCTCCGAAATCGATTTCCGGCAGGGACATGCCCTCTTCTTCCAGGCTCGGGGTCGCTTCGTTCTTCTGCTCCGACATTCCGCCGGTCAGCGCTCCCAGAAAAGACGGTACGGACGGCTTCGCCGGCATGAACCCGAAGCCGTCGCGGACGGCGGTCAGGTCCGCCCCGCATTTCTTGCACTTATTGAGATAATCGAAGCCGATGAAACCGCATTTCTGGCATCTCATGGTAGTAGTCCTTCCCGCCTATTGATCTCCAAAGTCTCCCCACAAAAGCTGAATCAGGGACAAGAGCGCAATCGCCGCCGTTTCCAGGCGCAGGATA
>JAJFUA010000026.1 GCA_021372635.1 Desulfobacteraceae bacterium | reverse complement strand
CGAGGGTCAGCGTGGTTTTGCCGCACCCGCTCTGTGTTCCCGAAATGACAAAGGCATGACGTGAGGTCATGCGGATCTCCCCATCTTCAGCACCGTTCCCAGCGGCGCAGCGCGGTCCAGTAAAGGACGGTCTCGACCGTTCCCTTCACGCCGTCCCTCGATTTCGACCACATTTCCCGGTATGCCCCGAGCTGCGGCGAATATTTCTTCAGTTCCCTCAGGGAAAAAGCCTCGAAGGTTTCCCCCTCGGCGGGTTTCGACGTCTTGAAGTCGACCAGCCACCAGGTCCCTTCGCTGAATGCCACGAGATCGAGCGCGCCGGAATAGATCGTGCGCTCGGAATGCCTCGCCTCCAGGGACCATTCCACAAACCGGGCGTTTTCGGGTACGGCGTACAACCTTCCGAGCCATGCGTCTTGAGCGCACAGGCCTGCCTCGTCCAGGGCGGCCCTGGCCCATTCCTGCGCCTGCATCTCGTCGATGCCGTTGTATGCGAGAAACCCCTGAACCCCTTCCACGTCGGGAAACTCTTTCCGCTGTCCGTAAGTCTTCAGCAGCCGGTGGATCAGGGTTCCCCAGAGGCGGGCGTGCCGTTGTCCGGGCGACTCTTCGCCCGGGCCTTGAGTGGCTGTCATATCAGAAAAAAGTGAAGACGGCTGGCTGAGCGAATACGCCGGCCGTTCCCGTTCGAACGGAGCGGCGGCAACCTCTTCTCCCTGCTGCGTCTTGGGGAGGGCCACCGCCGCGGGCGCGTCGGTCCGGGGTTCCACGAAGACCTGAAAAGGTCCGTCTTCCGCTTCCCATGCCACGCTCCAGTCCGGGGGGCACTCGACGGCGCCGTCTCCGGGGGTGGAAAAGCGGTCGAAACCGAGGGCCTCGGACAAACCGTAATGGCCGTCCAGCCAGGCGAGGGGTGTCTGGTCCGGGAAGGCGGGCAGCGTCGCCCCATGGGAAAGAGAAACCACGCCGCTCAGATGGAGAACGCTCCGGGCGCGGGTGGCGGCGACATAGAACAGCCTTTTGGCCTCTCCCCATCGCCGGTCCACCAGCAGGCGGTGCAGGCGGCGGTAGACGGGATCAGGCTCGCCCCGGCGCTGATCCGGGCGTGCCGCCAGGAGATGCCGTTCCCCCCCGCCGGGCACGCGCTCGAGGAGAAAAGGCGGCTGGTTTTTTCTCTCCCTGGAGACAGGATTCCAATCCAGGAAGGGGAGGTACACCACATCGAATTCCAGCCCTTTGGCACGATGCACGGTCATCATGGACACCCTGGATACGGCGGTGTCCGGGTCGACCGGCTCAAAAGAGTTTTCCATGAGGCGTTCCAGTTGCCGGAGGGTCTCGACGGGTTCGGCGGCTTCCGCCTGGCGCAGCAGGTCGAAGAACCCTCGGCAGCAGGCGATTCCCCGGCTTCCCCACCGGCCGGCCACCGCACGGGCCGCACCGAGATCCAGCCAGGCGGTCTCCAGGACGTCGGCCAGCGGTTCATGGCCCAGGTGCCTCCTGGCTTCCCGCAGATTGTCCCAGAAAGCGGCCAGCCTTTCGTCCCCTTCAGCATGGGCTCGGATCTTCTCCACCCAGGGTTCGGGCTTTTCCCGGGAGACCGCGAGCATTTCGTCGTAATTCAGGCAGAGCCAGGGGCTGCGCAATTGAGCGGCCCACGCGAGATGGTCCTGGGGGAGCACCAGTGCCCGGCATAGTTGCCACAGGTAGAGCACTTCGGGCCTTTCGCCGAGTTTCAGACCCTGTTCGACCTGGACGGGAATGCCTTTGCGCTGAAGCGCCTCCAGGTATATGGAGAGATGGGTCCTGGCAAAGAGCAGGATGCCGACGCTCGTTTCGGGCCCCAGTTCTTCGAGCCTCCGGGACAGTCGGCAGGCCAGCCAGTCGGCTTCCCGCTCCCTTGCGGAACGTTTGTCCGGCCAGGGAATGAAAAGCGCCAGTTCGTGCGCAGGGGTCCCGCCCCGTGCCTTCTGCGAGGGGGAAGGCTCCGACGGCGTGAAGGGGACTTCGTCGAGTTCCGGAATGGGGTTCGCCATGATCGACCGTTCAAAGAGGTCGTTGCACCATTCGATCAGCGGGGGAGCGGAACGGAAGTTGGTGTGGAGCGTGAGGGATTCCAGGGGGAGCCGCTCTCCGCCATCCAGGGGAAGGCCTGCGCGCGCCTCGGTGAAGAGCTGCACTTCGGCTTTGCGAAACCCGTAGATCGATTGCTTCGGATCGCCCACCACGAAAAGCGTTCGCCCGTCTTGAGCGGACCAACCGGCACAGAGCTTCTGTAGCAGTTCCCACTGCTTGCGGCTGGTGTCCTGGAATTCGTCGACGAGCACGTGCCGGATGCGGTGGTCGAGGAGGAGTTGCAAGTCGGAGGGAGTGACGTCGTCGAACAGGCGCAGCGCCGCCATTTCCAGTTCGGTGAAATCCATCGCGCACTCGCTCCGGCACCGTTCGCCGTAGACGCGCATCACCTCGTGGAGCAGCAGAATGAGGTCCCACAGGGTATCGAGGTCCGGCAGGGCGGATTCCCTTTCCGGCAGTTCCCGGCTCCTGTGCAGCCTGTCCGCGGTTTGCGGTCCGAGGTCATGGATGAGGGCGAACCAGGAGGTCTTGGCGAAGCCCGCGTAGAATCCGTTGCT
>JAJFUA010000449.1 GCA_021372635.1 Desulfobacteraceae bacterium | reverse complement strand
GGACAGCATCCTGAACGCCATCGACAGGAAGCGCTACCTCCTGCTTCCGAACACCTCCGGCGCCCGGGACGCCCAGGAAGCCGTGCGCCTGGCCCGCCTGGCCCGCGCCGCCGGCTGCGAGCCCTGGGTGAAGCTCGAAGTCACACCGGACCCGCAGTACCTTCTGCCCGATCCCATGGAAACGTTCAAGGCGGCGGAAATCCTCGTCAGGGAAGGTTTCATCGTTCTCCCCTACATCGGAGCGGACCCCGTCCTGGCCAAGCGACTCGAAGAGATCGGCACGGCCACGGTCATGCCCCTCGGCTCGCCCATCGGGTCGAACCGCGGGCTGAAAACCAGGGAATCCATCCAGATCATCATCGAGAAGGCAAACGTGCCGGTGGTCGTCGACGCGGGGCTCGGAGCACCCTCCCACGTGGCGGAAGCCATGGAAATGGGCGCCGACGCCGTCCTGGTGAACACGGCCGTCGCCGTTGCGGGGAACCCGGTGGCCATGGCCTCCGCTTTCCGCAAGGGGGTCGAGGCCGGGCGGGAGGCGTTTCTGGCGGGACTCGGGGGCGTCAGGCACACGGCGGAGGCATCCAGCCCGCTCACGGGCTTTCTGAGGTAAGAAGGGGACTGCCATGAATTTCTACGACGAATTGCGGCAATACGACTGGACCGGGATCGAGCGGGAAATACTGCGGCGCACCCCGGCGGACGTGGAACGGGCGCTCGGCGCCGGCGCACTGACGATGGACGACTTCATGAGCCTGGTCTCTCCGGCGGCCGAACCGTTCGTCGAGGAAATGGCCCGGAAGGCGCATCGCCTCACCGTCCGGAGGTTCGGGCGGATCATAGGCATGTTCGCCCCGCTCTACGTTTCCAACGTCTGCACCAATCGCTGCGTCTACTGCGGCTTCAACGCGGGAAATTCCGTCGAACGGCGGACTCTCTCCGTGGAACAGGCGGTCCACGAAGGCAGGGCCATCAACGCCCTCGGCTTCCGGCACCTGCTGCTGGTCTGCGGGGAAGCCCCCCGCATCGTCACCATGGAATACCTCACGGGCATCACGGAAAGGCTCCGCTCGCTCTTCGGTTCCCTCGCCGTGGAGATCTTTCCCCTGTCCACCGAGGAATACGAACGACTCATCGCAGCCGGAGTCGACGGGCTCACCGTCTTCCAGGAAACGTACAACGAATCGGTCTATAAGGAAGTGCATCCAAAGGGCCGAAAGAGCGATTTCGGGTGGCGGCTGGAAACCCCCACGCGCGGGGGCTGGGCAGGGTTTCGCAAAATTGGCCTCGGAGCGCTCCTGGGGCTCACCGACTGGCGGACGGAATCCTTCTTCCTGGCCCTCCATGCGCGCTGGCTCATGAAGAATTTTTGGAAATCCCAGGTAAGCTTCTCCTTTCCGCGCCTGCGGCCCGCGGCCGGGGCCTTTCAGCCCCCCTGCCCGGTGTCCGACCTCAACATGGTGCAGATGATGACCGCCCTTCGCCTGCTTCTCCCCGATGCGGGGCTCACCCTTTCCACCAGGGAGTCCGCAGATCTTCGCGACCACCTGATCCCCCTCGGGATCACCAGCATGAGTGCGGGATCGCACACGGAACCCGGAGGCTATGCGGAGCGGAGCGAGGCCGAGGCGCAGTTCAAGATCGCCGACGAACGGTCGCCAGCCGCCGTCGCCGCCGTCATCCGGGAGAAGGGCTACGAACCGGTCTGGAAGGACTGGGACGCCGCGTTCCTCCACCGGAACGCGCCCGCGGCGGTCAATACCGACTGCGGGGAAAGGGGCCGGCCATGCGGATCACCGTAAACGGAGAGACGAAAGACGTCCCTTCGCCCATGACCGTCGGAGAACTGCTCCGGTCGCTCGGGATCGCCCCGGCTTCCGTGGCCGTGGAAAGGAACCTGGCGATCGTACCCCGCAGCGCAGTGGGAATGGAGCCGGTCTGCGGCGGCGATTCCATAGAAATCATCCGAATGGTGGGAGGAGGTTGAGTGAACAGGAACGACAGAAAAGCGATGTTCGAGCGGGTAGACCTTTATCCCGTCACGTGCGAGAAGCTTTCGGCGGGCAGGTCCGATCTGGAAGTCCTCGACGGCATCATCCGTGGAGGGGCAAAAATCGTGCAGCTCCGGGAAAAGGACCTCTCGAAACGGGATCTGTACCTCCTGGCGCTCCGGTTCCGGGAAATCACGGCACAGGCGCAGGTACTCCTCATCATCAACGACCACCTGGACATCGCCCTCGCCGCGGGCGCCGACGGCGTGCACCTGGGGCAGGACGACCTCCCCGTTGCGGCAGCCCGGTCCATCGCCCCGGACCTCCTCATCGGGGCCTCCACCCACTCCGCCGAAGAGGCCGCTCGTGCTGAAAAGGAAGGGGCCGACTACATCAATATCGGGCCCATCTTTCCCACACGCACGAAGGAAGGGATCGACCGCTTCCTGGGACCGGAGGCCATTGCCGCCGTCAGCCCCGGCATATCGGTGCCTTTCACGGTCATGGGAGGCATCAACGAATCCAATATCGACCGGGTCGTGGAAAACGGGGCCCGCCGTGTCGCCGTGGTCACGGCGGTCACCCGGGCCCCGGACATTGCCGAAGCCGTAAAATCTCTGCGGGCGCGTATCAACCATTCATAGCTCTACGCGGCGCAACCGCAGCGCATTGGCGGTCACCGAAACGCAACTCAGGCTCATGGCCGGCCGCCGGACTTCTCGGTATAAGATACGCACGGGGCATCGTTTCCTCTCCCGCCGGGCGGGCGCGCGGCCGTCCCGGCACGCGTGCCCGCCCGGCGGGAGGAACGGAAAGGATGGAATCAGGGGGCTATCTTGATTTCCTTCAGGTTCTTCCAGGTTTCCGGGGAATACCAGATTTCCACGAACTCGCGGATGGAGGCTTCTTCACGGCCTGCGGCCTCGTCGGCGACCGGTTTCCGCAGAAGACTCTTCACGCTCCTGAACGCTGCGGCGTTCTTTCCGCCGAGTTCCCGGGCAGCCCTTGCGGCAAGGGGCATCAGGTCCTCCTGCGGGACCACCTTGTCCACAAGGCCGAGCATCAGCGCCTCTTCGGCGGAAAACATGGAACCAGAGAAAAGGACGTCCCTCGCGGCCCTCTCCCCTACGCAGGCCTTGAGCATGGCCGTGCTCCCCGCGAAGACCGAGGAGCCGAAATTGATCTCGTTGAGGGATATCTTTCCCTTTCCGGCGACCATGAGCCTTTGGTCGCAGGCGAGGGCGAGCATGCAGCCTCCCGCGATGGTGTGCCCGTTCAAGGCGGCGATCACCGGCTTGGGAAACAGGAACAGGTAGGCATAGAACCTGCTGAACAACCGGAGGTACCGTGTGAAGCTTTCCCTGGAATATTCCAGGAACTCCGGGATATCGAATCCGAAGCTGAAAAACTTCCCCGCCCCCGTGAGAACTACCGAGGAAACCGACGCATCGCCTTCCAGGGACCGGAACCGGACGTACAACTCCTCGACCGTCGCCTCGTTCAAGGCGTTGACCTTCCCTCTCGACAGGGTGACCGTGGCGACTCCATCCTCCTTCAAGACACAGATAAAGCTGCTCATGGGGACCTCCTTTCCCGAACAATCGACCGAAAGGCCGTCTGCACCCGGCGGCGCAAGCCCCGCTTCCGCCGCGCCATTGCCCGATTATTCCACACCAGGCCGAAGAACCCGTCCCGGGGTTCATCCCTTCGAACTCTTTCCGCCGTCAGGGTTCGGCGGCGGCCCGCGCATATCGGGAATGCCTTACTGCGGGATCTCCCGGAGATCCGCGGCGGCCAGTCCATAGAGGCCGAGCAGGCAGGCGTCGAGATCGTCGCCCGAAAGGTCGAGCATCTCTTCGGCGCCGCGCTCGCTCAGGACGGGAATGCCGAACCGTTCGATGAAATTCTTCTGGTAGCACTGGTAGTCGCCCCCGATCTGAAAACTCGTGAGCTTCGCATAATAGTGCATCACCCGGCTGTTCAGGATGCGTTCGAGAACCATCAGGGACGACTGGCCCCAGGGGCCGGGCGCCTGCCGCGGGGAGACCGAATACCCGTTGCAGAAGAGCCGGTCCGATTCGTCCGGGAAGAAACGGGGCCGCGCGCTGAACGTTCGCGTGAGCAACTTGGGACCGGGCGCCTCCATACCCTGGGTCCTCCCCCAGGCGTACCAGGCTGGGTAGGAGCGCCCTCCGCGATCCCGCCGCTCCAGCAGCGTCCGGCAGGCGCAGAGATATCCGTAGGCCTCGGGAAACTGCCGTTTGATTTCCTCTTCCGGAATGGGCCTGTACTTTCCGTCCTCCTTCCGGTACGGAAAGATCACCCGTCGGCTGGTTCGCTCCCCGCCTTCTCCGCCCCCCAGGTCGGGAACCTTCACGACCCGGCGGGTGATCCCGGTTTCGATGCGGAATTCGCTTCCCGGCCATGGAGAAGCCTTACAGTACCCGTTCACCTCCTTCACCAGGAAGACGGAGTCCTTGAGCGTGGCGAAACCGACACGGATGGCGGCCATCCGGCCGAGGGGCATGCCGCATTTTTCGATTCTTTCGAGGTTCTCGATGTGCCTTCTTTCAGCCAGCCGCCATTTTCGGGGCTTCAGGCCGTCGTGGCGAACGGTGGCAAAGCGGGCGTTCCGGAGGGAATCCTCGCACGCGCCGTTTTCGAGAGACGCGTATTGGAAGGTGGCGGACGGTCCCCTGCCGAGGAAGACGAGGCAGGTGTAGGCGCTGGCCTCTCGAAACACCCTCTGATGGCCGAAGTCGATAATGCGCCGCAGGCACCGGTTCTCCTGAAGATACCGGCGCACCCCCTCGCCTGCGCAGGAAGTGTAGAGGTTGTTCTGCGTGATGACCGCCAGGCAGCCCCCGGGTGCGAGGATATCGTAGCCGGCGACCAGGAAGAGCGGCGCAAGGCTGAAATTGCCCCGGGCGAGCTTTCCGAACCGGGTCTGCAGTGCGGTGCGGTAGCATGGTTCAAGATTCTGGAACTTGACGTATGGGGGATTGGTGGCGACGAGATCGAATCCGCAGGAGAGTCCGCAGAGTCTTTGCAGTTCGGCCGGGTCGGCCATGAGTGTGTCCCTGCAGAAGAGGCCGGGACCGGCGGCGGGAAGGGACAGCCCGCGGGAGGCGCAGTAGAGTTCGACGAGACAGCGGGCGTGACGCAGCGCCCCGGGGTCGGTATCGAAACCGAAGAGGCATTCCCGGAACGCCCGCTCGGGAGTGAGGCCGCAGACATCGCGCAGGATCCCGGCGGCTTGCAGCAGGAACCCGCCGCAACCGCAGGCAGGGTCGCAGATGCGGGGGGGCGTCGCCTGTTTTCTCCATCCGAGATCCAGGCCGTTCCGAACGAGGTACTCGACCACGAACTCCGGCGTGTATACGACGCCGTGCCTCCGCCTCTGCTCGTCGTCGAGGAAACACTCGAAGGCCGCCTCCAGGTCCTTCAGTGAAAGGCAGTGAATGTGCGCCGCGAGCAACCGCAGGGCATCCGAAACCTCGGCGGGCTCTCCGTCCGCGAGTAACTCGCCCGTGACCGCACCCTTTTCGAGCGCACCCGCGGCCATGCCGCGCAGGCCCGCCCAATGGCGTATCAGCGCGGCACGAACGGAACCGGCGGCAAAATCGCCGAGCAGTTTTCTGACGAGTCGCTGAATCAGAATGGGTCCACCTCGGAGGAAGCCGGATTGCCGGGGTGTTCATTCCCGCGGGCCGATCCGGCAATCATGCTGCGTTAAGCATTTCCCCCCTCGAGAGGCAATCTCCATCCCCCCCTCGAAGGGGGGAATGGGAATCCTTAGCGCAACAGCATTGCGAGGGGGCAGGTGTTTTTCTGGAAGGCTCCAGCGCTTACAATTTTACTCCCTCGATCTCTCTCGAGGGGGAAAACTGGAAAGTCCCCGGCTCAACGACATTGGGCCGCGCCGGAGGGACGAACCCGGTCCGGATCCGCCGCGGTTGACAGCGCGTCGGGGCGTCTGTTACAACCGCCGGGACGATCGCAAAGACGCGGCGGTATGCCCAGACAAGACACTCTTTTCAGGAGAAGCCCGTGCACATGGACCGAGCCATATTCGAACTGAAGACGGGAGTGGAAGCCACCTCGCTCTATATCCTGCTCTGCGCCCTGCTGGACCAGGGAGAAGCCATTACGTTGAACCGTGCCCGCGCTCAGTGGAACGGAGACGACGAGGATCTTTTCGCGGCGGCGGCGGAACTGGTGCGTCGCGGCTTGCTGCGGGCCGCGGAACCCCTCGGGGGGGACACTCCCATTGCGGTCACCCCACGGGAAGATTGGGCGTAACTGCCGGAGCGGAAGCCGATCAGCCGAGAAAGCCCTTGATCTGGATCTTGCCCCTGAGTTCTTCCGGGTCCAGGTATTCGGCGGCAAGCTCTATATAGTGGGACCACGCCCTCCGGATCATCTCCTTTTCGGAGTCGCTCACGTTCCTCTTGATCTGGGCCGGCGCGCCCATGACCAGGGATTCCGGGGGCACCTGGAAACCCGGCGTGAGTATGGAGCCCGCGGCGATCAACGATCCTTTCCCCACTTTCACTCCGTCCAGAATGATGGAACCCATGCCGATGAGGCATTCGTCCTCGATGACGCATCCGTGCACGATCGCCCGGTGGCCGACGGTCACCCGGTTTCCGACGACCAGGGGGAATTTCCCGGGAGTGACGTGAAGGGTGCAGTTGTCCTGGACGTTCGTTTCAGAACCGACACGAATATAGTGCACGTCCCCGCGGACGACGGTATTGAACCAGATGCTGCTCCGCTCGCCGATTTCCACGTCTCCGATCACCGACGCTCCCGGGGCGATGAACACGCTGTCCGGCACCTTGGGGTAAATACTCCGGTAAGGCAGGGTACTCATTGTAGAACTATTCATCCTTTCGCTTTTTTTCCGCCTTGAAGCAAAGGGCGGCAGCCCTCCGCTTCCGGCGGGTGGAACCGGGACCGCGGTTACAAAAGCCCTGGGCCGAAACCTCTTTCAGCAGCCGCGAAGCCCCAGCATTTCGGCGACGGCCTTGCCCGCATATTCGACGAACTTCTTGAAATCGTCCGCTCCGAGTTCCTTTCCCTGCGCGGGGGTCGGAACTCCGTCGGGGATGCTGACCAGGGACGGGCTGTTCTTGAGTTCCTCCCGGGGTACGACTTCGAACTCCGGCTCGAAGGATCCCGTGAAGTACTTGT
>JAJFUA010000437.1 GCA_021372635.1 Desulfobacteraceae bacterium | reverse complement strand
CCGATCAGGTCTCCGCGGGCGCGGCGCAGTTCCATGGCGACTTTCGAAAGCACTTCGTGGCGCCTGTACGCGTTCTTCTGCCGCCAGCCGTCCGGGTCGGCCCTGGCGGTGGCGACGGCCCGTTCGATGTCCTCCTCGTCGGCCAGGGCGAAGCGCGCCACCAGGACCCGTTCTTCGTACTGCGACGGATCGAACACGTCCTTCGTCGGCCTCTCCGCGAACCGTTCCCGGCCCGCCGCCACGACGGGGATTTCCAGGGGGACGTTCTGGGGCGGCTTCTTCCATTCCCGCCGGATCGCTTTAGCCCATTCCCGGTTGGGGGCCAGGGACCAGTCGGTATTCGGTTCGTTCCGGAATGCGCCGTCATGGAAGGTCCCCATGTCGGAAAAGCTCTCCAGCAGCCGGTTCTGCACGCGGTGGGGCGTCTTTCCCGCGTCGTGCCTGTGGCGGCAGGCGGCCAGGAACTGGTCCCTGAGGAACGTCCACTGCCGGGAGCCGGTCTTCAGATAGGGGGAATAGCGCAGGAAGTTTTCGGGAGCCGTGTTTTCGTCCAGCCGCCGCACCAGGTAGCCGATGGCGTTGATGAACTGGTCCTTCGAGGCCACCGGGGCGTAGAGGAGCACTTCTCCCGTCATCTCCTGGATGGCCCGCCGGACGTGGTCCGCCATGCCCTCGAGCATTTCGAAGCCGAAGTGTTCCGTGACCCCGTTGTATTCCGCCACCTTGCGGGCGTAGGCGAGTTCGAACAGGTTGTGCGAGGCGATGCCCAGGCGCACGGCACGGATGTTTTCGGGCTCCATGCCGTAGTCCACCATGCGCTTGTAGTTGGCGTCCACGTCGAGCTTGTTGTCGTAGGGAGCGAGCGGCCAGTCGAAAAGAGACGCCTCCAGCTGCTCCATCTCCATGTTGGCCCCCTTCACGATGCGCAGCTTGATCGGGCTGCCCCCGCCTTCGACCCTTTTCTTCGCCCATTCGGTGAGCTTGCGCTGGTTCAGGTAGGAATCGGGCAGGTAGGCCTGGAGCACGATTCCCGCCGAGTGGCTCCTGAACTCCTCCCGGTCCAGGGTCTGCATGAAGGCGGCCATGGTGATGTCGAGGTCCCGGTATTCCTCCATGTCCAGGTTCACGAACTTCGGGACGCGCCGGCCGTCGTTGTGCGTGAAGAAGTGCTCGGCGGCCGTGCGGTAGAGGCGCGCGAGGCGCTCCCTGAGGACGGCGACGGTGTGGTCGAAGGCCAGGGAATGGATCTGGGAGTAGATGGTGGAAATCTTGACCGAGATGTACTCGATCTCGGGGGAACGCAGCGCCTCCACGTACTTGTCCAGCCGGACCCGCGCCTCCTCCTCCCCCAGGAGGGCCTCGCCGAGGTGGTTGACGTTCATCCGGACCCCTTCCGCCTTCCTTTTGGCCAGGTGCGCGTGGAAGACTTCGGGCTCGCCGGGGATGATGGCCCGCGAACTCTCCTCGCGCATCGCCTCGATCATCCTGGGGACGGCGGCCCGGGGCACGAGCCTGCCAGCGATGAGGAACAGGCGGGCGAGCAGCCTTTCCTTCAGCGAGAAAAAACGGGGGATGCCGTATTCGTTCAGCAGCCCCGCGACCCGCTCGGCCACCCTCGCCTCGTTCGCCGACCGGAAGCTCTGGTCGATCAGCCGCGTCATGACGACCTTGTCCGTCGGGTGCGTGAGCAGGCGCATCATCTTTTTCTGAACCGCCTTTTCCCCGGGGGTGATCAGGCGGTTGGCCCGGTTCTGCCATGCTTCGGCCAGCGAAACCGCTTCGCGGACGATCCGTTCATCACGCCCGCTCCCCGTGGAAGCGGGTGCCTCGCGATCCCTGTTGCGGATGGACTCAGTCGTAGATTGCACGATCCGATTCTCCCCTTTGAAGGACGGTCCGATGTTTCAAGGCTGAAAAAACGCCGGCTGACGGAAGGAAACCCGTTCTCGAAAAACTTCTGTGTTCGGATGGATCTCGAAGGCCGTACCGTTGCGCCAGGCAGGCTGCTCCCGCCCCGGACGACAAGCTCGATTCCCCTCTGGAGCCATAACACCCATTACCTCCGGGGCCATAATCTCCATTCCACCCTCGACAAATCCCATTCCCCCCTGGAGGGGGGCGGGGGGGTGTTTCATATGACTCTTCAACCCGTTAGAACCACACCCCCCTTTGTCCCCCCTCGAAAAAGGGGGGAATGCGGATCCTTCCCCTTCCTTCACCGATCCTCGGGAGAGGCGGATGGTTTTCATTCCCCGCTGAGTGGGGACAAGGCGGTTGTTCTAGCGGCACCTTCCCCCACGAGCGGCAATCTCCATTCCCCTCTCGATAAATCTCATTCCCCCCTTGAGGGGGGCAGGGGGGTGTTTCATCTGATTCTTCAAACCCTTAGAACCACACCCCCCTCTATCCCCCCTCGAAAAAGGGGGGAATGAGAATCCTCAACAACAGCATTGGGAGGCAAAAGGGTGTTTGCTCCGGCACTTCGCATACTTCCATTCAAAGAGCCACGACGCGGCCCGACGGGTTTAGAACCCGAGGTCCTGGTTGATCAGGACCACCTTGATGCGCCCGATCGGGAAGGACTTTTCCGTAATGGACCATGCGTTGCAGATGCGGTCCGGGCTTTTGCACTCCTCGCAGTAGGAGGTCTTGGTGCAGGGCGTTTTCTTGTTCAACCGCATGGAATTGACCGGTGCCGCGTAATTCTTGATGCGGTACATGGCCTCGTCGAGGTCCTCGACGATCTTGTTGCGGCCGACGAGGACGACGACCGTCCTGGGTCCGAAGACGATGGCCGCGACGCGGTTGCCGATGGCGTCCAGGTTGACCAGCTTCCCGTCTTCCGTGACGGCGTTGGTTCCCGTGATGAAGAGGTCGGCGTGGAGAGCCCTCCGGCGGCGGTCCATGACTTCTTCCACGGGGACGGAGGCGTTGTAGGTGGTGTCCAGGATTTCCATGCCGGGGGCGTTCTTGAGGGCTTCGTAGAGCCCCGTGGCCATGAAGGTCATGGAGCCGCCCCAGGAGATGCTCTTCGGCGCCGCCTTGGGGAGAATCTCTTCGAGCACGACCTGCTTCGCCTCCGCGGCGTCCGCAGCCAGGAACACCTCGAAGTTGTTGCCTTCCAGGGCTTTCTTCACTTCGCCCAGTCGAACCTGCCAGTAGTGATCGGTCGGCTTTTCCATTTCTCAACCTCCTGTCTGAAATACCGATGGTCTTCGGGAAAGGGACTTGAAAAATCATTCGCGGATGATTCTCTGCTTAACGTCCACGATCTTGAGATCGCTGTTGATCCTCTTGACCTTCCAGATGTTCTCCGTCCTGCCCGTTGCCGTCCTTTTCGCGTTCTGAACGGTATAGGCCGAGACGAACTTCACGATTCTCATGTCGGGCTCGCCGGTCACGATCATCACCACCTCGCCTTCCAGTGCGGAGTGGATCGTGTCCCAGTTTCGGAAATAGTAGCCCATATCCTTGCGAATGTAATCCCTGTCGACGTTTCCGCGATCGTAGTAGTTCACCTGGTCGGCGTAATGGGACAGGGTGGCGGTGACGTCCTTGCGCTCGTTGAGGGAAAGGATGCGCCGCACCA
>JAJFUA010000431.1 GCA_021372635.1 Desulfobacteraceae bacterium | reverse complement strand
CTTCCTGCCGAGGCATTTCACCCCGCCGAGGATGAACAGGCTGTAGGTGATGTCTTCGCCTTCGTCCGAGACGTCATCGTCGTCGTCGAAGTTCATGGTGAACCGGACGGTCAGGGCGTTGGCCGTGACGAATCCTGCGCTTGCTCTCGTGGAGGGATCGCATCCGGCCATTCTGAGTTCCCTCACCAGGAGGTCGGTCCCCGCCCTCAGGTTCTGCTGCAGGTCCACCACCTGCCCCTGCGCCGTATACACGCTCTGCTGGGCGCTGAAGCTCTTGTAGACCGCAGCCGTCGCGATGCCGGTGAGCGCCACCGCGACGATGAGTTCCACGACGGTGAAGCCGTTCATGTTGCGCCGGAATCTGCTCATGTGCGCTCCTGCCGAGTCCGCGGATTTCATTTCATCTTCACTTGTCCGGTGTTTCTGACAATAACCGTCACCTTGTTCCCAAAATTGTCAGTCAGGTAGGCTGTTTTGTCGGCGATGTCCACGGCGTTGATTTTCCTCAGTCCTCTCGCGTCGAACCCGACGCATGGGACGGGAGTGCCGGCGGTGTTGGCGGGAAATGTCAGGCCGGTGCCGCTTCCCTGCGTCGGATCGTAGGCCACGCCATTCTTGAAGCCGATCTTGAGCAGTACCGTTTCGGCAGCGTCAAAATTCAGATCGCCGTTCGCGTCAACAAACGCCACATAGCTGTAAGTCGTCCCGTCGACCTGCTGGTTGAAGGCCAGTACGCAGACCTGGTTCCTCTTGATGGCCTCCATCCGCGCGTATTCGAGGTTCACGGCCATTTGCCGGGCCGCCGCCTTGAGCCGGTATTGCGAGATCCAGTTGCCGGTGTTGCCCAGCGTACGGGATGCCACGACCGCCAGAAATCCCGCAAGGGCGATCACGACCATCAGTTCGATGAGAGTAAACCCCGAATTCTTGTCTGCTGTGCGCATGCGTGTGAATCCAAATAATTCGGAATACTTGTTGAGAATACCGGACCCTCTATCCCATTGCGTTTCGAGACAATATAAGCCGCCGGTCACAGGGAGCCGGAAAAGCACGATTGAATGGATGCACGTATCGTGCCCGATCCGGGTGGAACGCATTCATGTGCGACAGGACCCAATTGTTGAATCGTTCAAGGGGGATCGCCTGAGAAGGGCATATCGGGGGATGACGCTTCGCAGCCGGAGTGCGCTGGTTTTCGCCGCGCACCGAAGCACTGCGGTTGCTCGGCAGCCCTGCTGCCTTATCCCACCGGACTTAGGCCAGAAGCTTTGCGTCTCTTCCTTTCGGGAGATTTGCCCTTTCCAAGCCAATCAAAAGTATGCCATCATAGCTTCCAGGAAATGTCAAGAAAAAACGGGTGCAAAACGCAAACCGTTCGTTCCGCGGCCGGGCGATGAGCCACGGGAGATTTTCCCCGGCGAGTTGTTCATCCCGGAGAGAATAAAACCCTGCGAGCCGGTGGACAGCTTCCCCATCGGCTCTTATATTTCGGCTAAATTTCCAGTCTTAGGTGCTTATCTGGATGCTTTCGGCTTGCTGGAAGGAAAGGATCTGCCATGGAAAAGAACGACGTTTTCGACATTTTCTGCACGGTGGTGCAGATGAAGGAAAAAGAGATGCGGCTGTACGAAAAGGCCGTGAGTTCCTGCAAGGACAGTGTGGGGGTGCAGACTTTCGGAATGTTGAGGGATTCGGAGCGGGAGCAGATCGCGAGGATCGCGGAGATTCAAACGACGCTGAAAAGCGGTGGAGCCTCCCTGGATGCCTGCCGGCTGTATGTCCCGAAGTCTGTGGATCATAAAGCCTTCATGAAGCGGATCGCCGCCGGACGCAAGAAACTGGACAAGGCGTGCGTCGACGACCTCACTGCCATCGAGCTGGCCTTATCCCTCGAAAACGAGGCGATCGGGTACTTGAACGGGGAAAAGGAGCGGACTGAGGCCCCCGGTGTCATGGACTTCCTGGAAAACCTGGCTTCGGAGGAGCGTGCGCATCATGCCGTCCTTGCCGATCTGAGATTCTATTATCTCGATCCCGAAGGCTGGTTTCTGGAAAAAGAGCGGGCCGTGCTCGACGGTGCCTGACCCGTTGGAACGGATTTGCAGCGGGATGGCGGATGTTCCCGTCCCGCCGCGACAGAGAGGAGGAGGTGATGCCAAGGAGCGTTTTTCGATGGGTGGTATTCCTGTTCCTGGCGGCGGTGACGGTGGGGGGAGGTCCTTCGCCCGCTCTGTCGGCGGGCGGACCGCCGGCGGAGGGAGGGGTACTGCCCGAGATCCGGCTTCCCATTCCCCATAGGCCGCAGGAAAAGACGTACCTGGGCCTTCAGGGCGAGGGAGACTTCACGATCCTTCAGACCCGCGCGCGGATCGTCATCCTGGAAGTGTTCAGCATGTACTGCCCCTTCTGTCAGAAGGAGGCTCCGGTGGTCAACGAGCTGTTTCGGGCGATCGACGGCGATCCCGAACTCAGGGAAAAAATCAAAATCATAGGCATCGGGGCGGGAAATTCCATCTATGAAGTTAATGCATTCAGGGACTTGTACCGTATAACATTTCCCTTGTTTCCGGACGTCAATTATTCGCTCCACAAATCCCTGGGCGGAGTGGGGACGCCGTATTTCATCGCGGTCCAGCTCAATGCCGGGGGAGGACACAAAGTCATCTATTCCAAGGTAGGGAGTTTCGGGGAGCCGAAGCAATTTCTCGACCTCCTGCTGAAGAAGTCCGAAAAGGCTGTCCGGCCGCCGAAGAAGGGAGTCTGAACATGTGGAAGCGAGGCATGTACTTCCGGTTTCTTGTCGCGGGAGCGATCCTGGTTTCATGGATGGGAGGCACCGCCCGCGCGTCTTCGGAGCAGTTCAAGGAACGCATTTTTCCCGTCGGACAGCTCAAGCCGCTGGACAGTCCGATGAACCTCAAGGTCGGGGACAAGGCTCCCGATTTCAAGCTGCCTTCCCTTTCGGGGGAAGAAGTCTCGCTCAGCCAGTTTCTGGGAAGCAAGAACGTCGTCATTTCCTTCGTTCCCGCCGCCTGGACGCCGGTCTGCTCCGAACAGTGGCCGGGATATAATATCGTCAAGGACCTCTTCGACCGGAACCAGGCGGCCCTGATCGGCATCACCGTGGACAACCTTGCCACGCTCTATGCCTGGACCCAACAGATGGGGGGCGTCTGGTTTCACGTCCTTTCGGATTTCTGGCCCCACGGGGAAGTGGCCTCCATGTACGGCGTCCTCAGAACGGGCGGAACGTCGGAGCGGGCACTGTTCGTGATCGACCGCAAGGGGATCGTCCGGTACGTGGACGTGCACGATATCAACGAGCGGCCCCGGCTGGAAGATCTGGCCGAGGCCCTGCAGAAACTCGAAAAATGAACCATCCATCGGAAACGGGGTCCCTCTCCGGCGTGCCGCGTCGGGCGTCTCCGCCGGCAGGGGGGCTTGTGCCCAAGGGAGAAGTGCAATGGCTGAAAAGAGGAAAAGACACCTGGTGAAAGGCCAGTGCCCGCAATGCGCCTGCGGCGACGTATCGTTCATTCCGTCCGAAGAGATGCTGAAAAAATACGCGGGGCCGGAGGAGGAGATGGAAATCCTCTGCCCGAGCTGCGGGACCAGGCACAAGGGAACGCTCGTTGTGGAAGAAGAGGACGCCAAGTCCTAGCATTCGTTCATCCGGGTGGGAAGGAATGCCCGCCCGGACCCCCGCATGCGGATTCCGGGCCCCGGAAGTGTGCGGACCCCCGGGTGGCATCCCGCCGCGGGGCTCCGGTGCCGTTCGGGAAAGGGGGAAGCCATGGAAGCGCAAAGGTCGAAACCCAATCGCCTGATTCATGAAAAGAGCCCCTACCTGCTCCAGCATGCCAGCAACCCGGTGGACTGGTATCCCTGGGGGGAAGAGGCATTCCGGAAGGCGAAAGAGGAGGACAAGCCGGTCTTCCTGTCCGTCGGGTACGCCACATGCCACTGGTGCCATGTCATGGAGCGCGAGTCCTTCGAAGACGCGGAGACGGCGGAGCTGCTCAATAGGAACGTGGTTTCCGTGAAGGTGGACCGCGAGGAACGGCCCGACATCGACCGGGTGTACATGAGCGTTTGTCAGGCGCTGACCGGGAGGGGCGGCTGGCCCCTCACCATTTTTATGACCCCCGACCGGCTCCCGTTTTTCGCTGGCGGTTACTTCCCCAAATCGAGCCGCATGGGGATGCCCGGGTTCCAAGACATCATCCGGCACTTTGCCGGTTTGTGGAAAACCAACCGCGAAGCGGTCGTCGGGACGGGCGACCGGATCGCCGCGGGCGTTCAGCCTGCAACGCCGCCAGGAGGCGCCCGTTTGCCGGGCTTGGATATCCTGCGGTCCGGCTACGATCATCTGCGGCGTTCCTTCGACGGCGGCTGGGGCGGGTTCGGTCCGGCTCCCAAGTTCCCGACGCCCCACCGGCTCACGTTCCTGCTGCGCTGGCACGGGCGCCGGCCCGATTCCGACGCGGCGGAGATGCTGGAGGCGACCCTCGACGCCATGCGCGCAGGAGGGTTGTTCGACCAGGTGGGGTACGGCTTTCATCGATACTCGGTGGACGAGCGGTGGCTCGTGCCTCATTTCGAGAAGATGCTCTACGACCAGGCCCTGCTCGCCATTGCCTACCTCGAGGCGTTTCTGGCGACGGGGTGGGAACGCCACGGGCGCGTGGCGAGGGAAATATTCGAATACGTGCTGCGGGATATGACGGACGGGGACGGGGGATTCTACTCGGCCGAAGACGCCGACAGCGAAGGGGAAGAGGGCAAATTCTACGTATGGACTCCTGGTGAGGTGGCGGACGTCCTGGGACGGGAGGCGGGGGAGGTTTTCTGCCGGTTCTACGACATCACTCCCGAGGGCAATTTCGAGGGGGGAGCGAGCATCCCGCACGTATCCCTGCCCGTTTCCGCTGCGGCCAGCCGGTTTGGCACGGACGAGGGGACCCTGGAGCGGCTGCTCGAGGAGGGGAGGAAGAAACTCTTTGCGGCCCGGGAGAAGCGGGTGCGTCCGCTCAGGGACGACAAGATCCTCACCGCCTGGAACGGCCTGATGATTGCCGCGCTGGCGAAAGGCGCCCAGGCCCTGGGTGAACCGGCCTATGCAGAGGCCGCTTCGCGCGCGGCGGATTTTATCCTGACCCGCCTCCGCCGGCCTCCTTCCGGAAGGCTTTACCGCCGCTTCCGGCAGGGCGATGTCGCTCATCCCGCTTTTGCCGACGACTACGCTTTTCTCATCTGGGGGCTCCTTGAACTCTACGAAGCCACCTTCGACACGGAGCGCCTCGTGGTTGCGGTCGAACTCCAGGAAAGCATGAACGGCCTGTTCCTGGACGAGGCAGCGGGGGGCTATTTCTACACGGCCAGGAACGGGGAGGGACTCTTTCTGCGGGACAAGGAGATTTACGACGGCGCCACCCCGTCGAGCAATTCCGTCGCCGCTCTGAATCTCCTGCGCCTAGCGCGCATGACCGGGGACGCGCGCCTGGAGGAAACCGCGTCGAAGCTGCTATCCGCGTTCCACCGCGAGATCTCGGACTATCCTTCCGGCTACACCCAGTTCCTCCAGGCTGTGGACTTTGCCCTGGGGCCGTCGCGGGAAATCGTCGTGGCCGGCGACCCCGACACCGCCGCCGTTCGGGAGATGCTCGCGGTCATTCGGGCAGCCTTCATGCCAAACCGCGTCGTGATGCTCCGAAAAACCGGCGCGGAATCGCCGCTCCTCTTCGGACTGGCTCCTTTCATGAAAGAGATG
>JAJFUA010000430.1 GCA_021372635.1 Desulfobacteraceae bacterium | reverse complement strand
GTGCCCCGGTGCGAAGATCGTGTGCATTACGGATGCGACCGGCGCCCTGTACGATCCCGAAGGAGCCGACCGCCAGGAAATGGCCCGGATCGTGCTCAAGGCGGACATCCATGAATTCAATCCCGAAGCCCTTCACAAGGGTGGGTTCATGCTCTTCTCGCGGCATACCCGCATGGAGGCTCTGAAGCAGTTGTACCGGAAGGTCGAACGCACGGATGCCGGCCTGAAGGAAAGCTGGATTACCGTGGACGAGTATTACAAGGAAATCGACGCGGTTCTGTTCAACGTTCCCGTGAACCTCTTCCTGCCCTGCGGCGGACGCCCCGAGACCATCGACGCCAACAACTGGTCCAAGTGGGTCAAGGAAGACGGGAAGCTTACCGCTCCCGTCATCGTGGAAGGGGCCAACTCCTTCATCAGTCCCGCGGCGCGCGAATGCCTGCAGAAAAACGGCGTGATCATCGTGCGGGATTCCTCCGCGAACAAGTGCGGCGTGATCACCTCGTCGTACGAGATCATCGCCAACCTGCTTATGTCCGAGAAAGAGTTCCTGAAGCACAAGGACGTCTATGTCCGTGACGTTCTGGAGATCCTGGACAAGAGGGCTCGGGACGAGGCGAACCTGATCTTCAGGCGCTACAAGGAAGCGGAAGGAAAGCTCCTTTACACCGAGATCAGTGCGGGCCTCAGCGAGGAAATCAACGAACACTATGACAGGCTGTTCGGTTTCTTCTGCCGCCGGACGGACCTGCTCGAAAAGCCGGTTATCTTCAACGTCCTGCTGCGTCACATGCCGGCGTTCGTCCGTGAAAACGTCAGGTACCGTGCGCGTGTGAAGAAGCTTCCCGTCAAGATCCAGTGCGCCATTCTGGCCAGCGAAATCGCTTCGACCATCGTCTACAACGGCGGATGGGAGGATGATTTCGAAGGGAGCCTCACCACGTATCTCGAGGCTCATTTCAAGTAGGCAACAGGCCAGGTTTGCGAGCGAGCGGTTCGCCCCGCAAGCCCGCAGGGAGGTAACCCGGAATCCACTGGGCGGGCCGGGGATTCCTCCCTGCGGTGGCGGTCCGTAGACTCGCACTACGCCCAGGCCGGCTGCGGTTTCGCAGCCGGCCTTAATTTTCGGCCAGTTTCTGAAAAACGGCGATCTGTTCCGATTTTCCCATGACCGCCAGCAGGTCGTCTTCCTCGAAGCGAAACTGCGGGCTCGGGTTGGGATGGAACGCCCCGCCGCGCATCACTCCCACCACCGATACCCCCGTGTTGGCCCTGATTCCGAGATCGCCGATCGTTCTCCCCACAACGGGGCTGTCCTGCTTCAGCGTCAACCAGTTCAGTTCCAGCAGTCCGGCTATGCCGCGCAGCAGTGCGAACCGGTGGCGGTCGTCCCTGTCTTCCTGGAGGGGAGCATACAGGTCCCGGCGCACGGCAGCGGTGTACCGCAGCACCTCGGCGGCGGGAAATTCCATGCGCAGCAGCGCCTGGCGGGTGATTTCGAGGCCCGCCTCGAACTCCGGCTGAATCACCTCGGCCACGCCGCTTTCGTACAGGCTCTTCATCTGTTCCATTCCCTCCGCCCGGGCGACGATATCCAGGCCGGGACGGAGTGTCCCGATCGTGGAAACGATGGCCTGGGAGACCACGTAATCGGGGACGGTCAGCAGGAATAACCGCGCCCTGCCGATGCCGGCGGCCTCGAGGACCGACGACTGCCCGGCATCCCCGAAAACGACGGGAAACCCCGCTTCCTTCGCCTTCAACACCTTCCGGTAATCCTGTTCGATCAAAACGAAAGATACTTCCAGGTGGTTCAGAAGCCCGGCGATGTACATCCCGACCCGTCCTCCGCCGGCAATCATGACGTGATCGCGCAGTCCGGATTCGGAGAAGTTGATCGTCTCCAGTGGTTCATGCCTGAAATGACGCTTGCGGAACGCGTAGATCGGGGTGGTCAGACCCGACAGCAGCGGAGTCAGGACCATGCTGACGATGGCCGTGCTGAGCACCAGCGAATATATGTCGTTCGAGATCGCTCCGCCGGAAAGCCCCATCCGGGCCAGTACGAAAGAAAACTCTCCCACCTGGAACAATCCCAACCCCACGGCGAGTGGCACCACGTTGCCGTAGCCGAAGAGGCGGGCCAGCGCGGCGAAGATGATCCCCTTGCCCGCGCAGACGAGAAAAACGAGGAGCAGGATCGTGTCCCATCGCGCGAACAGAAAGGACGGGTCCAGCAGCATGCCCACCGAGGTGAAAAAGAGCAGGCCGAAAATGTCCCGCAGGGGGATGATGTCGCTCAACGCCTGGTGGCTGTAGTCCGATTCCCCCAGGACCATCCCGGCCACGAAGGCTCCGAAGGCGAAGGACAGCCCGGAGAGATAGGTCGCGTAGCCGACGCCCAGGCCGATGGCCGTGATGGTCAGCAGGAAGATTTCCCGTGAGTTCCACGTGGCGGCGAAGGCCAGGAGCCGGGGGAGGAGTCTCGTGCCCAGGAGGATCATCGCCCCGAGAAACAGGGTCGCCTTGACCGCCGCCGCTCCGAGGACGGGCAGGCCCGCCGCGGGGTCGTTCAACTGAGGCAACACGATCATCATGGGTACGATGGCGAGATCCTGCACGATGAGCATGCCGATCATCACCCGACTCGAAAGCGTGCCGAGCCACCCCTGGTTCATCAGGGTCTTCAGGATGACCATGGTGCTGGAGAGGGAGATCAGCGATCCCAGCCAGATCGAAGAAATCCAGTCCCAGCCGAGCCATCGTCCGACCGCGCAGCCGTACGCGATGGTGAGGAGGATCTGGATGGGGGTGCCCACGAGGGCGATGCCTCGGACGGGTCTGAGTTTCGCGAGGGAGAACTCGAGGCCCAGGGCGAACAGCAGGAGCGCCACGCCGATTTCGGCCAGCAGTTCGATGTTATGGACGTCCGATACGGTGATTCCTCCCGTATGGGGACCGACCACCACTCCCGCCAGGATGTAGCCGAGGATCAGAGGCTGTTTCAGCCTGTGGGCGAGGATGCCTCCCATGAGGGCGGCGATGACGATGACGACGATATCGGAGGCCAGGTTCATAGTATTGTGCTCCTCATCAGAGTTCCGTGCCGGGCGGAATGGGAACGGGTTGTCCTGGTTTCCTGTCCGAGCATGCGACGACGTGCCCGGGTTTTCCCGAACGCGGCGGTGCCGAGGGAAAATGCAGGGGAGGGGCGCGCACGCCGAGACCGGAGGTGAACGAACATCAGGATTGGCGGGGTTGCCGGGATTGGATCGACCAGACTATTCCCATCTGCCGCTGCTTTTCCGTTCGCATCAAAGCACCCGAATCTCCTGGTAGAATTGAAAAGTCAGGCTAGCAACATTGAACGGTGCCTGTCAAGTTCCGTATCGGAGGCCGATGAGGGCAATCGTTTCTGACGGCTTGATTTGCGCCGGCAAATTCTATAATGTTCAGGCGCTTCCAGGCTCAAGAGACGATGACGACGGTTCCGGCCCGGGCAACCGGCGGATTGATGCGCGCGCGGCCTGAACGCCGGCGCGCAAAGGATACCTGCTATGAAAGTGAATCTGACCAACGTTTCCATTTTGCTCAACGAACCTCACTTTCCTGAGAATATCGGCGCGGCTGCGCGCGTGGTCAAGAATATGGGGCTCGGGGGCCTCGTCGTGGTGAGGCCCTACGACTGCGATCTGACCAAAATACTGAAAATGGCCACGCACAACGCCGAAGACGTGGTCGCCGACATGGAGGTGTACGATGATTTCAGGGATGCCTTGCTCCCCTTTCAGTACGTCGTGGGCACGACGGCCCGGAAGGGCTCGCAGCGGCAGGCGCTGAACAACCCCCGCCGTGTCGCGCAGGAACTCGTCCCCATCAGCCGGAAGAACCGTGTGGCCGTGGTCTTCGGTACCGAAAGCAGCGGACTGGCCAACAACGAGCTGAAATTCTGCGATTCCCTCGTGACCATCCCCACAGCCGACTTCTCTTCCCTGAACCTGGCGCAGGCGGTCATGGTCCTGGGCTACGAGATATTCATGGCTTCCGTCGATGAGCCGAAAACCTTCGTGCCGCGGCTGGCGACCAGGAAGGAAATGGAGGGGATGTACGATCACCTCCAGGACGTGCTGGCCCGAATCCACTTCATTAATCCCGAGAATCCTGATTATTGGATGAGAAGCATACGCAGATTTTTTAGCCGGATTGGAATCCGCGCAAGGGAGGTCAAGATCGTGCGCGGCATATGCCGGCAGATGGACTGGTACTGCGATCGAAGACTCGAGTCCGGAAACGACGGGGATGGCGACACGAACGGGAGATGAGGGGGAAACGGCACATCAGCGGTATGGAACGGCCCGAAGCGGCCTTTCCGCTGATGCGACGTCCTCGCCTGGCCGGAGAGTTTTCAGGAAGAGCATTCTTCGAGAAGAATCTTGTGTTCGACCAGGGACATGCTCCGAATCCTGCCCTTCACGATCTTCTGCTCGCCGAATATGTTGGCCACCCGTACCTGGTTGTCTTCGTTTTCGATGACGTCGACAGCCTCCATGAGGAGTTCCTCACGGCCGTCCTTGAGCAAATAGGCATTCGCCTCACACATGATCTGCCTCCTTGATACCGTGCCGTACGATCCGCCGCCGCAGTCTCCCTGCAGCGTACAGCATACAAAGTAATATAAAGCGAGAGGCGGTTCAACCCGAAAGAACCGAAAACCGAAAGGCCCTGATCGTTGCAGGCCGGGCGGCTACGATTTTTCGACCTTGATGCAGACCAGGGCCTTCGCTGGTTGGTCCAGCAGTTCAAAGAAGCGGCATTCCAGGAACCTGTCCAATTCCTGCACGAATTCCCGGAACCCGTCGATGCGTTCCACGAGTGCCGGCTGGACCAGAGCCTTTCCGACCAGTTCGAAGAAGAGGGTCTGCAGCTTCCACATTTCCGGCCTCGTGCCGAGTTCGATGCAGATCCGCACGAGTCGCATGAACCTTCCGGCGCTGCCCGGCGTAAAGCTTTCCTTGAGCGCGAGCATGCCCTCGACCAGTGCCCGTCCCAGTTCGGCGGACACCTTTTCGAGGTGCATGGGGGCGGACCATGCGCGCGCGTTTTCGAGCAGCGAATGAATGCGCCCCAGGTGTGCGCGGTAGAAAAAGTCCGTGGCGTCCCAGGGACATTCCTCGGTCGGGCAATGCGGTTCGTGGGGCAGCATCTCTTGTACCAGTTGCTTCAGTTCGTCGCTCAGCACGCGGCCCACCGCGCCCCGCAGATCTTCCGGGATGCTGATGTCCCATTGCCGCAGGGAAGCCATCAGGGGCCTGTATACGGAGTACAGGTGACGCTGCATGTTCGTGAAGGTCGCCAGGGTCTGCCGGCTGATCTCCAGGGCGATGGACGAGCGCATGTCGCGCAGGACGTCGTGCAGGCTGAAGGCTTCGTCTCCGAAAACCTCGTCCATGATACGGATCATCTTCACCGTATCCTGGTCTTCCACGGCCCCCTGGAGTGTCTTGAGGATGGAGGCGTATTCATCCGGCCCCGCGTAGGGTTTCACGGAACAACGGAAATCGAGCCCTCCGAAGTGGATGGCCGAATATAGATAATCCTCCTGTTCCAGGGTCCGCCGGTCTCTGACGGCTGCATGGCCGAAGAGGCAAGGGGCGGGGTTCGGGCCCAGGTCCTCCTGTTCCCGGGGGAGGATGTCGTAGGCGTAGAGGCGAACCCGGCCGTTCGAGGAACTGCCGAGGGACTGGAGCGCATAGCTCGCCGCAACGCGGCTCTTGCCCACGGCTTCCGATTTCACCTTTTTCAGGTAGACGCAGGCCCCGTTCCCGTATTCCGGCCGGTTGCTGGGCGCGTGCTCGAGATCCCTGAGGAAGGCGTCCTCGATCACTGGCGGAGCCCCCGTCTGCCGGGCGAGCTGGATCGCCCGGGCGGCGTAGCTCTGGACCAGGACCGTTTCCAGCCCGCTGATCTCGTCGAAAAACCAGCCGCAGGACGTGAACATGAGCATGGCGTAGCGCTCCATTTCCAGGAGCTGTAAGAAGCGGACGGCGGCGTAGGGTTCCTTCCTGGCGCAGTGGCTCTTCACCCATTCAGGCAGGCGTTCCGGATCGAGAATGACATCGATGTATGCATCGCGCTCTTTCCAGGGATCCTTGCACAGGGGGGCCATTCCGAGTTCGTAATGTACGGCGAGGGAATCCCGGAGGCGGTTCATCGCGGCGCGCAGCGGTCCGCGCCATTTCTGGGTCCAGCCCGGTTCGCCGCCGATGTGACAGCCGCAGTCGGAGGTCCACCTCCCGAGCCCGTGCGCGCAGCTCCAGGCTGTGTTTTCGATGATCTCCACCTCCGCGCGCGCCGGAAAGGATGCCAGGAAAGCTCCGTAGTTGACGATACGCGTTCCGGGGGTGGTCTCGATGTCCCGGAAGGCCGCCGCGAGGGCCATGTCGCCGAATTTGAAATGATGCCCGTAGGATTCGCCGTCCGTTGCCGCGTGCACCAGCCAGGCTTCCCCTTCGAGTGCCTCCCGTCGCTCGTAGGCGGCGTCGATTTTTCCCACCAGCTTGCTGCTGTGTTCCAGTGCGTGTTCGTACGCGATTCCCCTGGCGATTTCACCGTCGTAGAAGAAAAGAGCGATCGTGCGGCCGCCTCCGCAGTCGTAGCGATAGGGGCGTCCGGTGGGGATTTTTCCTCCACGGACGTCCTGCCAGGGCACTCCTTTTTCCGGAAAGCGCCACCGGGCGGCCTGGAAAGGGGAGAGCACCGTGAATTGGATTCCCGCTTCCGCCAGGACTTGCAGGGTTTCCCTGTCCACGGCGGTTTCCGCCAGCCACATCCCCTCGGGGCGCCTGCCGAACCGGCGTTCGAAATCCCTGATGCCCCAGGCCACCTGGGTGACCTTGTCCCTGCGATTGGCGAGGGGCATGATCATGTGGCTGTACACCTGGGCCATGGCGTTCCCGTGCCCGTCCAGGCGCTCGCGGCTGGTTCGGTCCGCATCCACGATGGCCTGGTGCACCCATGGATCGTAGTGTTCGATCCAGCGGAAAAGCGTCGGCCCGAAATTGAAGCTCAGCAGGTCGTAGTTGTTTCTCAGGGTCAGGATGCGGTTCCTGTCGTCCACCACTCTTGCGGCGGTGTTGGCACGGTAGCATTCGAAGTGAATGCGTTCGTTCCAGTCGTGGTACGGGGCGGCGGAATCCTCGCGCTCGATCGCCTCCAGCCAGGGGTTTTCCCGGGGCGGCTGATAGAAATGGCCGTGAATGCATACGTACTTTGTCTGTTCGGGCTTGCTCATATCTGATTCTTCTCGCTTCCGGCAGGGCCGGCCCATGGCTTGGAACCCGGTTTCTGGAGCGGGAGGTCCCTCCGCGGCGCGCCGCACCTTGCGGCCTGCGCGGGGCAATCGACTGGCTCACTTCTGGATTGACATCCGCAGGGGGATGTGCCATGCACACGTTTGCTTCGGTTATTGCCGACAGCGAACGTATCGTCAATTCTACTTCAAATTTGTTGCCCGGTGAACCCCCTGCTGCAAGATTGAGCGGGGAACATGCCCAACTGGAGGCTCTCATGCCCACGATGCGATTCATTGATCTGGCCGCCCAGCAGAAGCGGATTCGCAAGTCGATCGAAACCCGGATTCAGGCCGTTCTGGATCACGGGCAGTAT
>JAJFUA010000429.1 GCA_021372635.1 Desulfobacteraceae bacterium | reverse complement strand
GTGCCCCGGTGCGAAGATCGTGTGCATTACGGATGCGACCGGCGCCCTGTACGATCCCGAAGGAGCCGACCGCCAGGAAATGGCCCGGATCGTGCTCAAGGCGGACATCCATGAATTCAATCCCGAAGCCCTTCACAAGGGCGGGTTCATGCTCTTCTCCCGCCACACCCGCATGGAGGCTCTGAAGCAGCTGTACCGGAAGGTCGAACGCACGGATGCCGGCCTGAAGGAAAGCTGGATCACCGTTGACGAGTATTACAAGGAAATCGACGCGATCCTGTTCAACGTTTCCGCGAACCTCTTCCTGCCCTGCGGCGGACGCCCCGAGACCATCGACGCCAACAACTGGTGCAAGTGGGTCAAGGGAGACGGAAAGCTTACCGCTCCCGTCATCGTGGAAGGGGCCAACTCCTTCATCAGTCCCGCAGCGCGCGAATGCCTGCAGAAAAACGGCGTGATCATCGTTCGGGATTCCTCTGCGAACAAGTGCGGCGTGATCACCTCGTCGTACGAGATCATCGCCAACCTGCTCATGTCCGAAAAAGAGTTCCTGAAGCACAAGGACGTCTATGTCCACGACGTTCTGGAAATCCTGGACAAGAGAGCCCGGGACGAGGCGAACCTGATCTTCAGACGCTACAAGGAAGCGGAAGGAAAGTCCCTTTACACCGAGATCAGCGCGGCGCTCAGCGAGGAGATCAACGACCACTATGACAGGCTGTTCGATTTCTTCTGCAGCCGGACGGAACTGCTCGAAAAGCCGGTTCTCTTCAACGTCCTGCTGCGCCACATGCCCGCGTTCGTCCGTGAAAACGTCAGGTACCGCGCGCGTGTGAAGAAGCTTCCGGCCAAGATCCAGTGCGCCATTCTGGCCAGCGAAATCGCCTCGACCATCGTCTACAACGGCGGATGGGAGGATGATTTCGAAGGGAGCCTCACCAGGTATCTCGAGACTCATTTCAACTAGGAAACAGGTCAGGTTTGCGAGCGAGCGGTTCGCCCCGCAAGCCCGCAGGGAGGTAAACCGGAATCCACTGGGCGGGCCGGGGATTCCTCCCTGCGGTGGCGGGCCGTAGACTCGCACTACGCCCAGGCCGGCTGCGGTTTCGCAGCCGGCCTTAATTTTCAGCCAGCTTCTGAAAAGCGGCGATCTGTTCCGATTTTCCCATGACCGCCAGCAGATCGTTCTCCTCGAAACAAAACAGCGGGCTCGGATTGGGATGGAACGCCCCGCCTCGCATCACCCCCACCACCGACACCCCCGTCCTGGCCCTGATCCCGAGTTCGCCGATCGTTTTTCCCACAGCGGGGCTGTCCTGCGTCAGCGTCAGCCAGTTCAGTTCCAGCAGTCCGGCTATGCCGCGCAGCAATGCGAACCGGTGGCGGTCGTCCCTGTCCTCCTGCAGGGGAGCATACAGGTCCCGGCGCACGGCAGCGGTGTAGCGCAGCACCTCGGCGGCGGGAAATTCCATGTGCAGCAGTGCCTGGCGGGTGATTTCGAGGCCAGCCTCGAATTCCGGCTGAATCACCTCGGCCACGCCGCTTTCGTACAGGCTCTTCATCTGCTCCATCCCCTCCGCGCGGGCGACGATATCCAGGCCGGGACGGAGCTTTCCGATCGTGGAGACGATGGCCCGGGAGACCACGAAATCGGGGACGGTCAGCAGCAGAAGGCGCGCCCTGCCGATGCCGGCGGCTTCGAGGACCGACGGCTGCCCGGCATCCCCGAAAACGATGGGAAATCCCGCTTCCTTCGCCTTCAATACCTTCCGGTAATCCTGTTCGATCAAAACGAAAGATACTTCCAGGTGGTTCATAAGCCCGGCGACGTACATCCCCACCCGTCCTCCGCCGGCAATCATGACGTGATCGCGCAGTCCGGATTCGGAAAAGTTGATCGTTTCCAGCGGTTCATGCCTGAAATGACGCTTGCGGAACGCGTAGATCGGGGTGGTGAGACCCGACAGCAGCGGAGTCAGGACCATGCTGACGATAGCCGTGCTGAGGACCAGCGAATAGACGTCGTTCGAGATCGCTCCGCCGGAAAGTCCCATCCGGGCCAGCACGAAAGAAAACTCTCCCACCTGGAATAACCCCAGCCCAACGGCGAGCGGCACCACGTTTCCGTAGCCGAAGAGGCGGGCCAGGGCGGCGAAGATGATCCCCTTGCCGGCGCAGACGAGAAATACGAGGAGCAGGACGGTGTCCCATCTTGCGAACAGAAAGGACGGGTCCAGCAGCATGCCCACCGATGTGAAAAAGAGCAGGCCGAAAATGTCCCGCAGGGGGATGATGTCGCTCAGTGCCTGGTGACTGTAGTCCGATTCGCCAAGAACCATCCCGGCCACGAAGGCTCCAAAGGCGAAGGACAGCCCGGAGAGATAGGTCGCGTAGCCGACGCCCAGGCCGATGGCGGTGATGGCCAGCAGGAAGATTTCGCGTGAGTTCCACGTGGCCGCGAAGGCCAGGAGCCGGGGGAGGAGCCTCGTGCCCAGGAGGATCATCGCCCCGAGAAACAGGGCCGCCTTGACCGCTGCCGCTCCGAGGACGGGCAGGCCCGCGGCGGGGTTGTTCAACTGCGGCAGCACGATCATCATGGGCACGATGGCGAGATCCTGCACGATGAGCATGCCGATCATCACCCGGCTCGAAAGCGTGCCGAGCCATCCCTGGTTCATCAGGGTCTTCAGGATGACCATGGTGCTGGAGAGGGAGATGAGCGCTCCGAGCCAGATCGAAGAAATCCAGTCCCAGCCGAGCCATCTTCCGATCACACAGCCGTAGACGATGGTGAGGAGGATCTGGATGGGGGTGCCCACGAGGGCGATGCCTCGTACGGGTCTGAGCTTTGCGAGGGAGAATTCGAGGCCCAGGGCGAACAACAGGAGTGCCACGCCGATCTCGGCCAGCAGTTCGATGTTATGAACGTCCGATACGGTGATTCCCCCCGTGTGGGGGCCGACCACCACTCCCGCCAGGATATAGCCGAGGATCAGGGGCTGTTTCAGCCGGTGGGCGAGGATGCCTCCCATGAGGGCGGCTATGACGATGACGACGATATCGGAGGCCAGGTTCATGTGGTGTTGTGCTCCTCGTCAAAATTCCGTGCCGGGCCGGATGAGAACGGATTGCCGTCCCCTTTCCGCGGATCGATTTCCGGGCCTTTCGCGGGAGGGGCAGGGGGACGCGCCACCCTGGTTTCCCTCTCGATCATGCGACAATCCGGTCGGTTCTCTCCGAACGCGGCGGTGGCGTGGGATCAGGCTGGGGAGGGGCGCGCATGCCGGGATCGGGGTGAACGAACGTCGGGATTGGCAGGGTTGCCGGGAGTGGATCGACCGGGCGATTCCCATCTGCCGCCGCTTTCCCGTTCGCATCAAAGCCACCGAATCTCCTGGCGCAATCAAAATCAGGCTAGCAACATTGAGCGGTGCCTGTCAAGTTCGGTATCCGGGGCCGATGAGGGGCAAAACGTTTCGGACTGCTTGATTTGCGCCGGCAAATTCTATAATGTTCAGGCGCTTCCAGGCTCAAGAGACGATGACGACGGCACCTGCCCGGGCAACCGGCGGATTGATGCGTGTGCGGCCTGAACGCCGGCGCGCCAAGGATACCTGCTATGAAGGTGAATCTGACCAATATTTCCGTTTTACTCAACGAACCTCACTTTCCGGAGAACATCGGCGCCGCGGCGCGCGTGGTCAAGAATATGGGCCTCGGGGGCCTCGTTGTGGTGAAGCCCTACGACTGCGATCTGACCAGGATACTGAAAATGGCCACGCACAACGCCGAAGACGTGGTCGCCGACATGGAGGTGTACGACGATTTCAAGGATGCCCTGCTCCCCTTTCAGTACGTCGTGGGCACGACGGCGCGGAAGGGTTCGCAGCGGCAGGCGCTGAACAACCCCCGCCGCATCGCGCAGGAACTCATCCCCATAAGCTGGAAGAACCGCGTGGCCGTGGTCTTCGGCACCGAAAGCAGCGGCCTGGCCAACGACGAGCTGAAATACTGCGATTCCCTCGTGACCATCCCCACGGCCGACTTCTCTTCCCTGAACCTGGCACAGGCGGTCATGGTCCTTGGCTATGAGATGTTCATGGCTTCCGTCGACGAGCCGAAAAGCTTCGTGCCTCGGCTGGCGACCAGGAGGGAAATGGAGGGGATGTACGATCACCTCCAGGACGTGCTGGCCCGAATCCACTTCATCAACCCCGAGAACCCCGATTATTGGATGAGAAGTATACGCAGGTTCTTCAGCCGGATCGGAATCCGCGCGCGGGAGGTCAAGATCGTGCGCGGCATATGCCGGCAGATGGACTGGTACTGCGATCGAAGACTCGAGTCCGGAAACGGCGGGGATGGCGGCGATACCAACGGGAGATGAGGGGCGAACGGCACATCAGCGGCAGGGAACGGCCCGAAGCGGCCTTTCCGCTGATGCGACGTCTTCGCCTCGCCGGAGAGTTTTCAGGAAGAGCGTTCTTCGAGAAGAATCTTGTGTTCGACCAGGGACATGCTCCGAATCCTGCCCTTCACGATCTTCTGCTCGCCGAATATGTTGGCCACCCGTACCTGGTCGTCTTCGTTTTCGATGACGTCGACAGCCTCCATGAGGAGTTCCTCCCGGCCGTCCTTGAGCAAATAGGCATTCGCCTCGCACATGGTGTGTCTCCTTGATGCCGTGCCGTACGATCCGCCGCCGCAGTCTCCCTGCGGCGCACAGGATGCTAAAGTAATATAAAGCGAGAGGCGGATCAACCCGAAACAGCCGAAAGACCCCGGCCGCGCGGGCCGGACCTCTACGATTGTTCGGCCCTGAGGCCGGCCTCGGCCTCGGAGGGCTGGTCGAGCAGTTCGAAAAAGCGGCATTCCAGGAACCTGTCCAGTTCCTGCACGAATTCCCGGAACCCGTCGATGCCTTCCACGAGTGCCGGACGGGCCAGTGCGCTTCCGACCATTTCGAAGAAGAGGGTCTGCAGCTTCCACATTTCCGGCCTCGTGCCGAGTTCGATGCAGATCCGCACGAGTCGCATGAACCTTCCGGCGCTGCCCGGCGTAAAGTCTTCCCTGAGCGCGAGCATGCCTTCGACCAGCGCCTTCCCCAGTTCGGCGGACACCTTTTCGATGTGCATGGGGGCGGACCATGCGCGCGCGTTTTCGAGCAGCGAATGAATACGCCCCAGGTGGGCGCGGTAGAAAAAGTCCGTGGCGTCCCAGGGGCACTCGTCGGTCGGGCAATGCGGTTCGTGGGGCAGCATCTCCCGCACCAGTTGCTTCAATTCGTCGCTCAGCACGCGGCCCACCGCACCCCGCAGATCTTCCGGGATGCTGATGTCCCATTGCCGGAGGGAAGCCATCAGTGGCCTGTAAACGGTGTAAAGGTGACGCTGCATGTTCGTGAAGGTCGCCAGCGTCTGCCGGCTGATCTCCAGGGCGATGGAAGAGCGCATGTCTCGCAGAACGTCGTGCAGGCTGAAGGCTTCGTTTCCGAAGACCTCGTCCATGATCCGGATCATCTTCACCGTGTCCTGGTCTTCCACGGCCCCCTGGAGTGTCTTGAGGATGGAGGCGTATTCGTCCGGCCCCGCGTAGGGTTTCACGGAGCAGCGGAAATCGAGTCCCCCGAAGTGGATGGCCGAATACAGATAATCCTCCTGCTCCAGGGTCCGCCGGTCCCTGACGGCTGCATGGCCGAAGAGACACGGGGCGGGGTTCGGGCCCAGGTCCTCCTGTTCGCGGGGGAGAATGTCGTACGCGTAGAGGCGAACCCGGCCGTTCGTGGCGCTGCCGAGGGACTGGATCGCATAGCTCGCCGCAACGCGGCCCTTGCCTACGGCTTCCGACTTCACCTTTTTCAAGTAGACGCGGGCCCCGTTCTCGTATTCCGGCCGGTTGCTGGGCGCGTGCTCGAGGTCCCGAATGAAGGCGTCTTCGATCCCCGGCGGAGCCCCCGTCTGCCGGGCGAGTTGGATCGCCCGGGCGGCGTAGCTCTGGACCAGGACCGTTTCCAGCCCGCTGATCTCGTCGAAAAACCAGCCGCAGGACGTGAACATGAGCATGGCGTAGCGCTCCATTTCCAGGAGCTGCAAAAAGCGGACGGCGCCGCCGGGCTCCTTCCTGGTACAGTGGCCCCGCACCCATTCGGGCAGGCGCTCCGGATCGAGAAGTACATCGATGTATTCATCGCGTTCTTTCCAGGGATCCTTGCACAGGCGGGCCATTTCGAGTTCGTAATGCGCGGCGAGAGAATCCCGGAGGCGGTTCATCGCGGCGCGCAGCGGCCCGCGCCATTTCTGGTTCCAGCCCGGTTCGCCGCCGATGTGACAGCCGCAGTCGGAGGTCCACCTGCCGAGCCCGTGCGCGCAGCTCCAGGCGGTGTTTTCGATGATCTCCACCTCGGCGCGCGCCGGAAAGGATGCCAGGAAAGCTCCGTAGTTGATGATGCACGTCCCGGGGGCGGCCTCGATGTCCCGCAAGGCCGCCGCGAGGGCCATATCGCCGAATTTGAAATGGTGTCCGTAGGATTCGCCGTCCGTTGCCGCGTGTACCAGCCAGGCTTCCCCTTCGAGTGCCTCGCGGCGCTCGTAGGCGGCATCGATTTTTCCCACCAGCTTGCTGCTGTGTTCCAGGACGCGTTCGTACGCGACTCCCCTGGCAATCTCACCGTCGTAGAAGAAAAGGGCGATAGCGCGGCCGTCTCCGCAGTCGTAGCGATAGGGGCGTCCTGTGGGGATTTTCCCTCCACGGACGTCCTGCCAGGACACTCCTTGTTCCGGAAATCGCCACCGGGCGGCCTGAAAAGGGGAGAGCACCGTGAATTTGATTCCCGCTTCCGCCAGGACTTGCAGGGTTTCCCGGTCCACGGCGGTTTCCGCCAGCCACATCCCCTCGGGACGCCTGCCGAACCGGCGTTCGAAATCCCGGATGCCCCAGGCCACCTGGGTGATCTTGTCCCTGCGATTGGCGAGGGGCATGATCATGTGGCTGTACACCTGAGCCATGGCGTTTCCGTGTCCGTCCAGGCGCTCGCAGCTGCTTCGGTCCGCATCCACGATGGCCCGGTGCACCCATGGATCGTATTGTTCGATCCAGCGAAAAAGCGTCGGTCCGAAATTGAAGCTCAGCAGTTCGTAGTTGTTCCTCAGGGTCAGGATGCGGTTCCTGTCGTCCACCAGCCTTGCTGCGGTATTGGCGCGATAGCATTCGAAGTGAATGCGCTCGTTCCAGTCATGGTACGGGGCGGCTGAATCCTCGCGTTCGATCGCCTCCAGCCAGGGATTCTCCCGGGGCGGCTGATAGAAATGGCCGTGAATGCATACGTACTTTGTTTGTTCGGGCTTGCTCATATCTGATTTTTCTCGCTTCCGGCAGGGCCGGCCTACTGCATTGGGCCCGGTTTCTGGAACGGGAGGTCCCTCCGCGGCGCGCCGCACCTTGCGGCCTGCGCGGGGCAATCGACTGGTTCACTTCTGGATTGACATCCGCGGGGGGATGTGCCATGCACACGTTTGCTTTGGTTATTCCCGACAGCGGATGTAGCATTAATTCTACTTCAAATTTGTTGTCCGGTGAACCCCTCGCTGCAAGATTGAGCGGGGAACATGCCCAACTGGAGGCTCTCATGCCCACGATGCGATTCATTGATCTGGCCGCCCAGCAGAAGCGGATTCGCAAGTCGATCGAAACCCGGATTCAGGCCGTTCTGGATCACGGGCAGTAT
>JAJFUA010000272.1 GCA_021372635.1 Desulfobacteraceae bacterium | reverse complement strand
ATGAGCGATGCTTCCTTCGATATCGTAGCGGTACAGCCTGCTATCGAAATGAATGGAAGCCGTATATTCTTCCACCAGTCTGTTCGTCGGCTGGTCGAAGCGACCCTGCCAAAGCTTCTCCGCCATGCTGCAACTCTCCTTGCTGACTTTTCAGCCTGCTTTCTTGCGTACAAGGGATGCGATCTGCAGGCGCAAACCCTGTAGCCGGATGAAGCCCGACGCGTCGTCCTGACGGTATACATCGTCTTCTTCGAACGTGGCGAAGCTCGCGTCGAAGAGGGAACGGTCGGACTTGCGGCCGAGGATCGTGCAATTGCCCTTGTAGAGCTTCAGCCGGGCGGTGCCGTACACATTTTCCTGAGCGAGATCCATCATGCCCTGGAGCATTTTCATCTCGGGAGAGTACCAGAAACCGTTGTAGATGAGCCGTGCGTATTCGGGGACCAGCGAGTCGCGGACGTACATGACTTCCCGGTCCATGGTGATGGATTCGACGGCCATGTGTGCAATGCGCATGATGGTGCCGCCGGGGGTTTCGTACACGCCGCGGGACTTCATGCCGACGAACCTGTTTTCCACGAGGTCCACCCGGCCGATGCCGTGCTTTCCGCCGAGTTCGTTGAGGCGGTGCAGCAGTTGAGCAGGTGAGAGACGCTCGCCGTTGACGGCGACCGGGTCTCCCTTCTCAAAATCGATTTCGATGATCTCCGGCTTGTCCGGCGCCTGTTCTGGGCTTACCGAGAGTACGAACATCTCCGGGTCGGGGGCGCTCCAGGGGTCTTCGAGAATCCCGCCCTCAAAGCTGCAGTGGAGAAGGTTCCTGTCGCTGCTGTACGGCTTCGCCTTGGTGACGGGGATGGGAATCCCATGTTTTTCAGCGAACTGCACCAGGGCGGTACGCGATTTGAGGTCCCATTCACGCCAGGGGGCGATCACCTTGATATCGGGGTTGAGAGCGATGTATGCCAGTTCGAAGCGCACCTGGTCGTTCCCCTTGCCGGTGGCGCCGTGGCTGACGGCGTCCGCTCCCTCTTCCCGGGCGATCCGGATCTGGTGCTTCGCGATGAGCGGCCGGGCGATGGAGGTGCCCAGCAGGTACTGGCCCTCATAGATGGCATTGGCGCGGAATGCGGGGAAGACGAAATCCTTGACGAACTCTTCCTGCAGGTTTTCGATGCGTGCCTTTACTGCGCCCGTGGCGATCGCCTTGGCTTCCAGTCCCGAAAGCTCTTCCCCCTGTCCGAGGTCGGCCGAGAAGGCGACGACCTCGCACTTGTAGGTTTCAATCAGCCATTTCAATATAATGGAGGTATCGAGACCACCCGAATAGGCAAGTACCGCTTTCTTGACATGAATCCCCACTCTTTTCTCCTTTTCGTTCTCAAACAGATCCGGTTCGGCGCGGCCGCAGATGAGGTCCGGATACGTTCCGATCCCCGCTGTATCCTCCTGCGCACGTTCCGGTGTGCAGATTCGTTATTTTTTCCCACAAAGCAGCCACTCGAGTAAAGCCATTTGTATATGCAGACGATTCTCGGCCTCATCGAAGACCACCGATTGAGGGCCTTCCAGGACTTCTTCGGTAATTTCCTCACCACGGTGCGCCGGCAGACAGTGAAGCACCAGGGCGTCCGGACTCGCAGAGGCAAGGAGTTCCCTGTTGATCTGGTATCCGCGGAAGACCTTCATCCTCGCGTCGGCTTCCTCTTCCTGTCCCATGCTCGCCCAGACGTCCGTATAGAGTACGTCGGCCGAGGCGGCGGCTCCCCGGGGGTTTTGGGTGAGGAGGATCTTGCCGGGAACTTCCGACTGTGCCCTCCCGAGAATGGCGGAATCCGGCAGGTAGCCTTCGGGACAGGCGAGCGAAAGGGTGAATCCCAGCAGAGCCGCGGCGTTGATCCAGGAATGGGCCACGTTATTGCCGTCGCCGATCCAGGCAACTTTCAGGTTTTCAAGACTTCCGCGCTTTTCCTCGATGGTCATGAGATCGGCGAGAATCTGGCACGGGTGGAAAAGGTCCGTCAGGCCGTTGATCACGGGCACGGAAGCGAACCGGGCCAGTTCTTCGACGTCGTCGTGGGCGAAGGTGCGCACAGCAATGGCGTCGACGTACCGGGAGAGCACCCGGGCCATGTCCGCCAGCGGTTCCTTGCGGGAAATCTGGCTGTCCTTTTCCGTCATGAAGATGCATTGGCCCCCCAGGCGGTACATGGCTGCCTCGAAAGACACCCGGGTCCGCGTGGAGGGCTTGACGAAAATCATCCCGAGCACTTTCCGGTTCAGCGAGGGTTCCAGCTTTCCGGCACGCCAGTCCTCTTTGAGATGTCGGGCCCGGGCGAGAAGGTAATGGATTTCTTCGACGGTAAGGTCTCGTAAGGTAAGTAAATCGCGCTTCATGCCGCCTCCTCCTTCAGAATTTCATCCAGCACCTTTACGAAGCGGTCGATTTCCTTTTCTCCGACGATCAAAGGCGGTACGAACCGAAGTACAGTCTCGTGGGTGCAGTTGATGATAAACCCTCTCTGCAGGCACTTGTCTACGATGTCCTTGCCCGGAACGGTCAGATCCATTCCGATCAGAAGCCCTCTGCCTCGAATATCCCTGACAACTTCATGGCGTGCCTGAAGTTCTTTCAGCTTCTCCACGAAATAGGCGCCCACCCGGCGCACCCGCTCCAGGAAAGACGGTTCGGAGAGCAGTTGCACGGTCCGAAGCGCCACGGAGGTCACCAGTGGCGTTCCTCCGAACGTTGTGCCATGGGTACCCAACACGAACGCCTCGGCGACTTCGCCGGTGGCCAGCATGGCCCCGATGGGCAATCCGTTGGCCAGGGCCTTGGCGAGGGTCATGATATCCGGCGTGACCCCCTCCTGCTCGTGGGCGAAGAGGGTGCCCGTCCGACCCATGCCCACCTGGACCTCATCGAAGATCAGGAGCAGATGTCGGCTGCGGCAAAGCTCCTTGAGTTCCCTCAGGTAGCCTTCCCTCGGCATGTTGATGCCGCCCTCTCCCTGGATGGGCTCCACCATGACCGCGCAGGTCTTGTCCGTTATGGCCGCTTCAACGGCGGATATGGAGTTGAAATCGACGTACGTGAAGCCTTCGACGAGGGGCTCGAACCCCTTGTGCACCTTGTCCTGGGCCGTCGCCGACAGGGTCGCGAGCGTCCGCCCATGAAAGGAATCCTTCATGGTGATCACGTGAAAACGACCGGGCCCGAAGCGGTCATTGCTGTATTTTCTCGCAAGCTTGATTGCCGCTTCGTTCGCTTCTGCGCCGCTGTTTGAAAAGAACACCTTATCCGCAAAGGAAAGTCGTGTCAATTGCGCTGCCAGGTCGATCTGCGGGAGCGTGTAGAAGAGGTTCGAAACATGCACCAGCGTATTTGCCTGTTCGAACATGACACGCGCGAGTTCCGGATGGCTGTGTCCCAGGTTGCAGACGGCTATGCCGGCGAGGAAGTCCAGGTATTCCCTGCCATCGTCGTCCCAGAGCGTGCAACCTTCCCCTCGAACGAACGTGACCGGTAATCGTCCATACGTGTTGAAAATATGTTCATGGCAAGCCGACTGCACGTTGTCCATAAAGAGGCCTCCTTTTCTTACTCCGTCATTTTCTGATTTCCGTGCCGATACCGGCATCCGTGAACATCTCCAACAGGATGGCGTGAGGCAGTCGCCCGTCGACGATATGAACCTTGCCGACGCCCGCATTCACGGCATCCACCGCGCACTGCACCTTGGGGATCATGCCGCCTCGGAGTGTTCCGTCCCGGAGTGCCTCCGCGGCTTCGTCGAGGGTCATGCTGGAAATGAGCTGTCCCTTGGCGTCGAGCACTCCCGAAACGTCCGTCATGAGGACGAGTTTGGCCGCCTCGATCGCTCCGGCAATCTCTCCTGCCACGAGATCCGCATTGATATTGTACGTTTCCCCGTTCTCCCCAGCCCCCACCGGGGCGATCACCGGGATGAGGTGGCTCTGCTCGAAGATCCGGAGAATTTCCACATTCACTTTATCCACCTCTCCCACGAGCCCGATATCGATGAGTTCCGGCGGTTCGTTGTTTCCCGGCGAATGATAGAACTGGAGCTTGCGGGCTTGCAGGAGTCGCCCGTCTTTCCCGCTGAGACCCACCGCCTGCCCGCCGTGACGGTTGATGAGCGTGACGATCTCCTTGTTCAGCTTTCCCGCAAGGACCATTTCCACGATGTCCATCGTCTCCTCGTCGGTCACCCTCATCCCGGCGCGGAAATCGCTCTTCTTGCCGATGCGGGCCAGCATTTCATTGATCTGGGGGCCGCCGCCGTGCACCACGATCGGGTTGATCCCGATGTATTTCATCAGGACGATGTCCTGAGCGAAACTCTCTTTGAGTTCGTCGGCCACCATGGCATGACCGCCGTACTTGATGACGACCGTCTTGTGATAGAAGCGTCGAATGTAGGGAAGTGCCTCGATCAAAATGCTTGCTTTCTCCACCATACTGCCATCCTTGGAAATGGGGGATGCCCATCCGCTGACGGGTTAAGCCGCATGTCGCCCTGCGTTTTCGGGGGGACCTACTATACACGACTATCCGGGGAAATGCCCGGTATTCTGTCTCTACGGCATATTTTCTATCGTGCGGCATGCTTCTTGATCGCATCCGCACGGCAGGTTCACAAAATGTCCGGTTGTTCCCGGCAATGCGAAAAGCGCCTCCCGGCGGCGGACCCTTTTTCCCTCGATCCGCCGGGTGCCTACTTCGAAGGTGCCGGAATACCGGGAAACATGAAGCGGCCGATTCGGACCGCTCCATGGACCGTTTATAGGATATAGCGGCTGAGGTCCTCGTCCTTGACGATTTCCTGGAGCGTTTTCTGGACGTAATCGCTGGTGATCCGGATTTCCTGTCCCTTCAGGTCGGGCGCGTTGAAGGAAATGTCGGAGAGCAGCTTTTCCATTATGGTGTGAAGCCTTCTCGCTCCGATGTTCTCGGTCCTCGAATTGACCTGGTAGGCTATCTCCGCTATTTCGTCGATGGCTGAATCGTCGAAGGTCAGGGTTACGTTCTCCGTGGCGAGCAGCGACTCGTACTGGACGATCAGGGCGTTTTCCGGTTCCTTCAGAATCAGGATGAAATCTTCCTTGCTGAGCGAATTCAGTTCCACCCGGATGGGGAACCGGCCCTGGAGTTCCGGAATGAGGTCCGACGGCTTGGAGATGTGAAAGGCGCCAGACGCGATGAAAAGGATGTGATCGGTCCTCACCATTCCATACTTGGTCGTCACGGTGGAACCTTCCACGATGGGCAGGAGGTCCCTCTGCACTCCTTCGCGGGAAACGTCCGGTCCCCGCGCCGATTCTCGGCCCGCTATCTTGTCGATTTCATCCAGGAAGATGATTCCGGAATGCTCGACCCTCTCGATGGCCGATTTGACCACCTTGTCCATGTCGATCAGTCGCTGGGATTCTTCCTGGATGAGAATCTCCCGCGCCTCGGGAATCTTGACCTTCCGCCGTTTGGTGCGCCGCGGTAGCATGGAACCCAGCATGTCGCGCAGGTTGTAGTCCATCTCTTCCATGCCGGCGCCGGAAAAGATCTCGATCATCGGGAAATTGCGGTCGGGAACGTCCAGTTCCACGTAACGGTCGTCCAGCGCGCCTTTTTGGAGCAATTTCCGAAGCTTTTCACGCGTCGAGCCGGCCTGGTCGGATTCCTCCTGCGCGGCCCGCAGCGCCCCGGGTTCTTCCAGGAGAGCGTCTTTGGGTTCCTGGTGCCGCTTGGGAGGGAGGAGGATATCGAGCAGCTTTTCTTCCGCGATTTCCTCGGCCTTCATCTTCACGGCTTCCATTTCTTCCGTGCGGACCATGCTGACGGCAAGTTCCATGAGATCGCGGATCATCGATTCGACGTCACGCCCCACATAGCCCACTTCCGTGAACTTGCTGGCTTCGATCTTGAGAAAAGGCGACTGGGCAAGACGGGCCAGGCGCCGTGCGATTTCCGTTTTTCCCACGCCCGTCGGGCCGATCATGATGATGTTTTTCGGGGCGATTTCATCCCGGAGATGCTCCGGCACCTGCTGGCGGCGCCAGCGGTTTCGCAGCGCGATAGCCACCATCCGCTTGGCGTCTTTCTGGCCGATGATATATTTATCCAGCTCCCGAACGATTTCTGTCGGTGTCAGGGGTTGTTGCATCTCGTCACAGCTCCTCGAAGGTAAATTCCTCATTGGTGTAAATACAAATGGAGGATGCGATCTTCATTGCTTCTTCTGCGATCTGCCGGGCGGGGAGCTGGGTGTGTGCCATGAGCGCCCGTGCGGCTGAAAGCGCGAAAGGCGCTCCCGAACCGATACCGGCCAGGCCGTCGTCCGGTTCGATTACGTCGCCGGTCCCGCTCAGAATGAACGTATTGCTGCAATCCACAGCGATGAGAAGGGCTTCGAGGCGTCTGAGCGCGCGGTCCATGCGCCAGTCTTTTGCCAGTTCCACGGCGGCCCGCTTCAGGTTGCCGTTGTATTGCTCCAGTTTCGCCTCGAGACGCTCGAAGAGCGTGAAGGCATCGGCGGTGGAGCCCGCAAAGCCTGTGAGAATCTTGCCGTGGTACATTTTGCGCACCTTTTTCGCCTGGTGCTTCATAACGGTATCGCCCATCGTAACCTGCCCGTCTCCGGCCAGGATTACCTGCCCGTCTCTTCGAACGGCAATCACTGTGGTGCCGTGCATGACGCTTTGTGCCATTTGGTTGCTATCC
>JAJFUA010000423.1 GCA_021372635.1 Desulfobacteraceae bacterium | reverse complement strand
TTGGAATCGTCGTCCAGGTCGTAGGCCACCTTGAAAGTGCCCGATCCTCGCCACCACCCGTTGTCGCCCTTGTCCCCCACGATGACCGCGGGATTGCCCTGGGCGTCGGTGGCCGAAACGGCCCCGGAAACGGGGAGCCCGGCACTCGAACCGGTCGTGGACCTCACCACGAGGTCCGTCGGGAAACCGTTGCCGGACGAAACCCCGAAGCTTCCGAAGACGCTCAGGCGATCATAGACCTTGTCCCCGTAAGAACCGTAGACCGTCCAGTAGTCGTCGCTGCCGTAGCCGCTCCTGAGGACGGCTTCCCTCTTTTCCGGCATGCGCGTCATGAGGTTGATCACGCCTCCCATCGCGTTTCCGCCGTACAGGGAGGAAAACGGGCCCCGTGCCACTTCGATTCTTTCGATGTTGTCGGGAAGGATCGCGTTCCAGTTGACGATCCCCGTGTAGCCGTCGTTCAGGGGCTGCCCGTCGAGCAGGATGAGAGTCCGCTTCTGCTCCGGCATGCCGCGCAGGATGACCCGGGAGGTCGTGTCGAGCCCCTTGGCGCGCTTGTCGAAAAGCCCCTCCACCATGTTGAGCGCGGCGTCCGTCGTCTGGATGTTCCGGCTTTCCAGGTCCTCGCGGGTCACCACCGACACGGATGCGGGCGAATCCGAAATGGACTTTTCGGACCGGGTGGCCGTCACGACGATTTCATCGAGACGGGCGTCTTTTCGCCCGGACTTGTCTTTCCCCCCTTCCGAAGCCTCCACCCCGCCCGGCGCATCGGCGGCACCGCCCGGGACCGCCTCCCCAGAGTCTCCCGTATAGCCGTTCGGGGCAGCAAGACTCATGGCCGCCACCAGGAGGAAAATCAGCAGTTTTTTGACGGTTCCCCATCCGCCTTCCCCGCGGAACCGCCCGCACCATCCACCTCCACATCGCAACAGAAACATGCCCGGCATAGCTCTCCCCTCGTTGTCCCCGGCCCTCCGCTGTGCTAAAAGGAGAGCGGGGATTTGGCCTCTCTGCAAAATCCCCGGGAGCAGGTCTTCCTCCGCCAAGATGAAAGACCTGCTCCCACCCCTGACTCAACATGCTTTCTCCTGTTCCCGTGCTTCGGACGCGGACCGGTCACGCGGCGTTCGCGAGAGTGAACCGAACGGGCAGAAGAGCCCTGCACGCAACCGGCCGGCCGTCTTTCCTCGCCGGCGTGAACACGGAGTTCCTGACGGCCTGCACGGCTTCCTCGTCGAAACCGGAACCCGCCCTGTTCAAAATCTCGACCTCCACCGGCAGCCCGCGTTCATCGATGGTCACCCGCAGCAGTACGGTCCCCTCTTTTCCCATCCGCCTGGCAACCCTCGGGTACTTCGGAAGGGTTTTCTTCAGGAAGTCCGGTCCGTCTGCCGAGCCGAACCGCACTTCGGCCGGGTGACGCCCCTGCGTCCGCCCGTCCGCGCCGTCCTTTCCCGGGCCTTCGCCTTCGGACCGGCCCTGCGCCCCCCCGGAAGCGCCCCGTTCCGGCGAGCCGGAATCCTCCCCGTTCCCGGCGCCCGGGCAAGACGAATTTACAGCAGACCTGTCCTTCTGCTCTTCCCGCTGCACAGCTTCGGGAGGCTTCGCCGAAGCCGTGCGCATTCTCCGGGGCTTTTCAGGGGCGGACTTCCGTTTGGCCGGGGCTCGCACCGCCGGCGGGCTTTCCTCCACCTTCCGGCTCTGCCTCACTTCCTCCCGGGCGGCAGACTCCTTCCCCCCGTCCTTTGCGGGTTCCCCGGCAGGCACAAAGGCCTCTGTCCCGCGCTCCACCAGCGCTTCCCCCGTTTCATGGCCGCCCGCAAGGTCTCCCCCCGGCTTCTGATCACCCGTGCCGCACACTTCCCCGGCGCTGAAAAGCTGCACCTCGATCCAGGGACGCCGCAACTCCGTCCGGGGATGGGGTATGGCCAGCCAGCAGGCGAGGAGCGCATGCCCCAGGACCGAAAGCCCGATACTCGACCACAAACGCGCATTGACGGACGTCGATGTACGCATGACAGCCCCACCCCCAAAAGAAAAAGGCCACGGAACACCCTCCCCGGATTGCTTCCGGGCCAAGGCGTTCGTGGCCTTTTTGTATCGTTGCCGAATCGAATTTTTTAAATTTTCAGAAAAACCCCGGCGACCGCCGCCACGTTGACCGTGAGGGGGGTGTCGGCCGCAGACGCGCAGCCCGCCGGCGCCTTCCTGGCGCATTTCGGCCCGCGTCCACAAGGCTCACTTTCTACCAGATTGCTTTCATGCGTCAAGAATTTTCTCTGACCGCTCGGCCGCCGCTATTTCCGGGCGTCCCTCCACAGCGCCGTCCTGTCGAACACGAGCTTCCCTTTCTTGACCACCTTTTCCACCGTGCTCACCCCGATATGGTAGGGAATGAAGCGGTAGGAAGGGAACTCATGGACCACCAGGTCCCCCTGCTTTCCGACGTCGATGCTGCCGATGGTCTTCTCCCTGCCCACCGCGGCCGCTCCGTTGATCGTAAGCGCATTGACGGTCTCTTCGGGTGTAAGCCCCATGTAGATGGTCGCGAGGGCCACGACCAGGGGAATCGATTCCGAAAAGCAGCTTCCCGGGTTGAAATCCGTCGCCAGGGCCACCGCGCAACCGGAATCGATCATCAGGCGGCCCCGGGCGTAGGGTTCCCTGAGGCTGAAGGCCGTGCCCGGGAGCAGGGTCGCGATGACACCGGCATCCGCCATGGCGCGGATTCCCGCGTCCGAGGCCTGGAGCAGGTGGTCCGCGGAGACCGCGCCGAGTTGCGCGGCAAGCTCGGCCCCGCCCGTCCGGACGATCTCGTCGGCGTGGATCTTCAGCTCGAGGCCGAATTCACGGGCTTTCCGGAGCAGCCGCCCGGACTGTTCCACGGTGAAGACGTTCCGTTCGCAGAAAACATCGCAGAACCGGGCCAGCCCTTTTTCCGCCACGACCGGAAGCACACGGCCGGCAAGAAACTCGATGAATTCGTCTCCCCGGTTCCCGTACTCCGCGGGCACCGCGTGAGCCCCGAGGAAGGTCGGGACCACTTCGACGGGATGCCGGGACCCGATTTCGGCCATCGCTTCGAGCTGCCTGATCTCGGTGGGCAGATCGAGACCGTACCCGCTCTTCCCCTCCACCGTCGTCACCCCAAAGGAAAGCATGGAATCGAGCCGCCTGAGGCCGGACTCGACGAGTTCCTCCCGCGAGGCGTTACGGGTCGCCGCCACGGTGCTCGCGATGCCGCCCCCCCGCTGCATGATGTCCATGTAGCTGTCGCCGCGAAGCCTCCAGGAAAACTCCTCCGCCCGGAAGCCCCCGAAAACGAAATGTGTGTGCGAGTCCACAAATCCCGGCAGCACGGTCTTCCCCCGCGCATCCAGGACCTCGAAGCCGCTCGTGTCGACCCCGGCGAGCACTTCCCCGGTCTTTCCC
>JAJFUA010000412.1 GCA_021372635.1 Desulfobacteraceae bacterium | reverse complement strand
ACCCGACCCGGTTACGGCAGCGGCTTTGGTCGAACTCGCCGGGGCTCAGGGAATCGTCGTACATCTGCGCGAAGACAGGAGGCACATCCAGGACAGGGATGTGGAAATCCTGCGCCGGACCATAAAGACCAAGATGAACCTCGAGATGGCAGCCACTGAGGAGATGATCCAGATCGCCCTGCGCGTCAAACCGGACATGGTCACGCTGGTCCCGGAGAAGCGCCAGGAACTGACGACGGAAGGCGGCCTCGACGTGATTCAGCACGAAGACGCGATCCGTGAAGCCATCAAGACGCTCCACGGCGGGGGCATCGCCGTGAGCCTTTTCATAAACGCCGATCCCAAGTTCATCAAGACATCGCATCGAATCGAAGCCGATTACGTGGAAATCCATACCGGCGCCTTCGGCGACGCCAAGACGTTTTCCGTCCGCCAGGAGGAATTCGAGAAGGTGGTAACGGCGGCCAGGCTGGCCAAGAAGCTGGGGCTGGGCGTGCACGCGGGCCACGGGATCGATTACCAGAACGTCTTCTGGCTGCGAAGTGTTCCCGAAATCGAGGAATTCAGCATCGGGCACGCCATTATCGCACGGGCCGTTCTCGTCGGGCTCGACCGGGCGGTTCGCGAAATGCTCGCCCTGGTGAACGGGTAGATGGCGGTCTACGGTGTAGGCATGGACCTGGTCCGCATCGACCGGCTGGAAAAGATGCTGGGCAGATATGGGGCCCGGTTCGAGGAGCGCGTCTTCACACCCGGGGAAATCGAGGCATGCTCCGCCAGGCGCAGCCGGACGGCGTGCCTGGCGATGCGCTTCTCGGCGAAGGAAGCCTTCGCCAAGGCGCTGGGAACGGGCCTTCGCGCCCCGGTTCTCTGGCTCGACATAGAGGTTCGGAACAACACGCTGGGAAAACCCGAAATCGTCCTGTCGGAGCGGGCGGCGCGATTCTGCCGAGAACGCGGCGTACGCTCCTGGCACCTGAGCCTTACCGACGACGGGGATTACGGCGCGGCCGTGGTCATATTGGAAAGCTGAAAGAACAGTGCCCGGAAACCATTCGGGCTCGCACCTGCCTCCCCCGGCCCGCATCCCCCGGGGAGGCCCGGGACCGTTCCGGGGCGGGGGAAACCGGGTTTGCGGGCATTCGCCCGCCACTCGACTGGAGAATACCATGCTGGTCGTCACCGCTTCGGAAATGTCCCGCCTGGACCGGGAAACCATCGAACAAATCGGCATACCGGGCGCAGTGCTCATGGAAAACGCGGCCAGAGGCGCGGCATCCTTCTTCCTGGACGCAGTCCCGGACCTGCTGAGCCGGCCGATCGCCATTCTTGCCGGTTCCGGAAACAACGCCGGGGATGGCTTCGTCCTGGCCCGGATCTTCCACGGCAAGGGAGCACGCGTACGCGTGGTCTGTCTGCGGGACCCCTCCCGGCTCAAAGGTGATGCGCTCACCAATTTTCTCATCCTGGAAAAGCTGAACATCCCGGTGCACGTTTGGGATGAATCGAAGGAATTTGACGCCCAGCTTCCATGGGTTGAGGAAAGCGGCGCCGTGATCGATGCACTGCTTGGAACGGGGCTGAACACCGAGGTGCAGGGCCTATACAGGCAGGTCATCGAAGCCGTGAACGGCCTTTCTGTTCCCGTGCTGGCGGTGGATGTGCCATCGGGACTGGACGCCTCCACGGGCAAGCCCCTTGGGACCGCCATTCGCGCAACGGCCACGGCGACCTTCGGCTATCTCAAGGCCGGCCAGCTCATCGAACCGGGCATGCAGTTCGTCGGCCGGCTGAGCGTCGTCGATATAGGCATCCCGCCGACCATCCCTTCCCTTTGCGACATCCGGCGATGGTGGCTGGACGAGGAGTTCGTCTCCGGGTGGATCGGGCCGCGCGCGGCGGGCATCCACAAGGGAACAGCCGGGCACGTTGCGGTGCTCTCGGGGTCCAGGGGTAAGACCGGCGCCGCCACGCTCATCTCCCTCGGAGCGGCCCGGGTGGGAGCGGGCCTCGTGACCCTGTTCATTCCCGAAAGCCTCAATCCCATTCTTGAGGTAAAGCTCACCGAAGCCATGACCTACCCCATTGCGGAAACGGACGAACAAACACCGGACGTGGCCGCCCTGCCAGCCATCATGGAGTTCCTCGAGGGGAAGCAGGCTCTGGCCATAGGGCCCGGCATCTCGCTGCATCCCGGCACCCGCGGACTCGTAAAAGCCCTCATCGAGCGGGCCCCCTGCCCGATGGTACTCGATGCGGATGCGCTCACCATCGTTTCGGACGACCTCGACCTGCTCGGGAAAGCGCAGCAGCCCCTTATTCTCACCCCGCATCCGGGAGAGATGGCAAGGCTCGTTCACGGCACGGTCCAGGACGTACAGGCGGACCGCATCGGGGCCGCTTCGGACTTCTCCATGCGGCACGGCGTCACGCTGGTGCTCAAGGGACACCGCACGATCATCGCGGCTCCCGACGGCCGGTTGGCCATCAACAGTTCCGGCAATCCCGCCATGGCGGGAGGCGGCATGGGAGACACACTGACGGGCATGATCGCCGGCTTCGCGGCGCAGGGGGCCGAGCCGTTCCAGGCGGCCTGCCTCGCCGTCTACATTCACGGAGCGGCGGCCGACGCAAGGATCGGCAAGATCGCCAGCCGAGGTCTCCTGGCCTCCGACCTGCTCGAAGAGATCCCCCGAGCCATCGGTCGGCTGGAAGGTTTCCCGGGCGGCGGCCGTTGACATGAACTCACTGACCATCCATTCACCCAGCGAAGAGTTCAGCCTGGAACTGGGCCGCATGATCGGCTCCATCCTCCGGCCGGGCGACATCCTCGCCCTCCATGGAGAACTGGGGGCCGGGAAAACCCTCCTGGCGCAGGGCATCGCCAGAGGACTGGGCATTCCGGCGGACATTCCCATAACCAGCCCCACCTTTACTTTCATCAACGAATACGAAGGGAGGCTGCGCCTCTGCCATCTCGATCTCTACAGGCTTGGGGAACCGGACGAACTGGAGACGCTGCCGTGGCGGGAAGCGCTCTTCGGTGGAGGGGTTGCCGTGATCGAATGGCCGGAACGCATGGGCACCCTGCTGCCCAAAGAACGATGGGATGTGCGGATCGAGGTCACGGGAGAAGACAGCCGAAGCATCTCCATCGCCGCCCTGGGGGAAAAGGCGCGCACCCGCCTGGATGCGCTCGGTGCGGAACTCGCCCGCACCAGCGAATCTTTTCCAGGCGGCCGTTGACTCGAAACCTGGTCAATCGAACTTTACGGGAATGTCGGGCTTCTCCATCTCATTGGGAAAATCGCTGAAGGGGAATGGCCGTATGGTGTCGTTCAGCGTGACGTAGCGCATGACCTTGTAGGCGTAGGTAGCGGCCTTGTTGGAAAAGTTCATGAGCGGCATGCTGTAGGATCGACTGATGAGCAGGTAGACGTATTGGAAGAGAACCGTCACCTGGATCACCCACTTGAGGACCTCGAACACGACCAGGTAGAGTACGGTGTAAAGAAGCCTGAGCCCTATGGCTCCCCGCGACGGTCTCGTGTCTTCGATAGCGTTCATGGCAACTCCTCTGTCGGTTGGGTGGATAGGATGCCTGTCTGTCCGCCGGCCTGAAGGAACCCCTCCAGAAAAGCCGGCCGCAGCGCCGCACTGGACGCGACGCAGCAGGGACTGCACGGCCGGCCCGGCATCGGTCGATTGTGTATAGCTCCATAATACCGACTATCGCGCAATTTTGGCAACATTGCAACACAGCGTGTAAGGAGCAAATAGAATGTCCGCGCTTGTAGCACGTGAAATGTCCGGTTCTGATGGTTGCCCGAAAGGGGTGGCCGATGAGACGGAGGGAAGTGCTGCAGGAGGCACGCAAGATGCTCTTTGGAGAGATATACGGAAG
>JAJFUA010000380.1 GCA_021372635.1 Desulfobacteraceae bacterium | reverse complement strand
GTTCTAGGAGTCTCGTCTGCCGATGACTTCCCGGGGTTTGATTCCGTCGGATGCTCCGACGATCCCCTGTTGTTCCATCACTTCAATCATGCGGGCCGCTCGGTTGTAACCCACCCGCAACCTTCTTTGCAACATGGAAATAGACGCCTGGCGGGTTTCCAGCACGATCTGGACCGCCTCTTCGTACCGATCGTCCAATTCTTCCTGGTCGATGTCGTCGGCCGTGTCGGACTCATGGAAATCGACGCGTTCCCGAAGGGGATCTTCCACGTGCTGCTGGGGCCGCCAGAACTGTGTGAGCGACTGGACTTCGTTGTCCGAGACGAACGCGCCGTGAATCCGCTGGAGTTTCGCCGTGCCGGGGGGCAGGAACAGCATGTCGCCCATTCCCAGGAGGCTTTCCGCGCCCGATCCGTCGATGATCGTGCGTGAATCGATCTTGGAGGAAACCTGGAAGGAGATTCTCGTGGGCACGTTTGCCTTGATGATCCCGGTGATGACGTCCACGGACGGCCGCTGCGTGGCGAGTATCAGGTGAAGTCCGGCGGCCCGCGCCATTTGCGCCAGGCGAGTGATGTATTCTTCCACTTCCCTCGATGCCACCATCATGAGGTCGGCCAGTTCGTCGATGATGATGACGATATAGGGGAGCTTGTGGTGCGGCAGTTCCGGCAGGGGCGCTTCCGGGGTTGCGGGCGGATTCTGGGCGGCCTCTTTCGCCTTCTGTTTTGCGAGGGCCTTGTTGTAGCTTTCGATATTGCGGACGTTCTTGTCCGCGAGGAGCTTATAGCGCAGCTCCATTTCCTGCACGGCCCACTTCAACGCCCTGGTGGCCATCTTCGCGTCGGTCACGACGGGGTGGATCAGGTGGGGAATGCCCTCGTAGCTGCTCAGTTCGATCCTCTTGGGATCGATGAGAAGAATCCGCAGATCGTCCGGGGTGTTGCGATAAAGCAGGCTGCTCAGGATACAGTTGATGCCGACGCTCTTTCCGGTCCCCGTGGCACCTGCGATCAGCAGGTGAGGCATTTTCGCCAGGTTGGCGACGACTGGCTGCCCGGTAATGTCCTTTCCGAGGGCGATGGTGAGGGGGGAAGCCGATCCGTTGAACGATGCGGATTCCAGGACGTCCCGGATGGATACCAGTTCCCGGTTGCTGTTGGGCAATTCGATGCCGATAGCGGCTTTGCCGGGTATGGGGGCCACCACGCGGATGCTCGTCGCCTTGAGCGCCATCGACAGGTCGTCAGAAAGGCCGACGATACGGCTGATCTTGATGCCGGGGGCCGGCGCGTATTCGTACATGGTGATCACCGGACCGGGACAGATGCCGACGACGTTTCCCTGCACGCCGAAATCCGCCAGCTTTTCCTCCAGGATCTTCGCGTTTTCCTCGAGTTTCTTCGGATCGGGTTTGTGCCCCGGGTTTTCGTAAACATCCAGCAAATCGATGGACGGGAGCGTGTAGCAGCCGGGTTCACTGGGCGGAGGTTCCACCGCGGCGTTCTTCCTGGGTTTCTTCCTGGCCGGTGCAAGCTGCGCCGCGACCGGTTCCGGCTGTGGCGGTTCCTTCTCACGCGACGAACCGTCGGAAGACGGCTTTTTTGCCTTTCGGCCGGAGTCAATAGTTCCTCCGGGTCCCCTGCGGCCGATCCGGCCGACGAGGCCCCAGCTCCATCCGAAGAATCCCGCCACCATGCGATGAAAAAAACCGATGGTCGCGTTCAGCGTGAGGGGTGTGGAAAGGAGAAGGGCGATCAGCAGCAGCCCCACGAGCAGGACAAGTGTCCCGGCCGTGGACAGCCTCGCTTTGAGAAAATGGGCGATGGCGGCGCCGACGATTCCTCCGGACATGATTTCCTGGCCGAAGAGGTGCAGATTTTCCTGCTGAAGGGCCGCGAGAGAAGTGACGCTGAAGAGGAGAAAGAGTATTCCGAGGCAGTGAATCCTCTCCTGGGGCGGGCGCATGCCCCGGAACAGCGACCAGCTGAGACCGAAGCCGACGACCGGCAGGATATAGGCGCCGATTCCCAGCAGGTTGAACAGACCGCATGCGACCAGGGCGCCGAAGCTGCCCACTAGGTTCTGCGCGGGGCACTTCGCGACGGACGCATTGAGGAACGTCGGGTCCGCGTTCCTGAAGGAGAGAAGGCTCAGGAGCACCAGGAGGGTGACGATCAGTACGCTGAGAGCCCCTATCTCGTGTTTTTTTCGATCCACGGAAATCCCCCGATGGCTGTTCGGTTGTTTCGTTCCCGGTTTCGAAGCGTCCTTGGGCCGGGAAGATCGCACCCGCCGGCTCGCGCTCCGCCACCCTGCGAAAAGCTTTACGGCGCAGGCAATATCAGATGACCGCCACGACGGGGTGAATGACGGGGCGGCGGTTCAACACGCGGGTAAAGAACCTCTTCAGTTCCTTGCGGATCTCCGTCTGTAAATCGGCGCAGTCCAGTTCGAATTCCTGCTCGATCAGCCGGTCCAGCACTTCGTAAATGACGCACTTGGCCCCTTCGAGGATTTCCGGCTTCGCCTCCTCGTGAATGAAGCCCCTGCTGAGGATATCCGGCCCGCTCAGCAGTTCGAGGGTCTCCTTGTTGATGACCAGGGAAGCGATCACGAGCCCGTCTTCCGAAAGGTGCCGCCGGTCCCTCAATACAAGTCCTTCCACGTCCCCGACGCCTTTGCCGTCCACGAAGATGCGGCCCGTTTCCACGCGCTCGTCGACGGAAACCCCTTCGTCGTCGAAACAGACCGTCATGCCGTTTTCGACGAGGAGGCAGTTCTCGGCGGGCATCCCCATGATCATCGCCAGTTGGCGGTGTTTGACCAGATGGCGGTACTCTCCGTGTATCGGGATGAAGTAGCGCGGGCGGACGAGATTGATCATCGCCTTCAGTTCTTCCCTGGAGGCGTGGCCGGAGGCATGAATGTCGCGGACCTGTTCGTGGATGACTTCCGCGCCCTGCCTGTACAGGTGGTTGATGATGTTCTGGATGGTCCGCTCGTTTCCAGGGATGAACTTGGAGGAAAGCACGATGGTGTCCCCGGCCTTGACCTTCAGTTTCTTGTGATCGTTGAAGGCCATGCGGCTGAGCGCGCTCATCGGTTCCCCCTGGCTCCCCGTGGTGAGCATCAGCACCTCGGAATCGGGAAGGCGCGCCAGTTCCTGGAGCGTGATTTCCTCCTCGGCGGGAAAATCGAGATAATCCAGTTCCCGGGCGATGCGGATGTTGACCACCATGGATTTTCCGTTGAGGAGGACTCTACGCCCGAATTCCCGCGCAAGGTGGACCACCTGCTGGATCCTGTGCAGGTTGCTGGCAAAGACGGCGACGATGATCCGGCCCGAGCATTCCTGGAAGATTTCCCGGAGCGCATTGCCGACCTGCTTTTCGGAAAGGGTGTAGCCGGTCTTTTCCACGTTCGTGGAATCGGAAAAGAGGGCGAGGATCCCTTCCTCCCCGTAGGCTCCGAAGCGGGCCATATCGAAGCGCCGTCCGTCGATGGGGGTATTGTCGATCTTGAAGTCGCCCGAGTGGATGAGCGTCCCCTGCGGCGTGCGGATGGCGAGGCCCAGCCCGTCGGGAATGCTGTGGCAGACCTGGATGAACTCGATGTGGAAAGGTCCCAGATCAATGTGTTCCCTCGGAAGCACCCGGTGGAGTTCCGCCCGGTCCGTGAGGTTGTGTTCCTTCAGTTTTTCGGAGATCAGGGCGAGCGTCAGCGGAGAGCCGTAGATGGGGATCGCAAACTCGCGCAGCAGGAACGGAACGGCCCCGATGTGATCTTCGTGCCCGTGGGTGACGACAAGGGCGCGCAGGCGGTTTTTGTTCCTGTGAAGATAGGTGAAATCCGGGATGACGATATCGACCCCGAGCATATCCTCTTCGGGAAACATGAGGCCCGCATCGATGAGGATGATGGTGTCCCCGTATTCGAGGACCATCATGTTCAGTCCGATTTCCCCCAGTCCTCCCAGGGGGATGACTTTCAGACATTCGTGAGAATTCAGCGTTTCGAGCATCAACAAACCTGTTCTAGAGGGGACGGGAGGCCATTGAAAGCGAAGTCCCGGGTTCCGCGGATTTGCCGGCTTCTTCGGGTGTCAAGTGCTTCATGATGGCTTCCCGCACGGTGTTCATCAGTTCTTCCCTGTTTCTCGCCGCGTCCGCCGTGGGGATGGGCTGTCCAATGGTCATGCGGATCGTTCCGGGATGCAGTTTCCACCCGCCCTGCTTGGGCAGGATCTTGTAGGACCCGCTGATGCTGACCGGCACGATGGGGTGTTTCGACTTGACGGCGAGGAGGAAGCCGCCTTTCTTGAATTCCTGGAGCACGCCGTTCGGACTTCGCGTGCCCTCGGGGAAAATGACCACCGACGTGCCGCCTCGAACCTTTTCAGCCGCGTTTTGAATGCTTGCGAAGGCCTTCCGGTGGTCCGAGCGGTCGATGGGAATGTATCCCGAGGCTTTCATGGCCGGGCCAAGGGCGAAGACGCTGAAAAGCTCTTCCTTGGCGAGCCAGCGAAACTGGACGGGGAGCTTTCCGAGGATCGCGAAAATGTCGAACCAGCTTTGGTGATTTGCGGCATAGATATACGACATGCCGGGGGAAATGTTCTCCAGTCCCCTCACCTCGACCTTGACTCCGGCGACCCGGAGGTTGAAATTCCCCCAGCGCCGCGCCACAAGGTGGGCACTGTCGCTGTTCCCGGTGATATAGGCCACCACTATGGCGCACGCTCCGAAAAATATGGTCCCGAAGAACAGCAACACGTAAAAGACGATTGAGCGCACCGTGCTCATGAAATCCTCCCCGTCGACTGGCAGCCGGTCGTTCCCATGACACGGCCATATCGCCCAAATTTAATATATTAGCTCATATCGGTAAAAAAAACAATAAGTTGCCTAATATTTTCTTCAGAAGACTCTAATCCCTTTCAGAACTTCAGTCAACCGGCCATTTGGGCGGCGACGGGATTTCGAAGAATGCGCCCTTTCAAACGGCCCGTGCCGGGCGGAAAAAGCTGGCAACATCCGGGCGGATACATTTTGCCGAGGGCTAATTCAAAATGAAGTTGCGCACTTATGGCTTGTAGGCTCCTCCGGGCTTATGCTATAGGTACACAGGTGAATGGGTGGATGATGTCGCCGGGTGCAGTTCCGGCGATGATGCCGATACAACATGAGACGAAGGGGGAGAGCTATGGCTAAGGGAACCGTAAACAAAGTGATCCTGGTCGGCAGGTTGGGGGCCGATCCGGACATTCGCTACTCTGCGAACGGCACGGCGATCGCCAAGCTGAGCGTGGCCACCACTGACCGGGTGCCTGCCGGGGAGGGGAACTGGGAGGACAAGACGGAATGGCACAGGGTGGTCGTTTTTGGAAAGCTTGCCGAAACCTGCGGGAATTATCTCAGCAAGGGCCGCCTCGTCTACCTGGAAGGGAGCCTGCGGACGCAGCAATGGGAGGATAAGGAGGGCGTCAAACGCTACACGACCGAAATCGTCGCCCGCGACATGACGATGCTCGGCGGTTCCGAGGAACACGGGCAGCAGGGACAGGCGGGTTCCGGCTACTCCCGGGGCGGTCCTGCCCAAGCGCCTGCGGCGCGCCCAGCCGTGGAAGACCTCCCGCCGCAGTCCGGCCCTCCGGAAGACGATATACCTTTCTGACAGCATTGAAACCGCGAAATGGACAGAGCGATGCAAGAGGAGAGAGGGAATGGCATGTGCCCTCATCTCCTCCTGCATTCTCGATGACGATGGCCTGGCGGCGTCCCCCGGGCACGCCCTCCGGCCGTTCGCCGGGAATTACTGCTTCTGATCGATCTTTTCCGGCTTCTCCGTGGACTCCAGGGCTTCGTTGGCTTCACCTACGGATTTCTTGAAGTTCCGGATTCCTTTTCCGAGGCCTGCGCCGAGTTCGGGCAGCTTCCCGGCGCCGAAGACGATCAGAACGATCACCAGTATGAGGATCAATTCGGGCATTCCGATTCCACCAAACATGGACTTGCTCCTTTTCAGTCTGCAAACACTAGTGTTTCAGCAGGTCCTCGACCTCTTCGAGAAGCTGCAGAAATTCCTTGGACTGCCTGTACCGGTCGAGCTGTTTCTGGTGTTCCAGCCAACTTTCCCAGACTTTCAGCCACGCCTCGTTGTGCCAGTAATAGCTGAATGCGGGGACTCTTCCCGCCGTCCGCTCCCTGTACTCCCTGTATTCCTCGAGGCAATTCGCGCAAAAGGGATAGGGGGATGCGAACCTGGAAAGTCCATCCTGCTCTCCTTCCATCTGTGAGCCGCATTTCGCGCACTTCATCATGCAACGGGTGCACTGGAAGATTTTCCGGAGGGAATCAATTTTCCTCTGGCGCAGATTTTCGTCCCGGACCGATTTCATGGTCTGGTTTTTTTTGCCGAATTCAATAATGTCAGCCATGGAAACCTCACTTATCGGTTCATGGTCCTGAGCATGCCCTGTTCCACAATTTCCGGGGCGTCATCGGGCAACGAAGACGTCTCGGGCGTTGCCGAATCCGACAAGTTGAAGAGTTGCTGGGTAAAGTCCACGAAGAGTTCCTTGGTGTTCCGTTCGGATTTCTTTTTCAGGAAAAGAATGGGGTCGTGCAGCAACTTCTTGACGATGGCTTCGGTCAGCGCTTCAATGGCCTGACGGTCCTTATCCTCCATGCCGGGGAGGTGGGAGAAGGTCTTCTGCAGTTCGTTGAGCCGTATCTCTTCCGCTTTCTCCCGGAGTGCGACGATCGTGGGCACCACGTTCAACGTGTTCATCCATTCCTGAAACTTGATGATTTCCCCGGCGATGATGTGTTCTGCCAGTTCCGCTTCCTTCTTGCGCCCCTCCATATTGAGATCGATCACCCCCTGCAGGTCGTCGATATCGTAGAGATACACGTTGTCGATTTTGTTGACTTGCGGTTCGATGTCCCTCGGGACCGCGATATCGATGAAAAAGAGTGGCTTGTTGCGCCTTTCCCTCATCCTCGACTTCACGTCTTTGTGCTTCAGAATGGGATCCGGAGACCCGGTTGAAGTCAGCACGATATCCATGTTCCTGAGGCTGTCGAGGATATGGTCGAAGGGGATGGTATCGGCCTTGAACCGCCTGGCCAGTTCGAGCCCCCTTTCCAGGGTACGGTTCGCGATGGTCATTCGGCGAACCCCCTGGGTGAGAAGGTGGGCCGCGGCAAGTTCCGCCATCTCCCCGGCGCCGATCAGGAGCACTTTCTTGTCGTCGAGTTTGCCGAAAATCTTCCGGGCCAGTTCGACGGCGGCGTAACTGATCGAAACCGCGCAGGACCCGATGCAGGTCTCCGAGCGGACCCGCTTGGCCACGGAAAAGGTCTTGTGAAGGAGACGATTGAGGATGACCCTCACGGTCCTGCACTCGGTCGCCTCGCGGTAGGCCGCCTTGATCTGGCCGAGGATCTGCGGTTCGCCGATCACCATGGAATCGAGG
>JAJFUA010000375.1 GCA_021372635.1 Desulfobacteraceae bacterium | reverse complement strand
GCACACCATGGTCATCGGAACCAAGCTGATCGGGGGCAACATCATCGTGAGCTTTTTCGATGTCACGGAGAGAAAGCGGGCCGAGGAAATGCTCCGGGACTCGGAAAGAAAGCTGCGCTCCATCTTTGCCGCCATGACGGACACGATCCTGGTTCTCGACGCGGAGGGCCGCTTCCTGGAGGTTGCCCCGACCCATACGGTCCTGGCGGACATGCATCCCGACAAGGTGTTGGGAAAGACTCTCGGGGAAGTCTTCGCACCCGAAAAGGCCGCCGAGTTCCATCGGGCGATCCGCACGTCCCTGAGCGAAAACAAGCCGGTTTCCCTGGACTACAACCTTGAGATCGATTCGCGGCAGGCATGGTTTGCATCCACCATTTCACCGCTGCCGTCGGACCGGGTCATCTGGGTTTCCCGGGATGTATCCGACCGCAGAAGGGCGGAGGAAGAGAAGGCGAAGCTGCAAAACCAGCTGCTCCAGTCCCAGAAGCTTGAGGCGGTCGGTGTCCTTGCGGGGGGTGTCGCCCACGATTTCAACAATATGCTGGGGGCCATCATGGGGTGCGCCGAGTTGGCCCTGGTCGAAATGGACCCGTCGGATCCCTCCCGGGAAAACATCGTCAGGATCGTCGACGTGACCCAGCGCTCAGCCACCCTCACCCGGCAGCTGCTCGCCTTTGCGCGCAGGCAGACCATCGAGCCGACGGTGTTCGATGTCAACGAATCGATCGAAGCCGTCCTCAAGATGATCCGCCGGCTCATCGGCGAAAACATCGAGCTGGCCTGGCTGCCGGGAGCCGGCGCATACACCGTCAGGATGGACCCGTCTCAATTCGACCAGGTCCTGATCAACCTGTGTGTCAATGCCAAAGACGCCATCGGCGGCGTGGGCCGGGTCGCGATCGAAACGGACAAGGTCTCTTTCGACAGGGCTCATGGAGAACCCTTTCCCGACTTCACCCCCGGGGAGTATGTGCTCCTTGCGGTGAGCGACGACGGCTGCGGAATGGACGGGGAAACCATGGACCATATTTTCGAGCCGTTTTTCACGACAAAGGGCGTGGGCAGAGGAACGGGCATGGGGCTGGCGACCGTCTACGGCATCGTAAAGCAGAACGGAGGAGGAATCAGCGTCTACAGTGAAAAGGGGAAGGGAACGACCTTCAAAATCTACATCCCCCGGCATGCCGCCGCCGTTGCCGGCGAAAAAGCCTTGCCCCTCGTGGAGGTTCCAGTCAGCAGGGGAGAAACCGTGCTGATCGTGGAGGACGATCCCACCCTCCTGGACATGGGCACCATGCTGCTGCGCCACCTGAAGTATTCCGTTCTGTCCGCGTGCACGCCGGGTGAGGCCATTCGCGTCGTCGAAGAAAACAGCGGAGAAATCCACCTGTTCATCACCGATGTGGTGATGCCGGAGATGAACGGCCGCGACCTCGCCGACCGGCTTTTGAAGATTCGGCCGGAGATGAAACACCTTTTCATGTCCGGCTACACGGCCGATGTCATCGCCCACCAGGGGGTGCTGGACGAGGGTGTGAATTTCATACACAAGCCGTTTTCGCTGAAAGAGCTTGCCGTGAAGATCCGCAAGGTCCTGGACTGACGTCGAAGAGCGCGGCGGCGCCCCCTTTCGGGCGTCAACTCTCTTCGTCCCCTTCGTATCCGTAAGTCTTGAATATATCGAGGATGGTGCTGGTAACGTAGGATTCCTCTTCGTAGCGGAAGGCCTTGTTGAACGCCTTCGTCACTTCCGCGATCCTTTCGTACGCCTTGTGGATGCCTTCGAAGAAGTAGTGCATCTCCGCCATGTTTCTTTCCATCCGGGAGGCAATCTCTTCCGAACCGGCGTTCTGTGCGAGTTCCCTGATGAGTTCCTCCTGGGAGGTCATCAGTTCGCGGACGGCGTCCTTGGAGCCGAGCAGGTTCATGAGGTGCGTGTTGAGATAATGGCACATGCTTCCGGCCGCATTGCGG
>JAJFUA010000373.1 GCA_021372635.1 Desulfobacteraceae bacterium | reverse complement strand
CGAGGAGATTGCGCCCAATTGCTGGCGGGGTTCTCAATATGTTCTTAATCAGCCTAGGAGGATAAGCATGGCAAACGCAGTAACACAAAGCATTCTGGTGGTCGGAGGCGGTATGAGCGGTCTGACCGCCGCCATCGAAGCAGCCGAAGCGGGCCACGAAGTCTACCTCGTTGAAAAGAACCCGTACCTCGGAGGCCGCGTGGCTCAGCTTCACCAGTACTTTCCCAAGTTGTGTCCGCCTTACTGCGGCCTGGAAATCAATTTCCGCCGGATCAAGAACAGCCCCAAAATCCGGTTCTTTACCCAGGCGGAGGTGGAAGCGGTCTCCGGTTTGGCCGGCAATTTCGATGTTTCGATCAAGCTGAACCCCAGGTACGTGAACGAGAAGTGTACCGCATGCGGCAAGTGTGCGGAAGCCTGTACGGCTGAGATCGACAACCCCTTCAATTACGGCATGGACAAGATCAAAGCCGCCTATTTGCCTCATGAGATGGCTTTCCCGCTTCGCTACGTCATCGACCCCGACTTCGCAAAGAGCGCAGAAGCGAAAAAAGTCCAGGAAGCCTGCCCGTATCAGGCTGTGGAACTCGATATGGCTCCCAAGTCCGTCGCCCTCAAAGTCGGCGCGATCGTCTGGGCGACCGGCTGGTCCCCCTACGATCCCACGAAGCTCGATACCTACGGGTTCGAAAAATCCGAGAACCTCATCACCAATGTCATGATGGAGCGCCTGGCGGCCGGAAACGGCCCGACCCAGGGCAAGATCGTCCGGCCCTCGGACGGCGCCGCCCCCCAGACCGTCGCCTTCATCCAGTGCGCCGGCTCGCGCGACGAAAACCATCTGCCCTTTTGCTCCTCCATCTGCTGCATGGCTTCCATGAAGCAGGCTACTTACGTTCGCGAGCAGTACCCGGATGCGAAGATCTACATCTTCTACATCGACATCCGGGCCATGGACCGGCTCGAAGACTTCTACCAGAAGGTCAAGGAAGACCAGAACATCGTTTTCTTCAAGGGAAAGGTGGCCAAGATCGAAGAAGATCCGGCGACGAAAAACCTCGTCCTCAGGGTGGAAGACACTGTGGCTGGGGCGTTGCAGCAGATCACCGTCGATCTCGCCGTGCTCGCCACCGGCATGCAGCCCAATACCGCTCTTTCCCCCGTGCCCGGCAGCGTCAACTATGACGACTACGGGTTTCTGGGCAACGGCAAAGCGGGCTTCATCGCGGCAGGCTGCACCAAGACTCCCGCAGGCGTTTCCGAATCCGTCCAGGATGGCACGGCCGCAGCGCTCAAAGCCATTCAATCCATTGCCAGGAGGTAGAAGCAGATGGAGAATAAGATCGCAGTATATATTTGTACCGGATGCGGCATTGGGGATGCCCTTAACATAGAGCAGCTCGGCGAAGTTGCCACCAAGGACTGCAAGCTTCCCGTGTGCAAAAGCCATGCGAACCTTTGTGGCGCCGAAGGCGTGCAGATGATCAAGGACGACATGGCCGGGGACGGCGTCAACGCCGCCATCATCGCCGGCTGTTCCCCCCGCGTGATGTATGACGTCTTCAACTTCGACGGCGCCATCGTGGAGCGGGTGAATCTCCGCGAGCAGGTCGTCTGGAGCCAGCCGGCCGGCGAGGAAGACACCCAGATGATGGCCGAGGACTACATCCGCATGGCGGCGGCCAAGGTCAAGAAGATGGAACTGCCCGTTCCCTATCAGCCGGACCAGGAAATGTCCAAGGACATCCTGGTGGTCGGCGGTGGCGTGACCGGCATGACGGCGGCCGTGGAAGCGGCGGCCGCGGGCTATTCCGTGGTCCTGGTCGAAAAGGAGCCGGAACTCGGCGGCTTCCAGAAAAACGTCACACACAACGTGACGTTCCCCTTCAAGGAAGTCACCGCGAACGATCTGGGCAAACTCGTCGCTTCGGTCGAGAAGAACGACAAGATCAAGGTCTATACCGGAGCGAGGCTCGAGAAGCTTTCCGGAGGACCCTGCGTTTTTACCGCGTCCATCCAGCAGAACGGCTCGAGCGAAGAGCGAAAGATCGGCTCGGTGGTGCTCGCGGCTGGCTGGAAGCCCTACGACCCCGAAAAGCTCGACAAGAAGTTCGGCTACGGGACCACGCCCAACGTCGTCACCAACACCCGGTTCGAAGACCTGGCCAAGGCCGGCAAACTCGCCCGCCCGAGCGACGGAAAACCCCTCTCCAACGTGGCCTTCCTGCAGTGTGTCGGGCAGCGCGATCCCGAGCATCTGCCCTACTGCTCCTCTGTCTGCTGCTTTACGGCCCTCAAGCAGGCGATCCAGGTGAAGGAACAAAATCCAGACGCCAACGTCTTCGTGGTCTACCGGGAAATGAGGACCCCCGGACAGGGTGAAGACTTCTACCGTAAGGCCCAGGAAGCGGGCGTCGTTTTCGTCCGCAGCCAGGCCCCGGCTGTCAAGGCCAATGGGAACTCTCTCTCCGTGGAGGCCTTCGACGAACTTCTCGGCGACGACATCACCCTCGCGAACCTCGACATGGTGGTCCTGGCGACCGGTATGGTCCCCGTGACCGCTTTCGGCGAAGATTTCAAGGCGGTGAAGAAGGAAGGCGAAGAGGAAAAGGAAAGCGAAGTCCCCGCCGATGCGATCCTCGTCTCCGACGTGCTCAATCTTCAGTACCGCCAGGGGCCGGAGCTTCCCGGGCTGAAGTACGGGTTCCCCGATTCCCACTACATCTGCTTCCCGTATGAAAGCCGCCGCACCGGCATCTACGCGGCCGGTCCCGTGCGCCGCCCCATGGGGCTCGCCAACGCGATCGAAGACGCTTCCGGAGCGGTCATGAAGGCGATCCAGTGCATGGAGTTGACGGCAAAGGGCATGGCGGTGCACCCGAGAGCGGGCGATCAGAGCTATCCCGAGTTCTTCATGCAGCGCTGTACCCAGTGCAAGCGCTGCACCGAGGAATGTCCGTTCGGTGCCATCAACGAGGACGAGAAGGGCAATCCCCTGCCTCAGCCCACCCGGTGCCGCCGCTGCTCGGTCTGCATGGGCGCCTGCCCTGAGCGCATCATTTCCTTCAAGAACTACTCCGTGGGCATGATCGGCGACATGATCAAGTCGATCAACGTCCCGGACGAATACGACGAGAAGCCGAGAATCGTGGTGCTCGCCTGTGAGAACGACGCCTATCCGGCCCTCGACATGATCGGCCTCCGTCGCATGACCTACAACGCCTGGATGCGCGTCATCCCGGTCCGCTGCCTCGGCTCCCTGAACCTGGTCTGGGTTGCGGACACGCTCTCCAAGGGCATCGACGGCGTGCTGCTGCTCGGGTGCAAGCACGGCGACGCCTACCAGTGCCACTTCATCAAGGGAAGCGAGCTGGCGAGCATCCGGCTGAGCAAGGTCAAGGAAACCCTGGACCGCCTCGTGCTCGAATCCGACCGCGTACGCTTCGAGACCGTCTCCATCACGGACTACGACAAGCTGCCGGCCATACTGGACG
>JAJFUA010000363.1 GCA_021372635.1 Desulfobacteraceae bacterium | reverse complement strand
AATCTTCAAACATCTCCAGTGTGGATTCAAGGCGAATTAAAAAGGAATTGTCCGGAAAATGCAAGATGCCGGTTGAAAAAAACGCGGGATCATTCGACCGCCTCGCACGGGTCTGTCCATTCCCCGGCAGGCGTTTCGCCGGGGCAGTCCGCAGGTCTTGTCCCTTCCATGTTCTGCAGGACGTAAGCCCCGCCACGGGAGACGATCGTGGCGAAGAGTTCGGCGGGGAGCGCGTCCGGTTTGCCCTGACGGTCCGCTTCCTCCAGCTTCACCCCGATCACCCACAGGGCGGGGGATGCTCCGCCGCACGGCTGGACGAAGGCGAGCGTTGCGAAGTGTTCTTCCAGGAAAGCCGCCAGTGCATCGTGCATTCCCCGCATCTGCTCGAGCCGCTGGGGCGCCGACCAGCGGGCGGCTTCCGCCCAGGGCATGGCCGTCCATTCATCGAGGAAGTCCTCCGGCTTCAGAGCCAGGGGGGCCGTCCGTTCCACACGGTCTCCGGTCACCTGGAAAGTCCGCACACAGGGCCGCGTCATCATCTCCCCGTCCAGGCGCTGGGAGGACACGTACCGCAGGGTGCACGAGCCGGCTTGCGCGCGCAGAGTGAACGGAGGGTCGCAGCCCAGGAAGATGCTTTCCGTGCGTTCGAGCAGGATCTTCGGGTGTGAGGGGTCCGCCCCGGGGCGCAGGATGCGGAACCGGAGCTGCTGCCAGTTGGACGTGCACCAGGGGCTGACATCGGCGGCCGCGACGAAGTAGCGGCCTTCTCCGTCCTTCGGGGAGACCGTGAATTCCGGCATGCCCTGGGCGCCGCTGATTTCCCGGTAGCCGTCCGATTCCAGGGCCAGCACCGGCCGCCATCGGTCGTTCCTCCGTTCGAAAAGGTGGAAGGACGTGTCCGAGCCGCACTGGATGGAGATGGTCGTCGTGGCGGCCAGCAGGTCGGGATGCCCCTCGGGACGGCTGAAGGCGACGTCTGTCCTGCGCCCGTAGGGATGCTGCCCGGAATCGGCTTCCCGCAAGCCCCTTTTCGCCAGTTCCGCCATCAGGGACGACTCCAGTTCCTGCGGCGATCTGCCGGCCGCCCCGGGGGAATCGATCCAGTCGGTGACGAGATCCCGCAGTTGACGCTTCATCTGTTTCAGCATTCCGATCGCTCCGGATGGGACCTTCGGGTCGAGATCGTCCGCGATTTTGATCTTCTGGAGTTCCCGGGACGTTTTCACGACGGCGTCCATCCGTTCCGGAAGGGTTTCCTTCCGCGCTCCGGCCCCGGAATCTCCGGCCGGAAGTCCGAGAAAAAAGGCGAAAACAAACACCCCCGCACCCAACGCTGCCGGTATCCTGCCGATCATCGACGGAACTCCTCTCTCGATCTCTGAAACGACGACGGAGGGGCGATTCATCCGCCGCCTTTCCGCTCCTCGTGAAAAGGGATGTGCGAACCCGAAAGGGTTCGGGCGAAAGCCCCGGCGACGTTCCCGTTCAGTCTGCCTCAAAGGCGCGGCACGACTGCGCCCGTCCACGGGTAATCATGTTGCAATGCGAATGGGTATGCCCTATACTCTTTTACCATATACTCGGGAGTTCGAGCCGTAAAGAGGAACATAGCGACAGGCAGATTCCCAAACGAATGACTGTAATTTAACAAACAAATTTATTGAAATTCAATTATTCCTATTCTATAGCTAATGGTACGGTTCTCAAGAGTAAAACTGCTGGGTCCGGGTTGCCGGTAAAGCGTCAGCGAATGGTTTCACTCGGCGCGTCTGCTCTCGGAAGAACGCGGTTTCCGGATCCGGACGGCCGCCTGCCCCGGCCCGCTGGTCTGCTCGTCGGCTGTCCTGAAAGGTCGTCGTCTTCGGGTAATTTGTTTTGCCAACATTGCATCAGGCTTCTCCGCACAGGAGGGAGCCGCTCCGCAGGGTCCTTTCGCGAGGTGTGCGATCGCGTTTCGAACGGGACGGAGAACACGGCGCCAGCCGTCTCGCGCCCGGCGATTCTCCTTCTCATCGTTCATGCCACCTTCTTCACTTCGACATGCAGTCGGCTCATGTGAACGCTCGTTATCAATCGATGGATTCCATCTGAACGCAGATGCTGAGAAAGGAAGGTCCCGGTGAACGACAAGCCAAGCTATGAACAACTGGAAACGAGGATCCAGGAACTGGAAAAGGAGGCTCACGCGAGAAAACTCGCTGACGAAGTGCTTCGGCGCAGCGAGGAACGCTACAGGATGGTTTTCAACTATGCTCCGCTGGGGATCGTTCATTTCGACTCCGAAGGACTGATCGTGGACTGCAACGACAGGTTCCTCGAGATCGTCGGTACCTCGAAGGACAAGCTGATCGGGTTCAACATGACCGATTCCCTCAACGACGAAGCGATGCGGGGTGCGGTTCTGGCCGGACTGGCCGGGAAGCCCAACTACTACGAGGGGGACTACATCTCCACCACGGGGAACAAGCTGACCCCGGTCCGGGCCATGTACAGCAGAGTGACCTCCGAAGACGGTGGTTTTCTCGGGGCGATGGGCCTCTTCGAAGACATCAGCGAGCAGCGGGATGCCGCGCTGGCGCTGCGCGAGTCGAAGGAATTCCTGGACAAGATCGTCAACTCCATCAGTGACCCGATTATCGTCAAGGACAGGCAGCATCGGCTGGTCCTGGTCAATGACGCCGGATGCCTCCTGGTGGGGCGCGGGCGCGAGGAGTTGCTCGGCAGGACCGACGCCGATTTTTTCCCAAAAGAGCAGGTGCGCGTCTTTCGGGAAAAGGACGAACTTGTTTTTAAGACGGAAGAAGAAAACGAGAACGAGGAAGAAATGACGGGAGCGGACGGACTTACCCGGACCAGCATCACCAAGAGGAGCCTGTATCGGGACAAGGCCGGCAGGAAGCATATCGTGGGCGTCATCCGGAACATCACCGACCGGAAGCGTGCCGAACTCGCCCTCCAGGCCGCCCACAGGGAACTCATGGACATCGTCGAATTCATGCCCGACGCGATCCTGGTCATCGACGGCCGGAAGAGGGTCATCGCCTGGAACCTCGCCATGGAGGAGATGACCGGGGTCCGCAAGGAGGACATTCTCGGCAGGGGCGATTACGCCTATGCGGTTCCCTTTTACGGTGAAAACAGGCCGATGCTGATCGATCTCCTGCTGGAGGATCAACCGGAGATCGAGAAGCGGTACGATTTCGTCAAAAAGGTGGGCAATACCGTTTACGGCGAGGCGTATGTTCCCCGTGCCTACCAGGGCAGGGGGGCGTACCTGTGGTCCACGACTGCCCCGCTCCTGTCCGCCGACGGGACCATCAAGGGATTCATTCAGTGCATCCGAGATATTACGGATTACAAACATTCCGAGGAGTCGCTCAGGCAAAGCGAAGAAATGTACCGGCAGCTCTTTGAAACCGTATCGGACGCCATTCTCGTCTTTGACGCCGAAACACGCCGGTTTGTGGACGTGAACGAGAGAGCCCTGCGCCAGTACGGATACGAGCGGAAGGAATTTCTCGAGAAGAGCTATGGGGATGTCACGGCCGATCCCGTACAGTCCGAGATCGCCATCGGAGAGACGCTTGCCGGCATACGGACGCACGTGCCGCTACGCAACCACAGGAGAAAGGACGGAACGATCTTTCCCGTCGAGATTTCATCCAGCTGCTTCATCCTGGCGGGGCGCAGGGTGTTCTGCGGGGTGTGCAGGGATATCACGGAGCGCCGCCGGACGGAGGAGGAACTCGACCGGTACCGCAACAACCTCGAGGAACTGGTGAAGGAGCGGACGGCCGAACTGGCCAGGGCAAACGAGCGGCTGACGCTTGAGATCGAGGAGCGCCGGCGGGCGGAGGAGGATGTGAAGCTGTTCGCGTATTCCGTGGCGCACGATCTCAAAAGCCCGACGATCGGGCTCCATGGGCTTACGAAACGCCTGGAGAAATCGTTTGGCGGACTCCTCGACGCAAAGGGCAAAAGTTACTGCGAGCAGGTTTTGAAAGTATCCGAGCACATCGGGGAACTCGTGGAGAAGATCAATACATACATTGAGTCCCGGGAATCCCGCCTGCTGCCGGAGGCGGCGAGCCTCGGGGAAATCATCCGGACGCTGCGGGAGGAGTTTTCTCTCCGCTTCGGTCTGCGCCGCATCGACTGGGTCGCCCCTCCGTGCGAAGTGGTGATCCACGCGGACCGGACGGCGCTCATCCGGGTGTTCAGGAATCTCCTGGACAATGCGTTGAAGCACGGCGGAAGCCGTCTGAGCCGGATCGTGATCGGCTATGAAGACACGCCGAGCCATCATATCCTGTCGGTAAGCGACAACGGCGAGGGGCTGAGAGGCGCGGACGCCGAAAAGATCTTCGGGCTCTTCCAGCGGCAGAATCATGCCGGAGCGGCCCGGGGGGCCGGGCTGGGCCTGACGATCGTGAAGGAGATAGCCGAACGGCACGGTGGGAGGGTATGGGTGGAACCGGGTGGCAAGTGCGGGACGGTCTTCCGGTTTTCCATCGCAAAGAAACTCCCGGCCCAGTGATTGGTCTGCCCATGCGAGCGGGGCGGGCGGGTCCGCCTCCCGCCCCGCCCTCCCCAGGCTTCCCTGCCGGGAGTCCGACAGGCGATTTCCCTGTCGATCGATCGTCGTAATTCCTTCCTGCCGGTCGGCTGTTCCCCCGCAGCTTGTGTTGCCCTGCTCTTTGTGCTACTCTCGATAATGCCGCGGTAGTTAAAATTACCTGCAAGATCGAACGGCTATGCTGGTGGAAGCCGTTCTTTGCCGTTGGACGCGCTTCCTGCGGCGGGCGTTTCCGCGGCTCTGCTTCGGGCATGCGCGGTTCCGTGCCCGGGTGCGGACGGACATTCCAGGAGGCCCTTGCCCGGGTTTCATTATGAAAAAGCTGCAGGCTAAACTTCTCATCGCTTCGATATTTCTGCTTTTTCTCTCCATCGTAGTCTTTATCCTCAACAATGTCGTCGTCCTTTCCAACCTGCTGGCCGGCATCCATCCGGTTCTCGGACGGATTTCGCTGTGGCTCCTGCTCGGGCTGTCGGGCGTGTGTATCTGCTACCTCGCCGGCGTCTGTCTTTTGAGACAAAAGCCCCTGACGCTCCCGGAAAAGCCGGGTCCGGGCGAGGAGCGGACTTATCTGAAGAGCGTCCTGAAAAGGCTGCAGGCGAACAGGGAACTGCGGGAGAGAGGGTGCAGGCCGGAAAGGCTGGAGGATATTCCCGAAGCGATTGCCGTTCTCGACGGCATCGCCGAGGAAGAAATCAGGCGGACGGCCAAAAGAGTGTTCGTTTCAAGTGCGGTTTCCCAGAACGGGCGCCTCGACGCGATCATCGTATTCTGCCAGGTGGCGGTCCTGATATGGAGGGTTTCGAGAGTCTACGGGCAGAGGCCGAACCCCGTGGATCTGTGGAACGTCTACTGTAACGTCCTGACCGCCTCCATGATTTCCTACGGAATCGAGGAAATCGATCTGGCCGACCAGGTGGGGGCGCTGGTTTCTCCTCTGTTTGCGAACTCCGTGCTGGATCACGTCCCGGTCGTGAAGACGTTTACGAAGGTTTTCACCCGGTCGATCCTCAGCGGGTCGGCCAACGCGGGCCTGGTGTGCAGGGTCGGCGTCGTGGCGAAGAACTGCATGGGGTTGAAGACCGTTGCCGGACTTTCCTCCAGGCAGCGCCCTGCCGTGGAAGCGGCGCGCATCCTGAACAGCATCTCCTCCGAATCGGTTCAGAAGGTGCTCGCCGCCCTGGGCGGTTCGATCGCGGGCGCCGGCGCTCGTGGGGCGAAGATGGCCACGGGAGCGGTCGTGGGTGGAATGGGGGCGACCGTCCGGAGTGTGGCGGATGTCGGGCGGGCCGTTGGCGGAACGGCCTTGAGCGCCTGCGGGTCGGCCGGGGAGGGAGTGCGGAAGGCTGGTTCCCATGCCGTCGGCCAGTGGAAGAAGGTGAGCGGCGCCGTCCGGGACGTTTTCACCCGGGGGGCGAAGCAGGCTTCGTCGGCTCTCGATGGCGCGAAGGGAATGGGCAGGGATTTCCGAAAAGGGCTGAAGGAACTGAAGAAGCCAGGCCGGTTCAAGAGGTAAGGCCGTTGGAGGTGCCTTCGTGTCATAGGCCGGGAATGGAAAATGGGTACTGATTGCACCCTTTCCGAAGTGAGCCTTTTTTCGAATCAGCCAGGTTGAATTGAAATTTCGGGCTATAAATTTCAATTCGTCAAAACGAATTAAAATGAAGGCAGGGAAAGAAGGCTTTCAGACGGTGGAGGCATGTGTTCCTTGGGCAGAAGGGGCGAGTTCGGAGCGGGCTGAAGCCGATACTTCGTGATCAGGACCTGTTGACTGTGTCCCCAAAAAACAAAAAAGGGTCGCAGACCAAAGCCTGCGCCCCTGTTATTTCCTTTGGCGTCCCCAACCGGATTTGAACCGGTGTTGTCGGCGTGAAAGGCCGATGTCCTGGACCGGGCTAGACGATGGGGACGCAAACACAGGTGCCTTTTTAAGGGATACACCCGCCGTTGTCAAGAGCTTTTGATGGGCCGTGCAGGACTCGAACCTGCGACTCTCTGCTTAAAAGGCAGATACTCTACCTTCTGAGTTAACGGCCCACATGCGCTCCCGCAATGGAATCCCCTAACTACCAACAAACGGCTGCGGTGTCAAGCGGGAAATCCCGTCCCCCTGTCGATTCCGGCTTTCTGGCGTTCCGGCACCGCAAAGTCATGCGAAACCGGCTGATTTCTCCCGTTTCTTCCTCATCCGGCACCCCGCTGCGCCCGTTTGGCCGCACCCGCCGCACCTCTCTTGACTTCAATTCGAACTTCTCCTACCGTAAAATGTCGCACTGCGACGGCTGCCCGGCTTTCCGGAAGGGGAGGCGCGGGGCCTCCGGCTCGAGAGAGATTTCCCGCTTTTGAACCGGCCATTCAGAACAGTGGAAAGAGGAGATGCATCATGAAAAAAGTCGCCCTGGGAGCACAGCCCCTGGTTTTTCCCATGCCCGCGTTTCTGATCGGGGCCGATGTCGACGGCAAGGCCAACTTCATGACCGCCGCCTGGAGCGGCATCGCGAACAGCAACCCGCCCATGATCACCGTCGCCCTCCAGCACCATCGGAGCACGCTCAAGGGGATCAAGCAAAACGGGGCCTTTTCCGTCAACGTCCCTTCCGTGGAGCAGGCGGTTGAAACCGACTACTGCGGCATCATCTCCGGAAGCAAGGAGGATAAGGTCGCCGTCTGCGGATTCACGGTATTCCGCGGAAAAATCAAGTCGGTCCCGATGATCGAACAGTGCCCGGTCAGCCTGGAATGCCGGGTCGTGCACATCCTGAACCTGGGAAGCCACGAACTCGTCGTCGGCCAGATCGAAGAAGTCCACATGTCCGAAGAATGCCTGACGAACGGTGAACCCGACCTCGCCAAGGTGAACCCGCTCATCTACTGTACCGGTCCCGACAAGTCCTACCACCGGCTGGGCGACCGGGTCGCTTCCGCCTTCAGCGTGGGCATGGAGATGAAGAAGGGGAAATAGAGCGGGCTGCTTCCGGCTTTCCGCGACTCCGGCGGCGTTGCGGAAAGCCTGCGAACCGCCTCGAAAGGCCGACGCCATGAAATCGTATCGCAAGGAACTCTGGTTCAACGTACCCTCCCGGAGGGCCTTCATCAACATCACCCCGCAGGTCGAGGAATGCCTGAAAGCGAGCGGCGTCCGGGAAGGACTGGTGCTCTGCAACGCCATGCACATCACCGCTTCCGTTTTCATCAACGACGACGAACCCGGGCTGCATCACGACTATGACGTCTGGCTCGAAAAACTGGCGCCTCACGAGCCCGTCTCCGGCTACCGGCACAACGTCGGGGAGGATAACGCCGACGCGCACATGAAGCGCCAGGTGATGGGCAGGGAAGTCGTTGTTGCCGTAACGGAGGGAAGGCTGGACCTCGGCCCCTGGGAACAGGTCTTCTACGGAGAGTTCGATGGCCGGCGGAAAAAGCGTGTCCTCGTGAAGATCATCGGCGAATAGGGATTTTGCCGGAAGAGAGGCGATGTCTCCCCCGCGGGATTATCCCCAGTTGCCGCGGCTGAGCGCAATGTCATGAATCAGGGGGCCAGTTTTTCTCCGGCGGCGAGACTTTCCAGGATTCCACGGTCCAGCAGCCGGATGCGGCGGCCATCGACTTCTATGGCTCCTGTTTGAGTCATCCTCGCGAGAATGCGCGAGAGCGTCTCAGGGATGGTCCCCAGCAGGCTCGCCAGTTGACCCTTGGTGATTTCGAGTTCAAGAGTGTCGGAGGCCCCCTTCTCCCGTCGGTCGCTCAGGAAGAGCAGGTAGGCGGCGAGCCTGCCGGGGACTTCCCTGAGCGAGAGGTCTTCGATGAGGTGGGTGAACTGGCGCAGGCGCCGCGAGAGGATCCCGAGCATGTTCAGGGCGACGGCGGGTTCCCGCCGCACGAGTTCGATGAAGGCGTCGCGCGCAAAGAACAGGACCGTTCCCGGTTCCAGCGCTTCGGCGTGGGCTGGGTACCTGCCCCCGGCGAAGACCGGCACTTCCCCGAAAATTTCACCGGGTCCGAAGATGTGCAGGATCTGTTCCTTGCCTTCCAGGGAAAGCTTGAAAATCTTGAACCTGCCCGCAGTGATGACGTAAAAGCCCGTCGCCCTGCTTCCTTCCGAAAAAAGAGGCTGGCCTTTGCGGCATTTCTGTTCGACCGCTATGTCGGCAAGTTCCCTGATCTGCTCCTCGGGCAGCCCCCCGAAAAGTGAAACCCCGCTGATCTGATCGATTCGGCTCATAAGGTCGCATCTCCACTGCTGAAAACATACACCGCCTCTCGGTTTGCGTCAAAGCGTAAGTGGCACGGCGGATCCGGGATGAGGCGCCTGGTCGCCAGACCGCCGGCAAGCTATGACCGGGATGCGGTGAAAAGGGCGAAGGAATCGATACAATTCACCTTGGGCGGTTCGATGCCCCCGAGGGCCCGTTTTTCGGAAGCGGGTGAACGGATCGCGCACGCGATGAAAAAAAATCGAAAAAAACAAGGATCGCTTGATCTGAGTCAAAGACTGAGAAAGGCAGCGGTCTTATAGTTTCAACCATCGAGGAACGAAAGAGTCGTAAGAACGGTGTTCACCAAAAATTGGGGGTTCAGTCCACCCTTCAGGAAGGAGAGAGACATGTTTTGCTACCAGTGCGAACAGACGGCCAAGGGGGAAGGTTGTACTAAGATCGGAGTGTGCGGCAAGCAGTCGGACGTTGCGGCGCTCCAGGACCTGCTGGTGCACGCCCTGAAGGGGCTCGCGCTTGTGGCCGTCGAAGGCAGGAAAGTCGGCGTCGTGGATCGTGAAGTGAACGCCTTTACCGCCGAAGCGCTGTTTTCAACCCTCACGAACGTGAACTTCGACCCCGCCCGCTTCCACAGCTTCATTGCCCGGGCGGTCTCCTTGAGAGAAGCGTTGAAGGCGAAGGTCAAGTCCGCCGGAGGAAAGACGGAGTCCGCGGAAGAGGCCGCTTCCTTCGTCCCAGCGTCCACGCCGGAAGGGCTCGTGGCGCAGGGCGAGAAGGTGGGGCTGAAGTCCGACGCCGGCGCCGATCCCGACGTGCAGTCCCTGGAACACACGCTGCTTTTCGGGATTAAGGGCATTGCTGCCTATACCGACCATGCCCGCATCCTCGGACACGAAGACGACGCCGTGTACGCCTTTCTTCACGAGGCGCTCGCAGCGACGTTGAACAAGAGCCTGGGTTTGGACGACTTCCTGGGCCTGGTCCTGAAATGCGGGGGAATCAACCTGAGGGCCATGGAACTTCTCGACGCGGCCAATACGGGGACCTACGGCCATCCCGTGCCCACCCCCGTTCCTCTGGGGCACCGGAAGGGGCACGCCATCCTGGTTTCCGGCCACGATCTCAAGGACCTCGAGACGCTCCTCAGGCAGACGGAAGGCAAGGACATCGGCGTATACACGCACGGGGAAATGCTGCCGACTCACGGCTATCCCGGGCTGAAGAAGTACCCTCATTTCTATGGCCACTACGGGACGGCCTGGCAGAATCAGCAGAGCGAATTCTCCAGGTTCCCCGGAGCGATCCTCATGACCACCAACTGCATCCAGAGGCCCCAGGCGGCCTACACGGGAAACATCTTCACGTCGGGCATGGTGGGCTGGCCGAACGTACCGCACATTGCCGACCGAGACTTCACCCCGGTGATCCGGAAGGCGCTCGAACTGCCCGGCTTCCAGGAAGACCTGAACGGGAAGACGGTTACGGTCGGGTTTGGCCGGAACACCGTGATGAGCGTGGCGGACAAGGTGATCGAAGCGGTGAAGAACAAGGACATCAGGCACTTCTTCCTGGTGGCCGGCTGCGACGGCGCCAAGCCGGGCCGCAACTACTACACGGAATTCGTCGAGAAGGTCCCCCGGGACTGCGTCGTCCTGACCCTGGCCTGCGGCAAGTTCCGGTTCTTCGACAAGGACCTGGGTTCCATACTGGGATTGCCGCGGCTCATGGACGTCGGACAGTGCAACGACGCCTACTCGGCGATCCAGATCGCCATCGCGCTTTCCAAGGCGTTCGGCGTGAGCGTGAACGAACTGCCCCTGTCCCTGGTGCTCTCGTGGTACGAACAGAAGGCGGTGGCGATCCTGCTCACACTGCTCCACCTCGGAATCAGGAACATCCGGCTGGGTCCTTCCCTTCCGGCTTTCACGAGCCCGAACGTGCTGAACGTCCTGGTGAAGAATTTCGACATCAAACCCATCACGACGCCCGACGAAGACCTGAAGGCGATCCTGGGCTGATGGACGGGCGCTGGCGATGAAAGCGGGTTCTACCGGGCTGCGTAGAGGAGAAAAAAGATGAAATGCCCTGGACAGGACAGTCGATATTGGGAGCCTGGAGCCATTTTCGAGGCGGACTGCCCGCACTGCGGACGCCCGGTGGAATTCTTCAAAGACGAATCATCGAGGCGGTGCAGGGGATGCGGCGCCAAGGTGCTCAACCCCCGCATGGATTTTGGGTGCGCCGCCTATTGTCGGTATGCCGAGCAGTGCCTGGGGGAACTTTCCCCGGCGCTGGCGGCCCAGAGGGAAAACCTCCTCAAGGACCGCGTGGCCGTCGAGATGAAACGGACGTTCAAACAGGACTTCCGGCGTATCGGCCGTGCGGTGCGGGTGGCCCGTTTTGCGGAACGGATCGTCCTGGAAGAGAAGGGCGATCCGGCAGTGGTGCTCTCCGCCGCGTACCTCCACGATATCGGCGGAAGCGAAGAAAAAACCCCCTCCCTTGCCCGGGAAATTCTTGCCGGCCTGGGGGCGCGGGCGGATCTCACGCAGGCGGTCGTCGAAATCGTCGGACGTGTGCGTCGGCCCAGGGAAACGGAGTCGATCGAATTCAAATGTGTTCACGACGCAATCCTTCTCGCCGGGTTGGAAGAAATCATTAAGGAAGATCCCTCGGTTGCGTCGTGCGAACGGATCGTGCAGGACCTCCTGACCGGGGCGGGAAGGAGGCTTGCACGGGACATGACCACCGGCGGCCGAAGCGGCGACGATGCCGGGCCGCCGTTGAACGAAGCAGAGAACGGGTGAGGACGCGCGCTGGAGGCCGCTGACACCCGAGAACATATTCACGGCAGGTTCGGAACGAGGAGAACTCTTATGAAATCCGTTCGAAAAATCATTGAAATCGATGAGGAACTCTGCGACGGCTGCGGGCAGTGCGTGACTTCCTGCGCCGAGGGTGCCATCCGGATTGTTGACGGAAAGGCGCGGCTGATCTCGGAAAACTACTGCGACGGGCTCGGCGCCTGCCTCGGGGAGTGCCCTCAGGGAGCGCTGAAGATCGTCGAACGCACCGCCAAGGACTTCGACCCGGAAGCGGTGGAGGAACACCTGAAGGCCAGTGAGGGGCAGAAGGCGGCGGAGCATGAAAAGATGCCCTGTGGATGCCCTGCGGCGAACATCCGCACGTTCAAGGTGATTACCGGAGATGCAGGAAAGCCGGCCGGCGAGTCCGGTCCCTCGACTCTTTCCCACTGGCCTGTGCAGATCCGCCTCGTTCCCGCAACCGCCCCGTTCCTCAAAGGGGCGGACCTTCTCGTGGCCGCCGACTGTGCCCCGGTCGCCTATCCCAGCCTGCACCGGGATTTCCTCGAGGGGAGGGTGATCCTGCTCGGCTGTCCGAAGTTCGACGACGGTCAGGCCTATATCGCGAAGTTTGCGGAAATCTTTCAGAAAGCGGGAATCCGCAGCGTGACGGTCCTGGATATGGAAGTCCCGTGCTGTTCCGCCCTGCCGGCCATGGTGAAAAAAGGCCTGGAGGTCTCCGGGAAGGACGTTCCGCTCGAAGAGGTGACGATCGGGCTCCAGGGGAACATTCTCAGGCGCAGGAAACTCGCTGCGTGATAATTTCTCCCTCACGCCTTTACGAGGGATCACGGAATGCTTTTATTCCTGCTCATGTCCGGAGTGCAAACCAGGGACCTTGAAAAAGGAGGGTACGGGTATGGCGGAAAAGACGTCCATGAGCCTTCAAAGGCAGGTGTATCTCGTGCTGGGGGCGGTCGTACTGCTCAGCGCGCTGCTCGGGGCCTTTACGTCGAGGGGGTGGCTGCTGATCCCCGTTTTGATCGGAATCGGACTCCTCAATGCAGCGCGTACCGGCACCTGCCGGGTCATGGCGCTGCTCTCCAGGCTGCCGTTCAACACACCCGATTCCGGCAATATCTCCTAGCCGGTCTTGGGGTGGTCGGGCAACAGAGACGAATCGGGAACGCAAAAGAAGGGGGTCACCCATGAAGCAAGTGCATGTGTTTGTGGTCATCCTGGCGGTCATCGCTTTCGCAACGGCAGGTTGTTCCCAGGAACAGGCGGTCAAGCACGGAGAGGCCGGCAAGGCCATTGCCGTTCTCCAGCCGACCCAGGGAAGCAAGGTACAGGGAACCGTGTCCTTCGCGAAAGAAAGAGACAAGGTACACGTGGTTGCCCAGGTCCAGGGGCTCACTCCCGGGCCCCATGGCTTTCACATCCATGAATACGGCGATTGCAGTTCTCCCGACGCGGGTTCCGCGGGCGGGCACTTCAATCCGACCGGTGCCCCGCATGGGGCTCCCACGGCCGACAAACATCACGCGGGAGATTTCGGAAATATTGAAGCCGATGCCAAGGGCGTGGCCCGTCTTGATTGGCTCAGCCCCGGCATCAAGCTCGACGGCCCCGAATCGATTCTCGGCCGCGCAGTGATCGTCCACGCGGAGGCGGATGATCTCAAGACGCAGCCTACCGGCGCTTCGGGTGCACGCGTGGCCTGCGGCGTCATCGGCTTTGCGAAATAGCGGGGTTGTGCGGCCTCTCCGCCCTGGCGCTCCCGATCTTTTCCGGAGCGGGCGGAGAGGTTGCTTCCCTGTCGAAGAACCCCATCGTCGTCGAACCACGACGCGAGGAGGCGATTTGCGGCCGGAACCTCCTGAACCCCCGAACCGTTTCCTTTGGACCAAAGAATACGGTTTGCGGTCCAACCCCACCGTCTTTCTCCTTTGCCTGCCACCTCCTGCGATTCGCGAACGGACAGCGGAGTTGCCTGTGTCGGCCGGGAACATTCGGCGAAGCCCGGGGTTATCCGGGGCCGGGGCATCCCGGCACTTCTGAAGCTGGACCGTGAGCCGGACGCAATCCACGCGCCGGGGCCGGGTTCAGAGAACCTGGAGTGTGATAACTCAAATTGACAAAGATTGTTCGGTGGTTAACTTTTATTCAGCTATTAAACTGAAATGGTAATAATAATGAAATGGCATTGATTGTCTGGAATTTACACGGAGGTTTTCCTATGGAAAACGTCAGCCTGAATATCAGCGAACTGAAGAAGCAGAAGCGTCCTCTGTTCATGACCGAACTGGGCATCGATTCCTACGCCGATATGCTGGGGGGTGGCGGGGATGTCTGGACGGACCGGCTTCCGACCGAGTGGCCCAGGGTTACGGGCCATGAGTTGACGGAAGAGGAGGCGCAGCATTTCGAGAGCACCCAGGGGGTGCGCGAAAGCGTTAAGGGTTCCCGGGAGAGCGGTGCCGAGGCCGGATAGTACCGGGAAGCGGCGCTGGGGGCGGGAACTTCCGCGGATGTGAACGTCAGCGGGATTTCCGACACCCTCGGCTCCGTCAAGGACGCAGTCCTGGGGAGACGGTCAGGGAAGCCGGAAAGGCGGTTGAAGACACGCTGGGCGGGGCGGTCGGAGGCATTCTCGGCGGCAAGAAGTCCATGAAGAAAAAAAGCTGAAACGCGGGCGGCGGCCCGCACGGCCCGCACCGAAGCCGGCTGGGCGGGTGGTTGTGCCTGGCTGGATCACCCCGTTTTTCCGATTCATTTTCCGAGTCCATGAGAGGGGCGGACGATTTTCCCGCTCCTTTCGCTTTTTCACGGCTGAAACATACCCGGAGGTGCCACCGGATTTTCCTCCGATGCGGACCCCGGCGGCTGTGTTGCATCGAGTGGGACCTTCCTTATATTGAGGGCAGGAGTTTTTCTGTGGGGCCATGTTTCGCGGCATCGGCTTTTGGATGCGGCACGGCGTCGATGGATGGCGTACGCCTGGACGCCGTGCCGTACCTCTGCGAGAGGGGAGGCACGAACTGCGAGAACCTTCCGGAGACCTGCGAATTTTTGCGGAGCATGAGGCGCTACGTGGACGGCAAGCACAAGGACCGCGTGCTCCTTGCCGAAGCCAACCAGTGGCCGGAAGACATTGCATATCTGCTTGACAAAGCGACACACGAACTCGGATATGAATTGAATAATCGCCCGGAATGGATCATGATCCCGGTCAGAGGAACCGGGTATTTCCTGTGGGGTAAATAGCGGGCTTGCATCTGTCCACAGTTCGGGCGGGTGAAGGAGAGAAAGGGGCAAATCATGGCGGATCATGTGAACGTGATCTATGAGGGCAGTCTGCTGACCGAGCACGACATCTTCCTCTTCAAGCAGGGCAGTCATTTCATGCTCTACCGGAAGCTCGGTTCCCATATCACGAACGTAAACGGCATGGACGGGACGCACTTCGCGGTGTGGGCTCCCAATGCCGAAAGAGTCTCCGTCATCGGCGACTTCAACGGGTGGAACAACGAATCCCATCCGCTGAGGGTCCGGTGGGACGGATCGGGGATCTGGGAAGGTTTCGTGCCCGGGTTGGGGCGGGGAACCATTTACAAGTATCATATCCGCTCCCGGCACAACGGCTACCGGGTGAACAAGGGAGACCCCTACGCGTTCCATTGGGAGACGCCTCCGAAGACCGGTTCCATCGTGTGGGACATGGACTATTCCTGGGGCGACGGGGAATGGCTGAGGGGGCGGGCGCGCGCCAACGCCCTGGATGCGCCGGTATCCGTCTATGAAGTCCATCTCGGGTCGTGGCGGAGAATCCCGGAGGACGGAAACAGGTCCCTTTCCTACCGGGAGATGGCGGACTATCTGCCCGGATACGTGAAGGACGCCGGGTTCACCCATGTGGAATTCCTGCCCGTCATGGAGCACCCGTTCTACGGTTCCTGGGGCTATCAGACGGTGGGCTACTTCGCGCCCACGTCCCGCTACGGCACGCCGCAGGATCTCATGTTCCTGATCGACCGGTTCCACCAGTACGGCATAGGCGTGATACTCGACTGGGTTCCCTCTCATTTCCCCAGCGACGAGCACGGCCTCGTCTACTTCGACGGCACCAACCTCTACGAGCATTCCGACCCCCGCAAAGGATTCCACCCCGAATGGAATAGCTACATTTTCAACCACGGGCGGTGGGAAGTCCGGTCGTTCCTCATCAGCAGCGCCCTCTTCTGGCTCGAGCGGTACCACGCGGACTGCCTGCGGGTCGATGCGGTCGCCTCCATGCTTTACCTGGACTATGCCCGCGAGGAGGGCGAATGGATCCCGAACAAGTTCGGCGGAAGGGAAAACATCGAGGCGATCGAGTTCCTGAGGCGTTTCAACGAAGTGATCTACGAGAAGCACCCCGACGTGCAGACGATCGCCGAAGAATCGACGGCATGGCCCATGGTGTCCCGGCCCGTGTACGTCGGTGGCCTCGGGTTCGGCCTGAAATGGAACATGGGCTGGATGCACGACACGCTGGACTACTTTTCCAAAGAGCCGGTTTTCAGAAAATACCACCAGAACCAGCTTACCTTCAGCATATGGTACGCATTTTTCGAGAATTTCATCCTGCCCCTTTCCCACGACGAAGTGGTGTACGGCAAGGGTTCGCTCATCCAGAGAATGCCGGGCGACGACTGGCAGAAGTTTGCCAACATGCGTCTTCTCTTTGGCTATATGTACGGGCATCCGGGCAAGAAGCTGCTTTTCATGGGTGGAGAGTTTGGTCAGTGGGACGAGTGGTATCACGAGAAGAGCCTCGACTGGAACCTTTTCGAGCATCCTCTCCACAAGGGCCTCCACCGCTGGATCCAGGACCTGAACGGGCTGTACCGGGCCGAACGTGCCATGCACGAGGTGGACTTCAGTTACGAAGGTTTCGAATGGGTCGATTTTCGCGATGCGGATTCGAGCGTGATCGCTTTCATGAGGAAGGGCCGCACCACCGAAGACCTGGTACTGGTGGCGATGAACTCCACGCCCGTACCCAGGCTGAATTACCGGGTGGGCGTGCCGCGTGGAGGCTATTGGAAAGAGGTGCTGAACAGCGATGCCCGGATGTACGGAGGGAGCGGGCAGGGTAATCTCGGAGGGGTCGAGGCCGTCCCGATTCCCTCGCACGGGAAGTTTTACTCGATTTCCATCGTCCTTCCGCCGCTTGGTGTCGTCTATCTCAAGAGCGAGGGGCTGAAATGACGGATTTGACGAAAAAACGCGGGTGGGATGCGCCCGGGAAGGCGGGCGCATGATGCATACCAGAAGAAGTGGAATACTCCTCCATCTGACCTCCCTGCCGTCTCCCTTCGGAATCGGAGACCTCGGGCCGGGGGCCCGCCGGTTTGCCGATTTCCTGGGCGCCGCCGCCCAGAGCATCTGGCAGGTGCTGCCCCTGAGTCCCACATCGGAAGCCTGCGGAAATTCCCCCTATTGCAGCTACTCAGCGTTCGCGGGAAACCCGCTGTTCATCAGCCCGGAATTGCTGGTGGAAGAAGGCTACCTGGTGAAGGTCGACACCATGGACTGCCCGCAGTTCCCGGCCGGCCGCGTGGACTTCGAGAAGGTCGCAGGGTACAAGCACCGGCTCCTCAAGCGTGCTTTCGGGCGTTACTGGGCCCGCCTGGGGGGAGACTGCGACTTCCGGGAGTTCTGCAAGGAAAATGCATACTGGCTGGATGATTATGCCCTGTTCGTCAGTCTGAAGGAGCGGTTCGGCGGCCTCTCGTGGTGCGATTGGCCCGCTCCGTACAGGAACAGGGAGGAAACGGCGCTTCGGGAGAGCAGGGAGCAACTGAAGGAACGCTCGGAAATGGAGAAGTTCTTCCAGTTCCTGTTTTTCAAGCAATGGTTCGGGTTGAAGAGGTACTGCAACGGCCGCAAGATCCAGATCGTCGGGGATATACCCATCTACGTGAGCTACGACAGTTCGGACGTGTGGGCGAATCCTGGCAACTTCAAACTGGACGCGGAGCGGAATCCTCTTTTCGTTGCGGGGGTTCCACCGGATTATTTCAGCGAAACCGGCCAGTTGTGGGGCAATCCGGTCTACGACTGGGAAGCGCTCGGCCGGGCCGGCTACTCCTGGTGGCTTTTACGCATCGAACACAACCTCAGGCTCTTCGACATGACCCGGCTGGATCATTTCAGGGGCTTTGTGGCCTACTGGGAGGTCGCGGCTTCGGAGAAGACCGCGATTCGCGGAGAATGGGTGAATGTGCCCGTCCGGGACTTTTTCGATACGCTTCTCAAGCGTTTTCCCCACCTGCCGGTCATCGCGGAAGACCTGGGAGTCATCACTCCGGACGTCCGGCAAGTCATGACCGCCTACGGATTCCCGGGCATGAAGCTGCTTCATTTCGCCTTCGGGGAGGATCTTCCGATCAATCCCTACGCACCGCACAATCACGAGCCCAACTGCGTCGTATACACGGGGACCCACGACAACAATACGACTCGCGGATGGTTCGAAAACGACCTGGACGACAGGGGGAAGGAACTGCTCGCGGAATACCTGGGCAGGTCTCCGGCCAAAGACAGCGTGCACCGGGATCTCCTGAGGCTCGCCATGATGTCGGTTGCCGACACGGCGATCACGCCCATGCAGGATGTCCTGGGACTGGGAGAGGACGCGCGGATGAACATGCCCTCGGTGGCTTTCGGAAACTGGGGCTGGCGCGTGAAGCCCGAACAACTCACCCCGGCCGTCGAGGAGGAACTCGCGGCGATGAGCCGTCTTTTCGGCAGGGCATGAACGGGCGGGACCGGACTATTTCCGGTCCCCCGTTTTCTTTTCCTCGACGATGTAATTGACGGTCACCCGGTCGGTGACGCCGGTGGGAAGCTTGAGGGAGGGCGGTATGAGCACGAGCGTCGTGCTGACGGTGCCCGACTTCGTCAGGTTGTCCAGCCGGACGGGCGCGGTGTAGATCGTGCTGACCTTCTCCAGGATTTTGCTTCCGCCCACGACCTTGATCGCATCGGGGGCCACGCTGGCCTTGGCGATGGAAAGGTTCTCGGGTAGCCGGCCCACCCAGTCCACCTGGACCGGCATCTCCTTGGAGACGGGGATGTCGAGGGTCACGTCGATGGTCGGCGGTTGCACCTTGTTGAGGAACACTCCCGGGGGCAGCACGATGTTGTCCTGCGTGATCGGGAAGACGTTGTGCCCCTCCACCGCCTTGTTGAGATCCACGCGCACCTGCACCTGCCCCTTCTGGAGCGACTTGATCAGGGCGCTCGAACCGTAGAGCTGAAGCCTTGCTTCATCCATGGACGTATCCAGGATTTCGAAATTCGGAGGCCGGTTGACGAATTCAACGGGCACGTTGAGAGCGATGATCGTGTCCTGGCTCCTGGTAAATCCGAACCAGATGCCCGTCATGACCAGCAGGGAAAGCGCCGCGGCCAGCGAGAGCCTGACTTTCTCCCGCCTCTGCTGCTGTTCCGTAACCTTCTCCGGCATGTTCAAGTGACGTCTCAGGAGAATGACGAGTTCCTCCGCCCGCGCCAGCGGCTTCATCCAGTTGTCCTTGGCGACGGTCACCCGGCCCCGTTCCTCGGATACGGCGACCACCATCGCGTCGCTGCGCTCCGCCAGGCCGGCGGCAGCGCGGTGCCGGGTGCCGTAAAAGGACGGGAGATCCTGGCGCTGGGAGAGCGGAAGCAAAACCCCCACCTCCACCACCTTGTCCCCATGGATGATCGCGGCGCCGTCGTGCACGGGGTTGTTGGGCCAGAAGACGCTCATCAGCATCTCCTGGGAGATGGTGCCGTTCCAGGGAATCCCCCCGTGAATCACCTCGGAGAGATCCTCCTTTCCGGGAAATACGATCAGGGCGCCGATGCGCTTCTTTCCCATCTGGAAAAGGCTCTCCGCGACCGTCTCCAGCGGGGAAATCTGTTCCCTGGCCGGCGTTCCCCAAAGGAAGGTCTTCAGATTCCTGGCCTGCAGGGCGGCCCGGATTTCGTTTCGAAATACCACGATGATGATGATGGCCGCGGCCGCCGTGATGCCGCGTATGGCCCAGCTCGTCAGGATGAGCCCGATGGAGGCGGCAACCTCTTGCAGGATCCAGAGCGAAGTGATCCCCACCAGCACGCGAAAGGCGTTGGTGCCTTGGAACAGCACGTAGACGCGGAACAGGATGTAGCTGTTGATGATGATGTCTACGAGGTCCTGCCAGTGGATGCTTGCCAGAAATATCAGGAAATGTGTCATAGTGCGTCAATCTACGATGCTGAAGCGCAGCACATCGAAAACGTGGCCGTTCTGGTCGGTAATCTCGACCCGCCATGGTCCCTTGTCGGTTTCTCGAAGTTGGATCACGCTGTAAGTGGCCCATTTGGGAGGATATAGCCTCAGCCGCGTCTGCGTGCTGAGTTCGTCGCGGTGATACCAGCGGTGATACACGAGGGTGGGCTGGAGAACCGGGTCGAAGGATGTGAAGCAGCAAACCTGCCCCGCCGCGACGGAAAACGTAATGGCTTGCCGGATGGGGTTCAGGTTTTCGACTTTCTCGCACATCATCGACTGGACGAGCCCAAGCTTGAGGGAAGACGGATCGGAAGATGCCCCCTGGGCGGGTTCTGCTTCCTGGGACGGCGGCTGGTCCGATTGGGCATGGGTGTGAGGGAGAAGGAAACAGCCCGTCAGCAATAGAAAAAGCAAGGCTGCGAGCTTCCAGTATCGATAGCCCATGAGAAATTCCTCCGGATGGTTTCACGGAAACTTGTTTCGGTGTGGATGAAACGGGGACCGGTACGCCTCGCGCCGGAAGCTTCGTTCGCCTCCCTTAAAGCACTTCCGGTCACGTTCCGCCCGCCTCCATCCGGATTTCCATCCGGACGGCCGATCCGTCCGCCGGACAAGCAGCCGCCACCTTACCCGATATGTCCTCCCCCGGGTGGGGTGAGGCTGAAAATAGCCGGCATCGCTACATTTTTCTACAACCTGCGGGAAAAGACCTCCCAAAAGGACGGGATTGAAACGGGCGGGCCAAGTCAATTATTCGGTCCCTATTCCTGGAAAAGAATAGCATGCCTCCTCGCATCGTCAAGCCTTTTGTGGAGAAACGGCCCCCGGGAAATTCGTCTGAACGGCTCCGAAAGCCCCTCCGTTATTGTAATAAAAATCACAAGCCAAAGGACCCATTGACAAGTACCGCCATATGCTTTAAGGAGTTGTCTACAAAGGAGAAACCGTGGCGAAGGGACGATTTTCCATAAACGAATTCAAAAGCGCAGCCGCGGCCGCCGCAAGCAGGACAGCCTGGGCGTCGGTCAGCGGTTTGACTCACTTCTGAACTGGATTTTCCGCTACACGCCATGGGCTGGATCCGCCGGCCCATGGTTTCCTCAACCCCGGGACGGTCGGTCCGGGGTTTTTGTTTTTTTGGGGTATATGTTATCCATATGAATAACGAGGAGAGTGAAATGCCGGAAAATTCCATTATCAGATTTGCCCAGCGGATGGACCACCTGCCGCCGTACCTTTTCGGGATGATCAACAAGATGCGCATGGACAAGCGCAGCAGGGGCGACGATGTGATCGACCTCGGAATGGGAAACCCGACCGACCCGGCGCCCGAAGTGGTCACCCGCAAACTCTGCGAGGTGGTGCAGGACCCCAAGAGCCACCGGTATCCCGTGGCCATGGGAATGAAGAACCTCAGGCGGGAGATCTCCCGCTACTATGCGAGGGATTACGGCGTCGACCTGGACAGCGAAACGGAAGTGATCGGCACCATCGGGTCCAAGGAAGGGATATCGCACCTGTGCCTCGCCCTGGTGGGACCCGGCGATACGGTGTTGGTGCCCACTCCGGCGTTTCCTGTCCATATTTACGCAACCATCATCGCCGGCGGCAACGTGATCCGCATCCCGCTCGCCCCCGAGGAACTGTTCCTGAGCCGCATTGCCGCCATGTGCGAATCGCTCTATCCCACCCCCAAGCTCCTCATCCTGAACTATCCGCACAATCCGACCTCCATAGTCGCGAGCACGGACCTTTACAGAGAGGTGGTCAAACTTGCCCGCAAGTACCGGTTCATGATTCTTCACGACTTCGCGTACTCCAAGATCACCTTCGACGGCTATGTGGCCCCGAGCTTCCTGGAAATCCCCGGGGCTAGGGATGTGGGCGTGGAGTTCGGATCCTTTTCCAAGTCGTACAACATGGCCGGATGGCGCATCGGCTACTGCGTGGGAAACCGGGAGATGATCCAGGGGCTGGCAAAGATAAAAGGCTACTACGACTACGGTATCTTCTCCGCCATCCAGATAGCCGGGATCGTCGCCATGAGAGACTGCGACGAGGATGTGAAGCTCCAGGCCGGAATCTACCAGCAGCGCCGGGACGTGCTCTGCAAGGGGCTCAGGCGCCTCGGCTGGGATGTGAAGGAACCCAAGGCGGGAATGTTCGTCTGGGCGAAAATCCCCGAGCCTTTCGTCCGTATGGGTTCCATGGCTTTTTCCCTGGACCTCATGCAGGAAGCGAACGTGGCCGTTTCGCCCGGCATCGGTTTCGGTGAAGAGGGAGAAGGCTATCTGCGCCTGGCCCTCGTGGAAAACGAGCACCGCATTCGGCAGGCGGTGCGGCAGATCGGCAAGTTCATGCGCAGCCGCTCCGCCGCCGTGCCTGCGGATGAAGCCGAAGACGAGCCGGCCGCCTCCCCGCCGGTTGATGCAGGAGGGCGTGCATGAGGATGGATGGGGATGCGTCCGCTCCGGGGCGCATTTCTGTCCGTTTTTTCCTGGCGGCCTGCCTGCTGGCGGCCGTCCTGTACGGCGGGTGCAGTCGCCCCGGCGTGTATCCGTCGAGCGCCGTCGTAAAGGCGGTGATCGACGGAGATACGATTCTGCTGGATACCGGGGAAAAAGTCCGCTACCTTGGGGTCGACTGCCCGGAAACCGGTCGCCACGGCGCCCCGGCGGACTGTTGTGGCCCCGAGGCGAAGAAAATGAACGCGGAAATGGTCCTCCACAAAAAGGTCCGGCTGGAATACGAAAAGGAGCGGGTGGACGATTACGGGCGCGTGCTGGCCTATGTGTTCCTGCCCGACGGCCGTTGCGCCAATGCCGAGTTGCTGCGGTCGGGCCTCGCCTGGGTATATCGCCCCGCGAGGGGCTTGCGGCGTCTCGGGGAGTTCGTTGAACTCCAGCGGGAAGCCGTGCGGCGGCGCGCGGGGATGTGGGGAAGTTGCGAAGTCAAACCCGCGGAACAGTATTTCGCGAACGTTCACAGCTACGCCTTCCACCGCCCCGATTGCCCCCTGGGGCGCGATACGGCGCGGAAGAACCTGGTGCGCTACAAGACGCGGTGGGAATGCCTGGAACTGGGCTTCCGTCCGTGCCGGGTCTGCAAACCCTGAATGGAGGCCCTCCCGGGAGAAACCTGACGATGAACCGGCGTTATCCTGAATGTCCCCTGGTCGGGGTGGGCGCGGTGGTGTTTCGCGGGGATCGGGTGCTTCTCGTTCGAAGAGGCACGGAACCTGCCTACGGCAAATGGTCCCTGCCGGGCGGCCTGGTGGAACTGGGCGAGAGCCTGGAAGGGGCGGTATGTCGCGAAGTCGCCGAAGAGTCCGGACTGGAAGTGAAGGTCGTGGACCTGGTGGCGGCCCTGGACCGTGTGATTCCCGACGCTTCCGGCACTATAGAATACCATTATATCCTCCTGGATTTTCTCTGTGAAGCGAAACAGGGCGAACCGCTTGCGGCAAGTGACGCTCTCGACTGCCGCTTCGTCCCGCTCCATGAGCTTTCCGGGTACAGCCTGACCGCAGGCGCCCGGGAGGTCATCCGGAGGGCTCTCGACCGGACCGGCGGAACGGCCTGCCCCATCTACGTTCCCAGCCTCTGATCCTCTTTGTTTTTCCGATTTTGGCGTTCTTTTTCAACTCCTCCGCGCCCCATCTTTCTCTTGACTTTGCCCTGTGTGTATGATTTATGACTGACCAGTCCGTCAGATAAGGGGGGGCATGCAGGGTATCGCGAAAGAACACAATCAGCAGGTCTTCAAAGAACTGCTCAAGAGCCTCGGCCGGAAGAACGCCCGGCCGGAAGTCGTCCGCAGGATGGCCGAGTGCTGCGTGCAGCCGGATCGCTCCGGGGAGGAGATCCTGGAGGAGATGGTCGCCTGTGTCCTGGCGGCCCGGGACATGGGAAGGCACGGGCTCCTGCCGCAACGGTTTCCCCTCTCCGACCTCATTGAAGCCTTGCGGGAGGTGGCCGAAAAGAACCGCATCCGGCCGGAAAAGTTCTACGCTGCGGTCCTCGATGCGGTCGTCTCCGAAACGGACGATGGCTCCCGGGCCGGCTCCAGGCATTCCTCCAAGGACAAGATCCTCGCTGCGGCCCTGGAGGTCTTTTCCGAAAAGGGATTTCACCTCGCCACAGTGGATGAGATCGCGGAGCGGGCAGACGTCGGGAAAGGGACCCTTTATCGCTATTTCGCGAACAAGGAGACCCTCTTCAACGAACTGGTGCGCCTGCGCCTGGAGGAACTCGAACGGAACGCCATCGCTATCCTGGACGGTCAGGACGACGTGCTGACGATGATCACAAAGTACTTGCGCATCTACTTCGAGTTCTTTGATCGCAACCAGCACCTCTACCGGCTCATCGTCCAGGAACGGCTGGACGTCGGCGGCCAGGTCCAGGACCTCTATTTGAAGAAGGTCATGCGCCGCATTCCCCTGCTGAAGCGGAAGATCTATGGAGCCAGCCAGCAGGGCGCGCTCAAGGATGTGGATTTTCAGACGGTCTTCTACGGAGTCATGGGGTTTGTCCACGGGGTCATTCAGAAGTGGCTCGCCCGGGACTGCTCCTATTCGCTGGTGGAAGAACTCCCCGGTGTTGTGGAAGTGCTCTTCTACGGTTTTGTGAACAGGTCGAACGTGGACTTACAGATGAAATGCATCGATCAGGAGGAAACAAATGGATAAAAGTGCAGTGCAGGCCAAGATCATCGATATCATCGCCAACCAGTTGGGCGTGGACAAGGAAATCGTAACGGCCGAAGCGAACGTGGTGGACGATCTGGGCGCCGATTCCCTGGACGTCGTCGAACTGGTTATGGCTCTCGAAGAGGCTTTTGACCTGGAAATCCCCGATGAGGATGCGGAAAGCATTCGCACCGTGAAAGATATTTTCGACTACCTCGAAAAGAACAAGGCTGCCTGAGAAAGCGTTCCATTCCGGGTGCGGGCTGGTGAGAATCTGCCGGTCCGCGCCCGGCCGCAACACGCACCCGCCTGCCTGCCGCCAGGGCCAGCGAGCCCCGGCCGGTCCCGTTTTTCCCCTCCACGAAACGCTAAATCTCCTCGGAATCGTCGTTCCGTGCACCGGAAGGGCGTTCTGGATCGATGTCGGCGATGCGCGCGTTCACGACCGTGCTTTTGATCGTCCAGTAGATGCTCTTGAACTGCTCGTCGAAATTGGTTGTCGAGACGCGCCCCGATTCGATGAACTTGATGATGATTTCCTTGGTGATCTTGAGGATGGTTTCATCGCCTGGCTGCATCGTGCGGCCTTCTTCCGTCGCTTTTCGGGGTTTGCATGAAAAAAGCCTCTGCTGTCTGGAGGAAAGGCCTTAGGGGTTGAAGCAGAGGCTTTCTGGTTTGGCCGACATACCTGGCAGGCATGCCGCAATCCAAACCTTTTTTAACATGGCGCCCGGGGCGATGCAATAGAAATGCGGAACTGCTTTCCCCCTCACCCCGCCGGTAAACCTGCTGAAACAGGTAATGCGGTTTCGCCCCGGGGAAGTGATTCCGGTTCCTCCCTCGAAGAATTTTCATTTCCTGCTTGCCTTCCCCCGGCCGGGAAAGACTGAAAAGAGGTTTTGCAGAAAGGGAAGGGGGCCTTTTCGGGTCGGGAATCGGTTCGTGTATCGTGTTTTCTTGCACTTTTTTGCCAACCGGGCAAGAAAAACGGCCCCATTCACAGTGGGAACCGGATGCGGAACTGGACTGGGCGAGCATCTGCGGGACCAGGGGCGAGGGGGTAAATTTTTCTTTGCGATACACGCAAATGAGTTTGACAAGGCCGATTTAGGGGTGATAAAACCGTCCAAGTGGGAAAATGTGGGAATGCGAGGTAAAAAGTGGGAGTACTGAACAAACCTTATTTTAGAGGCCAGTCAGTCACTCGCCTGGATGCCAAGGGGCGACTACGCATTCCTACGAAGTTTCGCGAGGTCTTGGTAAACCATTATTCGGATGCTCTGATTATCACAATGCTGGAGGAGTGTCTAGTGGCGTATCCTCCTGAAATCTGGGAAAGGATCGAGACGAAGGTCGAATCGTTTTCTCAGGTCGATCCTCAGCAGCGGGCGTTCATGAGGTTTTTCATTTCCGGTGCCGAGGAGTGTGAGTTCGATAATCAAGGCCGAATCCTGATCCCTCCTGTTCTGAGAGAAAAGGCCGCCCTGGGGCAGGATGAAATTGTCCTGGCGGGAATGCTCACCAGTTTTGAGATCTGGAACAAAACGGCTTGGGAAAAACACACCCGCTGGGACGTTGAACAGTATCAGCAGATAATGGGTATTGTTGCCGGAACCGGGCTATAGAGTCATGAACAGCCCGAATTCTCTCGAACACGTGCCCGTGATGCGAGACCCCGCCGTGGAACTGCTCGGGTGCCGCTCGGGAGGGGTCTATGTGGATGGAACGATCGGAGGAGGGGGGTACGCGGAAGCCATCCTCGATGCGAGCGCGCCCGACGGGTTCCTGATCGGGCTGGACTGGGACGGGGATGCCATCGACCGCGTGCGCCGTAGACTTGATCGGTTTCGGGAAAGATTGGTTCTCGAACGTGCCAGCTTTGCTGACCTTCCCATCATATTGAAAAGATTGAATATCGTCACCGTGGACGGCATCGTGCTGGACCTGGGAATCTCCAGTTACCAGTTGGACGACCCTTTGCGTGGGTTCAGCTTCAGCCTGGACGGGCCTCTCGACATGCGCATGGACCGCAGTCGGGGGGAGACGGCCGCGGACCTGGTGAACTCGCTCCCGGAGAAAGAACTTGCCGACGTGATTTACCGTTTCGGGGAGGAAAGGTGGTCCCGCCGCATTGCCGGCGCCATCGTCGCGCGCAGGAAGCAGCAGCCGTTTTCGCGCACGGGGGAACTGGCGGAGTTGATCCGGGGTGCCGTTCCCAAGACCCGGGACAGCGCACGGATTCATCCCGCTACCCGATCGTTCCAGGCGTTGCGCCTGGCGGTGAACCGGGAGCAGGACGCACTGGGAAGGTTCCTCGACGGTGCCCTGGAAGTGCTGAAGCCCGGCGGGCGGTTGTGCATCGTGTCCTTTCACTCTTTGGAGGACCGGATGGTGAAGGTGAAATTCAGGGAATGGGCCAGGTCGTGTCGCTGTCCCGCCGACGCCATTCAGTGCCGCTGCGAGGGAAAACCTCTCGGGCGGTTGCTCGTCAGGAAAGTGCTGCGGCCTGCCCCAGAAGAAGTCGAAAGCAACCCGAGGGCGCGAAGCGCACGCCTGCGGGCCGTGGAAAAGTGCTGACCGGCCGTAGAAGCCGGGCAGTTGGATCTCGGAGGGAAGAGACCTTCCGTGGGGCGAAGGGATTGCATCCCGGGAGGATGATGGGGTGGAAAAGATCAGGCCCGGAGCCGAATTCGAACAGAAGGCAGCCAGGAAGCCTCATACCGGCCTTTGGGTCTGGCTGTCCCTGGCGGCAATCCTGGGGATCTCGTTCGTTGCAGGTGCAATTTTTTATGTATGGATATATATAGAGCAAGTCCAGAACGGTTATCGTTTGGCAAAACTTCACGAAGAATACGACAAACTACTTGCGATTCAACGTAAACTTCGCCTGGAGTGGGTTCGATTCGAGGATCCGTTCAAGCTTGAAGAGGTGGGAAAGAATCAGTTCGGGCTGAATCCGCCCAGGGCGGATCAAAAGTTTTTAATGCGCTGAACCTCCAGATGAGTTAAAAGGGGCGGCTGATGGAGCGGCGCGATTCTCGGAAATCGCTGCATACGCGGTACCTGCGGTGTTGCCTGGTGTTTAACGGGCTCGTCCTCATCGGATTGGGGGCCGTCGTCTGCAAGGCGTTCTGCCTGCAGGTCTTCGAACACCAGGTCTGGGTGGACAGGGCTCGTGCCCAGACGGAAACGTCCTTGCGCGTTACGAGTTATCGAGGCTCGATTTACGATGTCCATGGGCGGCTGTTGTCCTTTTCCGTTCCGCAGAGGACCTTGTTTTCGTCCAACTCGCAGCTCGACAATGCGAAAGCGACGGCTAGGCGGCTGGCCCCCATCCTGGGCGAGCAGCCGGGGTTCGTTGAAAAGAGATTGACCTGTGGCAAGCAGTATACGTGCGTGAAACGCCAGCTCACGGATCAGCAGGCGGCGGCCGTCGAAAGTCTGAAAACCAAAGCGCTCAATTTGGTCGACGAGTACAAGCGCTTCTATCCCTATCGGCAGGTTGCGGGCCAGGTCCTCGGCTTTGTCGGCCTGGACGGCTACGGGATGGAGGGCGTCGAAAAGTCCTTTGATGAAATCCTCAGGGAGAAAAGCACCCCGGTAGGCCAGATGCGCGACGGTGTGAGGAAGTGTCTCTGGCTGCAGTCCACCCCCCCGCCCGAACCCTCTGAAAGCTTCGGCCTGCGGCTCACGATCGACGCATTCCTGCAATACCTCTGCGAGTACGAACTGGAGAAAGCCGTCAATCAATACAAAGCCAGGGCCGGGGAAGTCGTCGTCATGGACCCGAATACCTTCGAGGTCCTCGCGATGGCCAATTGGCCCTTTTTCGATCCGAACCTCAGCGAGAAACGCAGCCCTGAACTGTATCGCAACCGCGTCATCACGGACTCCTTCGAACCGGGTTCCACCTTCAAGGTGATCCTGATGAGCGCGGCGCTCGAGGAAAACGTCGTTCGAGAGAAGGACAAGGTGTTCTGCGAGAACGGTAAAGGGCCGCTCGCCGGACATGTCATCCGGGACACGCACCCATACGGGTGGCTCACGGCGTCGGAGGTGATCAAGTATTCGAGCAACATCGGTGCGGGCAAACTGGCGCTGCTGCTGGGCAATGAACGCTACAACCGCTATATCAAGGGCTTCGGCTTCGGCGCCGACAGCGGGATCGCTCTTCCCGGAGAGGTACGGGGCCTGGTGCGGCCCTCCAAGCGCTGGCGCCCCATCGACCTGGCGACGATCGGTTTCGGGCAGGGCATCGGCGTGACGGCGCTTCAACTGACCACGGCGGTTGCGTGCATTGCGAACGGCGGGGAATACGCACAGCCCGTTATCGCCCGGGACATCCTGGACGGGCAGGGGAAGTCGGTGAAGCATTTCCAGGCCACTTCCCTCCGGAGGGTCATCCAGAAGAAGACGGCGCTGCAGATCCGGGAAATGATGCAGAGCGTTACCCGGGAAGGGGGAACGGGTACCGTTTCCGTTCCGGAAGGATATACCGTTGCGGGCAAGACGGGAACCGCGCAGATCCTGGACCCGCAGACAAAACGCTATGCCGCGAACAAACATACGGCCAGTTTCACCGGCTTCATCCCGGCGGACCGTCCCCGGCTGGTGATCACGGTGGTGGTCCACGAACCTCAGGGGAGCATGTACGGCGGGGTTGTTTCGGCGCCGGTTTTCCGGAACATCGCCTCGAGGGCGCTGCCCTACCTGGGCGTCATGCCGAACCAGGACATCGTGGGACCGGCCAGGGGAATCCGGAGCGTCAAGGCCGCTCCCGCGCAGAAGAAGCCCGGGCCGGCGGCGGTTCCCGCGGCCGGCAGGACGGCCCCGCAGGTGCAGCAGGCCAAAGGCGGAAAAATGGTGCCGGCCGCTTCCCAGGTGAAGAGTGCAAAGCCCGAGCCGGGGAAATGTCCGCCGGCGAACATCGTGCCCGTGGCGGTGAAGGCGAAGCCGGTCAAGCCGGCGGAAAACACTCCTGCCAAGCCGGCCGGGTATGCGTTGAAAATTGAGAAAAGCGCCAGCACCAAGATCGATTAGATTTTTTCGGTGTTTTTTTGCGGCGCACCGCCGACTTCCGGCGGGTGTCCGAGAAAGAGGAAAAGGAGGCTTCGGGCCGTGCTTGCGGGCGGCCTCCTTCAACGGGCGGGAGGGCAGCGAAGGGGTGATTCCCTTGCTGCCGTTTGCCGTTTGTGAAGATAGCTGAAACGGAATGATCGATGGTAAAGAGTTTGAAGGCATTACTTGACGGATTGGATGTCATCGGGATCGAAGGCGACGCCGGGGTCCAGGTGAGTGGACTTGCCTACGACAGCAGGAAGGTGAAGGAAGGCGATCTTTTCGTTGCGATTCGCGGGGTTCGCCAGGACGGCAACGTTTTCATCCGGGACGCCGTCGGGCGCGGGGCGAAAGCCGTCCTGACCGACACGCCGGTGGAAGGCAACCCGGGGGTGACGATCGTTCGGGTTTCGGACAGCCGTAAGGCGCTGCCCGCGCTTTCGGCGAACTTTTTCGATCATCCCGCGAAACGTCTGCAGATGATCGGGGTCACGGGAACGAACGGAAAGACGACGACCACCCACCTGCTGGAAGGGATCCTCAAGGCGAACGGCCATGAAGTCGGCGTGCTCGGCACGCTGGCCTACCGGTGGGGCGGCAGGCGCATCCCGGCCCCCATGACGACTCCCGAGTCCACGGACCTTCAGGGTATCCTGCACGAGATGCACGAGGACGGCATCACCCACGTGGTCATGGAAGTCTCTTCGCACTCGCTGTCTCTTGGGCGGGTCGACGGCTGCCTTTTCAGGGCGGGAGTCTTCACCAATCTTTCCCAGGATCACCTGGATTTTCATCCGTCCATGGAAGAATATTTCGCCGCGAAATCGCTCCTGTTCGGGCCTTTTCTCTTCAGCGGCCCCGGCGGGGCGGTATCCGTCATCAACGCGGACGATCCGCACGGCAGGCGGTTGCTCGAGACGGCAGGAGGGGATGTCTGGTCCTACTCTCTCGTCAGCCCCGAAGCCCGCGTTTTCGTGAAGCGGGCGGACCTGGACGCTTCCGGGATACGCGCGGAACTCGCGACGCCCGCCGGAACCGTCGAGATCCGCTCAGCGCTCATCGGGCGCCTGAACTTGTACAACGTGGTCGCGGCGGCGACGACGGGCCTGGCGCTGGGGCTTCCGGCGAAGGCGATCCGGGAAGGTCTCGAGGCCGTATCCCACGTGGACGGCCGTTTGCAGAAGGTCCAGGTGCCTCGCGACTGCGGGTTCGAGGTGGTCGTCGACTACGCGCATACTCCGGATGCCATGGAAAAGAGCCTTGGCTGCCTCAGGGAAATGACCCGGGGGCGCCTTTTCGTCGTCTTCGGGTGCGGCGGAGACCGGGACCGGACGAAGCGTCCCCTGATGGGCGGCGTGGCCGCCAGGCTGGGGGACGTCGTGGTGGTGACGAGCGACAATCCCAGGACGGAAGTGCCGGAGAGCATTATCCGTGAGATCGAGCCCGGGGTTCGGGCAGGCGGGTTTACCCGGCAGGAGGCGGGCGAAGCGCCCTGTCCGGGCCGGTACGCCGTCGAGCCCGATCGAAGGAAAGCCATCGCGCTGGCGCTTTCATGGGCCGCTCCCGGAGATGTGATCTTCATCGGTGGCAAGGGACACGAAACCTACCAGATCGTGGGGAAGGAAGTGCTGCACTTCGACGACCGGGAGGTGGTCGAAGAGTACTTACGGTCCAAAGGCTCGCCGGCGCGGCAGCCGGCGGATTGATCCCGCGGCGGGGATCGTCTCCCCGCGCGGCACGACGAAATTCGGAAACACCTGGCAAGACCGCTGCGGCCATGATTCCCACAGCGGCCGTTTCGGATAAGCGGAAAGGTCGGACTGGATGCACTGGACGGTTGCCAAATTGATTGAAGCCACGGGAGGGCGCCTCATCAGGGGGAATCCCGACCGGCCAGTCGGAGGGATTTCCACGGACACGCGAGCCATCCGGGCAGGGGATTGTTTCGTGGCGCTTCGCGGCGAACGCCACGACGCGCACGACTACATCTCCGGCGCACTGGAAGGCGGGGCCGGGGCGATCGTCTTCAACGCGTCGCGGCCCGATGCGGCGGCTTCCCTGCCGGAAGGCGTCGCGGCCGTCGAGGTGGCGGATACGCTTTTCGCGCTCGGTGAGTTGGCGCGCTATCATCGCAGACGCCATTTCATCCCCGTGGTCGGAATCACCGGCAGCAACGGCAAGACGAGCACGAAGGAAATGGTGGCGGGAATCCTGTCCGTCCGGCGGAATGTTCTGAAAAACAAGGGGAACTTCAATAACCTGATCGGCGTCCCGCTGACGCTCCTCGGCCTGGAGCCGCAGCACGAGGCGGCCGTGGTGGAGATGGGAATCAATGTTCCCGGGGAAATGGAACGGCTGGTGGAGATCGCCGGCCCGACCGCCGGCCTGATCACGAACATCCACCCGGCTCATTTGGAGGGGCTGGGTTCCCTGGACGGGATCCTGGCGGAGAAGGGCAAGCTCTGGGCAGGTCTGGGTGAAGACGGATTGGCCGCCGTAAACCTGGACGACGAGCGGCTCGCCGCCTTCGCCGAGGGCGTTGCGGCCCGCACCGTGCGGTATTCCCTGAAGAACCCGGGCGCCGACGTGCGGCTGGCGGGAAAAGTGGATACGGTCGAAGGCGCCAGCGTCTTTCAGATGATCCTGGGTGATGAGGTCGTTTCCGTACGCCTTCCCGTCATGGGCATCCACCAGGTGCAAAACGCTCTGGCCGCCTCGGCGCTGGCCTGGGGCATGGGTGAGGACCCCGCGACGATTGTGGAGGGGCTTGCCGGCTGCGCTGCGGTGAAGCAGCGGATGCAGACGCACCGTCTGAAGGGGGACCGGGTCCTTGTCGACGATACGTACAACGCCAATCCCGGTTCCGTGATCGCCGCGGTCCGGACGGTCCTTTCCGCCGGAGGGGGGAAACCCTGCATCGCCGTCCTGGGGGAGATGCGGGAACTTGGGCCGGACAGCGCGTCGATTCACCGGGAACTCGGGAGGGAAATCGTGAAACTCGGCGTGAGCCGGCTGATCGCCGTCGGCGAACTGGGCCGGGAAATCGTCGAGGGTGCCCGGGAGGCCGGGTTGCCGTTCGACGCGGGATGTCATGTCCCGACTCACGAAGCTGCGGTCGAAAGACTGCGTGAAAGCTGGATCGAGGGCGCCTGGGTGCTCGTGAAGGGTTCCAGGGCCATGGCCATGGAACGCATCGTGGAGGGAATACTCGCGAAATGAAGACAGACAGGGAAATCCAGATGCCCGGCAAAGCCCTGGTGGTCGGGATGGGGGTCTCGGGCCGCGCACTGTGCGAGTTGCTTCTGCGCGGCGGTGTCCGCGTTACGGCGACGGACATGAGGCCTCGCGGCGACTTCGGCGATGCGCTGGACCCGCTGGAGGCATGCGGTTGCTCGCTGAAGCTCGGTGCGCACGACCTTCGGGATTTCCTGGATGCCGACCTCATCATCGTCAGTCCCGGGGTTCCCCTGGACATCGAGCCGCTGCGGCAGGCATCCCTCCACGGGGTGAAAATCGTCGGCGAACTGGACTGGGCTTCCCGTTTCGTGGATCGGCCCATCGTTGCCGTGACGGGCACCAACGGAAAGACCACCACCACCTCCCTGATCGGGGAAATGTGCAAGGCCGCGGGCAGGCGTGCTTTCGTCGGCGGCAACATCGGAACTCCTCTGAGCAAGTGGGTCCTGGACGGCGAGGATGCCGAGGTGCTCGTCCTGGAGGTGAGCAGCTTCCAGCTGGATACCGCCGATACGTTCCGCCCGGACGTGGGCGTGCTTTTGAACATCACGGAAGATCACCTGGACCGGTACGAGAACTTCCAGGCCTACGCCGATTCGAAGATGTCTCTTTTTGCGAGGCAGACCGGCAACCAGATCGCCATCGTAAACGGCGACGATCCCCTTGCACTTTCCAGGTGCTCCGAAATCGGCTCGAGGCTCCTGATCGGAAGCCGCAGGCTCGAAAAAGCGGATGCGCTGCTTCGGAACGGGCGCGTGCGGGTGAACATCCCGTGGAAGGCCCCTTTTGAAATCGGCCTGGAAAACTCTCCGTTGAAGGGGGCCCATAACGAGGAAAACCTCGTCGCGGCGATTCTCGCCGCGGCCGCCATCGACCTGCCGCCCGACGCGATTTCCCGGGCCATCGGGACGTACCGGGGCCTTCCGCACCGTGTCGAATGGGTTCGGACCTGGCGGGGCGTGGACTTCTACGACGATTCCAAGGCGACGAACGTCGGGGCGGTGGCGAAGGCGCTGGAGGGCTTCGAACGCCCCGTGCTGATTCTCATGGGGGGGCGCGACAAGCTGGGTTCGTACGGCCCGCTGAAAGAGGGACTCAAGGCGAAGGGCAAGGGGATTTTCGTGTTCGGAGAGGCGGCCCCGCGCATCCGTGAAGAACTGGAAGAAGTCTTGCCGGCGAGTTCCTTCCCGGACCTCGAGGCGGCTTTCCACGAAGCGGTGAAACGGGCCGAACCGGGAGACGTGGTGCTGCTTTCCCCCGCGTGTTCTTCGTTCGATCAATACGCGAGCTACGGACAGCGCGGAGACCATTTCAAGAAACTTGTGGCGCAACTGGCGAACTGATCTTCGAAAGGTGTTTATGTCCAGATCGATTGCAGATACGCCCGCATTCCCGACGGATTCCGATTCCCGCGAAAGGCAGGGAACATCCCGGATCGCGCTTCCCCTCGAAATGCAGTTGTGGATCGAGGTCTCCCTGCTCATCGCCTTCGGGCTCATCATGATCTACAGCGCCAGCTCCGTACTTCCCTTCAAGAATTTTTCCGACAAGGCGGAAATCGCCAGATCTTCGATCCACTACCTGAGCAGGCAGATGATCTGCATTGCCCTCGGGGTGGGCACCATGATGGTCCTCCGCCGCGTGCCCTACCAGTGGTTCACTTATCATTCCCGGTGGATGCTCCTGGCCGTGTTCGGCGCCCTCCTGCTGGTCCTTGTGCCCGGCCTCGGGGCGGAACTGAACGGCGCCCGGCGGTGGTTTTCCTTCAAAGGATTCCTCTTGCAGCCGGCCGAATACGCCAAGGTCGTCTGGGTGCTCTACCTGGGCGTCTCCCTCGTCAAGAAGCAGGAAAGGATCAACCGGGCGAGAGTATCCTTCTGGCCCCACATCTTCCTGTGCGGCATCCTGGCCGGTCTGCTCCTGAAGGAACCCGACTTCGGAACGACGTTCATGATCGGGTGCCTCACCATCGTCATGCTCGCTCTCGGAGGGGTTCCCCTCCAGAACCTGTTCATCCTTGTGCCCATAGCCCTGGGGGGGTTCTACAAGTTCGTCTACATGGTGCCCTACCGGTGGGAGCGCATCACCGCATTTCTGAATCCCTGGGAGGACCGGCTCGACTCGGGCTATCAGCTCATTCAGGCGTGGATCGCCGTCGGCTCGGGCGGACTTCTCGGAAAGGGCCTCGGCGCGGGGCAGCAGAAGCTTTTCTATCTTCCGGAACCTTATACCGATTTCATCCTGGCGGTCATCGGGGAGGAACTGGGCTTCCTGGGGATCGTGACGGTCTGCGCTCTGTTTCTTTGCTTCTTCAGGACGGGGCTCCAGATTTCCCGTTGCGCCCCGGACCTGCTCGGGACTTTGTTTGCGCTGGGACTGACCATGATGATTTCCCTTCAGGCCCTTCTCAATATGGGCGTCGTTCTCGGCCTGGTTCCGACAAAGGGGTTGCCGCTCCCGTTCATTTCTTACGGGGGTAGTGCGTTTACGGCTAATTGCGTGGCGGTGGGCATTCTCATGGGCATCGCCCGAAGCGGCGAAAGGCGAATAAAACAGAATGTATAAGCGTTACCAGCATATTCACTTCGTAGGCATCGGCGGCATCGGCATGAGCGGCATCGCGGAACTGCTCCTGAACCTGGGGTACCGGGTGAGCGGGTCCGACGTGCGGGAAACGGACATTACGCGCAGGCTCGGTTCCCTCGGGGCGGACATCCGCATCGGGCATCATCCGGACAACGTGCAGGGGGCGGACGTCGTCGTGCTCTCTTCGGCCATTTCCGAGGATAATCCCGAAGCGCGCGCCGCCCGGAACCTCGGCAAGGTCCCGGTGATCCGCAGGGCGGAGATGCTGGCGGAACTGATGCGGCTGAAGTATTCGGTGCTGGTCGCCGGCGCACACGGCAAGACGACGACCACGTCCATGGTATCCACGGTGCTGGCCGCCGGAGGTCTCGACCCGACCGTGGTCATCGGCGGCAGGCTCAATGCCTGGGGGACCAACGCGAAGCTGGGACACGGGGACTTCATGGTCGCCGAAGCCGATGAAAGCGACGGGACGTTCCTTCTCCTGCCTCCGACCATCGCGGTGGTGACGAACATCGACCTGGAGCACCTCGACTTTTACCGGGACCTGGATCACATCCGGGAGACCTTCCTGCAGTTCGTCAACAGAATCCCTTTTTACGGGCAGGCGGTGCTCTGCCTCGAGGACGAAAACATCCAGTCTCTTCTGCCGAAAATCGGGAAGCGCTTCGTGACCTATGGTTTTTCTTCCCAGGCGGACTTCCAGGCCCGGGACATCCGTACGGTCGGTCTTTCGACCGTGTACAGGGCCTTCTACAAGGGCGAGGAACTGGGAGAGATCGAAATCCGCATTCCGGGGCGGCACAATGTCCTGAACTCTCTTGCGGCGGTGGCGGTGGCCAGGGAACTGGAACTGGCGTGGCCGAAAGTCCAGGCCGGCCTGCGGGAGATGACCGGTGTGCAGAGGCGGTTCCAGATCAAGGGAGAGGCCGGCGGGGTGCTTGTTCTCGACGACTACGGGCATCATCCCACGGAAATCCGGGCGGTGCTCGAAACGCTGGCCGGCTGCTACCCGGACCGCCGCCGGATCGTGGCATTCCAGCCGCATCGCTACACGCGGACCAAGGCCCTGGCGGACCAGTTCGCCCGATGCTTCTATCATTCGGACGTCCTGCTCATCACCGAGATTTATGCCGCCAGCGAACCGCCGATTCCGGGAGTGAGCGGAAGGGGGCTGGTGGAAAAGATCGCCTCCCATGGGCACCACGACATTCACTTCTGCCCGACGATGGACGAGATGCAGCAAAAGCTCCTGGAAATGGCAAGGCCCGGGGACGTGGTGATGACGCTGGGAGCGGGCAGCATCTGGCAGATCGGGGAATGGCTGCTGGGAAAGATCGCCGACGGGCGTGAGGCGGTCCCTGAAGAGGCTGCGGTGGCTTCGATACCGGAAAAATGAAGCGGCCTGAGAAGCAGTGGCGCGGGGCTTCGTGCGGGGGCCGGCGCGGGTGAAGGCACAGGCGGCCGGATCATGAAAGATTCAGTAATTCTTCCATGAAGAGAAATTCAAGTTCTAAAATGAAAAAAAATGGGTAAAATAGGCCATCTCGGTTCAAGCCATGGGAAAGAAGAAAAATAAATACCGTTCCGGCAGGAAAAGCCGTCAGGGTCTCGTCCGAAGCTGGCTCAAAGGGTTCCTGGCGTTTTCCTCGGCGGTTTCCGGGATCATTCTCCTGAGCGCGGGGCTGGCCTGGTGTTACCACGCGTTGCTGGACGCGCCCTGGCTGCGGGTGGAAGAGGTGAGGATCACCGGGTTGAAGCATGTGGAACGGAAGGAAATTTTGAATGTTTTGGGGGTACCGAAGGACACGAATGTGCTGACGGTCAGGGTTTCGGATATGGCAGCTCGCCTGGATTCTCTCCCATGGCTGCGCTCGTCCGTCGTGCGGCTCGATCTGCCGCGAACCATAGTTGTCGAGGTTACGGAACGAGAACCTATAGCCATGGTCCAGGCTGAGGAATGGTACCTCATGGATCGCGAAGGGAAGCTCTTTTCGCGGACCACTCCCGAGGACAATCCCGGTCTACTTCCGGTGACCGGTTTCTCCGGAGTGGGACTTCATGAAGGTTCCACCCTTCCGGTGGAACCTCTGGAGGATCTTAAGGCATTCCTCCATGCCCTTGAGAAGGTGAAATCCTGGTTGCCTCTCAGCGCTGTTGCAGAGTGTCAATGGAATTCCGGAGCAGGGGTCGTTTTCTACACCGCTCAAAAGGCAGTCTCTATTCGACTCGGGTCAGAGGGGTTCGGCCAGAAGCTGGACCGCCTTCAAGGTATTTACACGATGCTCAATGAACGCGGGATGCTGGATCAGGTGAGCCACATCGATTTGGACTACCCAAATCGCGCTTTTGTCGAAGGGCGGTTCCAGCCTTCCAAGGGCGCCTGACGGGATGAAGCCATTCTTCTTCGGGTAGTGTGACAGACACGGCGGTGATCGAGCGAACGGGGCAGTGGCGCATCCTTCAAAAGAGTGACGGTCGAAAGGGAAACAATGCGAAAAAGAGAGGAGTTGGTTGTCGGCCTTGATCTGGGCACCACCAAAATATGTGCGGTAGTCGGTGAAGTTACCCCCGAGGGGATCGACATCGTGGGAGTGGGTACATATCCTTCCATCGGCCTGAGGGGGGGCGTGGTGGTCAACATCGACCAGACGGTCCACTCGATCCGGAAAGCCGTCGAAGAGGCCGAACTGATGGCCGGCTGCGAGATCTCCTCCGTTTTTGCCGGGGTTGCCGGTACTCATGTCCAGAGTCTGAACAGTCACGGGGTGATCGCGGTGAAAAGCCGGGAGGTTACCCAGGCGGATATCGACCGGGTTCTCGACGCCGCAAAAACGATCGCCCTGCCTTTCGAGCGCCAGATTCTGCACGTTCTTCCCCAGCAATACATCGTGGACGACCAGGAAGGAATCCAGAACCCCGTCGGAATGGCGGGAGTCAGGCTGGAAGCCAAGGTGCACATCATCACCGGCGTGATCAGCGCGGTGCAGAATATCATCAGGTGTTGCGAAAGGGCGGGGCTCCAGGTGCAGGACGTGGTGCTGGAGTCTTTGGCTTCGAGCGAATCGGTGCTCGACGCCGATGAAAAGCATCTCGGGGTCGCCCTGGTGGACCTGGGTGGCGGAACGAGCGACGTGGCGATTTTCCTGGACCACGCCATCAGGCATTCCTGCGTGGTGGGGCTGGGAGGCAACCACATCACGTCCGACATCTCCGTGGGGCTGCGCACGTCGATGGACGAGGCCGAGAAGATCAAGAAGAAGTACGGTTGCGCCCTCGTGGAATGGGTCAACCAGAACGACGTCATCGAAGTGGGATCGGTCGGGGGCCAGAAACCCCGGCAGTTGGCTCAGTCAATCCTCACGCAGATCATCGAGGCGAGAGTCGAAGAAATCATCAAGATCATCGAATGGGAGCTGGTCCGTTCCGGCTATGCCGAATCCCTTCATGCCGGCGTGGTTCTCACGGGCGGTGTTTCACTGCTGCCCGGTATTCGGGAACTGGCCGAAAGGGTACTCGATCTGCCGGTGCGAGTCGGCGCCCCTTACAGCTTTGGCGGGCTTGGCGATGTAGTCAAAAACCCGATCTACGCGACCGCTGCGGGCCTGTTGATGTATGGAAGGAAGCACGTCAACAGGGGGCCACTGGAAGAACCGAGCTTATTCAGGAAGGTGCTGGCATCGATGAAACGCTGGTTCAAGGAATTCTGGTAAGTGACGGTCTGATCGCCGACGCCGCGGTCCTGTGGGGGATGCGCGGGTTCGGGTGTGGCGGTCGGGCAAGGGGCATCCGTCAAGGGTTATGACAGCTCACGGGGCTGACGGCTGCTTCGCTTGGGTTGATCGCTCTGATTTTTCTTCCATGGAGAATCTATGACGATAAAAAATCCGAAGAGGGGGAAAGGGAACAAGATGGACAAAGCCATTGAAACGGTGGTTGAAGATCAGTTCATCCAGAGCAAGGC
>JAJFUA010000337.1 GCA_021372635.1 Desulfobacteraceae bacterium | reverse complement strand
TGTCAACCTTCCGCGAGGACCGACTGGATCTGTTCGATCGCCCAGTCGAGTTCCGCCTGCCTGATGATGAGCGGCGGGGCGAACCGGATCGTGTTTTCGTGGGTTTCCTTGCAGAGCAGGCCCCTGCTCATGAGCTTTTCGCAGAAGCGGCGCGCCCCGCCGGCTTCCGGGAGCAGTTCCACTCCAATGAGCAGTCCCTTGCCGCGAACTTCCTTTACGATCGGACTCTTGAACCTCGACAGCGCTGCCAGGAAGTAGTCACCCATCCTGGCGGCGTTTTCGATCATCCCCTCTTCGACAAGGGCCTTCAGCGCGGCGCGGGCTATGGCGCAGGCCAGAGGGTTCCCGCCGAACGTGCTGCCGTGTTCGCCGGGTTTCAGAACTCCGAGCACCTCTGAGTTGGAAAGCACGGCGGAGACCGGGTAGAATCCTCCGGAAAGGGCTTTTCCGATCAGCGACAGGTCGGATTCGATCCCTTCGTGCTGCTCGGCCAGGAGCTTGCCGGTCCGGCCGAGGCCCGTCTGGATTTCATCCAGGATGAGGACCACGTTGTGCCGGGTGCAGAGTTCCCTGGCCCTGCGGAGATATCCTGCGGGGGGGATGATGACCCCGGCTTCCCCCTGGATCGGCTCCACCAGGAAGCCCACGGTGTTGGACGTGATGGCCCGTTCGAGGGCCTCCGCATCACCGTAGGGGACGACCTTGAAGCCGGGGGTGAACGGGCCGAAACCCGCCCGGGAGGACTCGTCGGTGCTGAACCCCACGATGGTGATAGTTCTGCCGTGGAAGTTGTTCGCGCACACGATGACCTCGGCCTGGTCGCTCGGGACCCCCTTGACCTGGTACCCCCACTTGCGCACCGATTTGATGACGGTTTCCACCGCTTCGGCGCCGCTGTTCATGGGCAGCACCTTGTGGGAGGAAGTGAGTTCGCACAGTTCCCGGTAGAAGGGACCGAGTTGGTCGTTGCGGAAGGCCCGGGAAGTGAGTGTCAGTTTTCGTGCCTGCTCGACGGCGGCGGCGAGGATCCTGGGATGGCAGTGCCCCTGGTTGACCGCCGAGTAGGCGGACAGGCAGTCCATGTAGCGGTTGCCCGCCACGTCCCAGACCCAGATCCCTTCGCCTCTTTCCAGGACGACGTCCAGGGGTTTGTAATTGTGCGCACCGTAGGTGTTTTCCAGGTCGATGAAATAGTCGCGGTCAGGATGGCCGTGCTGGTTTGTGGAATGTCCTCGATCCATGACGCATCCTTTTCCCCCTGTGGGTTCCAAGCGCCCGGCGGCGCGGGCGGCGGGTGCCGGAGGGGTTCTCCGGAGAATCCCGCGGCACCGCAGCGGTGCCGGTGAGCATATCGTCATCATGGGGCATATAAACATTATACTATTTAACTGTTAGACAATTTAGACAGGGGAGGCGAGACTGTCAAGAAATTATTGGGGATTGAGGGTAGAGAGCAGGCAAAGGTGGGATTACGCGCCAACTTCCCGCATGGAGGATCATTCCGATGTAGGTTGGCGGTGAGCGCCAAGCGAACCCCAACAACGAACCCCAAGATTTCAATCCGGTGCAACACGGTTATGCCGGCCGTGCTTCGGATTGGCTGTATTCGAGCATCCACCGCTGCATTGCCGCCGAAGCGATGGATCGGAATTCGGGGGGGGGAGACATGCAAATCCAGAACGGGTACAGCTTCGGCGAGAGGGGAAGGGTTGGTGTTGGGGTTCGCTCACGTTGGGGTTCTCTGTCGCTCACCGCCAACCTACGTGCTTCACCTGTATGCCATCGCGGCCCGGTCTTCCCTATTTTCCGTCGGGGCCCGTGATGAAGGCGAACCGGCCGAAGTCGTACTTCCTCCTGCCGCCTTCAAGGACGATGTATTCCCCGCTGCCGTCCCGGACCTGTACGGCGCCGTCGAGAGCCTTGCGGAGCATTTCCTTCTCGATCGCCGGTTCGTTGTGGGAGGGCATCAGCAGGTCGTAGTGGGAAGAAAGGTCGACGAGGCGCCGGTAGCTTCTGATGAGCAGGTTGAGATCGCCGCCCGCGAGCCAGGTGTATATCTGGCCGGTGTAGAACATGTCGCCGACCCAGAGCATGCGGGCGCCCCGGTCGAGCAGGCAGATCGAATCGGGGGAATGGCCCGGGGTATGGAGGACTTCCACTTCCCGGCCGCCCAGATCGAAGATTTCTCCGTCTATCAGCCAGCGGGTGATCCGGTAGGGGGGAATGCAGAAGGCCGCCGGATCGAACCCCTCGGGGTAGGGCTTCCAAACGGCGCTGCCGCCGATATAGGTTTTCGCCTTTTCGTGGAAGTATCCCAGGGCGGCCGTCCTGCGGGCGAGGCCCATGTCGTCGTCGAAGGCGGCGATTTCGTCGAAGAGATAATTCGATCCCACGTGGTCGATGTGATGGTGCGTGTTCACCAGCAGGACGGGAAGGCCGGTGAGTTCCCGGACCTGGGCCCGCAGATTGGCGATTCCGTTGCCGGTGTCCACCAGCAGAGCCCGGTCTTTGCCCAGGAGCAGGTAGGAGATGGATTCTTCGTACTGGCCGTCTTCGTAGATGGCGTACGTCCCGTGTCCCAGGTCGTACACGGAAAACCAGTTGTCCTCCGCGGAGATTTTTTTCAGGTTCTTGTAGGCGGGCCGGGGAAGATTCTTCGTCCAATCCGCAGGTTTCATGGGGACGGTGCTGCCTTTCGTTGCGGTCATGGCCTGTGGCGTTTCCTTTTTCCAGTTTCAAGTTTTCCGGCCGGATGGCCCGGCAGAGAGCGGCGGATCGCGCTTCGTCCGCTTTTCCGCGGGGTTCGGGCCGGCCGATGTCTTTTTCTTGTTCCTGCCGGTATTTCAGTAGAGGTGGCAGGCAACGCGGTGTTCCCGGCCCAGATCCCTCCACTCGGGTTCCTCCTTCATGCAGACGGGCATGGCGGACCGGCAGCGGGTGTGAAAGCGGCAGCCGGAGGGAGGGTTTACCGGGTTCGGCACGTCTCCTTCGAGAATGATCCGGTTTCTCTGCACATCGGGGTCCGGGACGGGGATGGCCGACAGGAGCGCTTCCGTGTAAGGGTGGAGCGGGTGCGCGTAAAGTTCCGCCGTAGGGGCGAGTTCGACCAGCTTTCCCAGGTACATGACTCCGACCCTGGTGGAGATGTGCTTCACCGCTGCCAGTCCATGCGAGATGAAGAGATACGTGATTCCAAGCTCCCGCTGGATGTCCCTCATGAGGTTGAGCACCTGGGACTGGATGGAGACGTCCAGGGCGGAGACGGGTTCGTCGCAGATGACGAGCGCGGGGTTCAGGGCCAGCGCCCGCGCTATACCGACGCGCTGCCTCTGGCCTCCCGAAAACTCGTGGGGGTAGCGGTGAACCGATTCGGAGGCGAGCCCCACGCGGTCGATCAGTTCCTCCACCCGGCGCTGTTTTTCCCTGCCCGAGCAGATGCCGTGGATCGTGAGCGCTTCCCCGACGATCTGCCCCACGGACATGCGCGGGTTCAGCGAAGAGTAGGGGTCCTGGAAGATGAACTGGATCCTCCTGCGGATTTCCCGCATTTGCTTTGCGGAGGCATGAACGATGTCCCGCCCCTCGAAGACGACCGAGCCCGCGGTGGGTTCGATCAGGCGCAGGATGCACTTTCCTGCGGTCGTCTTCCCGCAGCCGGATTCGCCTACGATTCCCAGGGTTTCGCCGGATCGCACGGCGAAGCTGATTCCGTCCACGGCGAGCAGGAGAGCCTTTCCCCGGCCCAGGAGCCCCCCGCCCAGGGGAAAGTGCTTCCTGAGGTCCGTCACTTCCAGGAGATATTCCGGTTTCGATGTCATGGCCGCGCGTCCTCCTTCGCCGATTCCTCCATCGCCGGCGTCCCCAGCCAGCAGGCGACGCGATGGTTTTCACCCGTGTTCCGGAGTTCGGGGGCCTCGGTCACGCAGATCCTTGCGGCGTGAGCGCAGCGGGGGTGAAACCGGCAGCCGGCGGGCATGTTCCCCAGCGTGGGCACGTTCCCGGGAATTACGTGGAGTTCGTCTTCCAGCACGTCCAGCCGGGGGATGGAGGCCAGCAGGCCGCGGGTGTAAGGATGGGCCGGATTCCTGAAAAGATCCCGCACCGGGGCTTCTTCCATGATCTTCCCGGCATACATGACGATCACCCTTTCGGCCATCTCGGCGACGACGCCCAGGTCGTGGGTGATGAGGAGGATCGCCATGCCGAGCTTTTCCCTGAGCCTGCGCAGGAGGTCGAGGATCTGCGCCTGGATGGTCACGTCCAGGGCCGTGGTCGGTTCGTCCGCGATGAGCAGCTTC
>JAJFUA010000336.1 GCA_021372635.1 Desulfobacteraceae bacterium | reverse complement strand
TGAGGATAGTTTTTTTCGAAGGGGTAGCGGGGCTATTTTCTGAGAACTCTAAGGAGGAGGGAAGCAGATGACAAAGGCAGATTTGGTTTCCAAGATTGCCGATACGGCGGGAATCACCAAGGCCGTAGCTGAGAAAGCTCTGAACGGCTTCATTTCGGCAGTTTCGGATGCCCTTGCCGACGGCGAGAAGATCACGCTGGTGGGTTTCGGGACCTTTGATGTGGCCGAACGCTCCGAGCGTGGCGGCCGCAACCCCAGAACCGGCGAAACGATCAAGATTCCGGCTTCCAAGGCTGTACGCTTCAAGGCCGGAAACAAGCTGAAAGATTCCATAAAATAAAGCGGAATGGATTTCGACCGCCGGGGAAGACCCGGCGGCCGGAGTCCGCGCCGTTTGTCAAACCCGCAGCCCGCAAGAGGGCCCGATGCAAAGGGACGCCGACACGGCAGTCATTGAACCTCGGAAGGGAAGGCGGGAAGCCGTCCTGCCCGCATCGGCCGTTCTCATTTTCACTCCCCAGGACCTGGAACTCTTCTTCAACTGCTTTTCCCGCCGTCCGCCAAGGACGCACACCATCTGCCTGGCCGGCGTCCACACCGGTTCCGCCCGCGGCGTCGAACTGGCCGTTGCCGGACCCGCCCTCGGGGCGCCTCAGGCCGTCATGGTGATCGAGCGGCTGATCGCGCTCGGTGTGCGCAACGTGGTGGCTGTCGGGTGGTGCGGTTCCCTGCAGGAAAACGTGCGGATCGGCGACCTGGTCGTACCGTCGTCGGCTGTTTCCGAAGAGGGGACGTCGGCTCATTATCCGCTTCCGGAGGGCGTTTTCCCGGCCGCCTCGCCCCGGCTTGCGGAACCTTTGAAAGGACTGCTGCGGACCAGGGGGGCGAGAGTCCACGAAGGAAGCGTCTGGAGCACCGACGCGCCCTTCCGCGAGACCGTCGGCAAGGTGACGGCCCACCGGGAACGGGGCGTTCTCGCGGTGGACATGGAAACTTCGGCGCTTTTCACACTTGCAGCCTTCCGCGGAATCCGCATGGCCGTGGCGCTCGTCGTATCCGACGACCTGTCGGGTTTGAAATGGGTGCACGGGTTCAGGGAACCCGCATTCAAGACGTCCAGGGAACTCCTCGCCGCCGCCACCCTGGAAGTCGTCTGCTCTTCGATCGATCTCATGACCGAGGAATGAGCTTCGGGCGGGTTTCCTCGTTCGAGCGCCCCGGTCCGGCCCCGATCCGCCCCTCCCGGTTTTGAAACCGTTGCCCTGCGGCGCGCATCCGTTGTATGCTGTCGGCGCGGCGCCGGTGGGCCGCCGCAGATTCGCATCCCGGGAGGATTCAGCGTGGAATCAACGATGAACGACATGGAAGAGGAAGAGGTCGTATCCGAAATCGAATCCCTGCGCGAGCAGATCCGGTATCACAACTACCGGTACTACGCGCTGGATGATCCGGAAGTCGACGACGCCGAATACGACAGGCTCTTCAGGGAACTGGTCTCGCTCGAAGCCCGTTATCCCGAACTCATCTCACCCGATTCGCCCACGCAGCGCGTGGGGGTGGCCCCCGTCGACAAGTTTGCGCCGTTCAGGCATGTCGTGCCCATGCAAAGCCTCGAAAACGCCATGACGGAGTCGGAGGTTTTGGAATTCGACCGCCGGGTGCGGAAACTGCTCGAAATCGACGCAGGCGTGGAATACGTGGCAGAGCACAAGATCGACGGCCTCGCCATGGAAATCCTGTATGAAAACGGTATCCTCGCCGGTGCGGGAACACGGGGCGACGGGGAAGTGGGCGAAGACGTCACGGCGAACGTCAAGACCATCCGCTCCATACCTTTGAAGCTCTTTCCCGGGCCGGACGGCGTGCAGCCTCCGCCCCTGATCGCGGTCCGGGGAGAGGTCTATATGGACAAGCGGGAATTCGAGGTCTTCAACGACAGCCGCCGGGAGGCCGGAGAACCCATCTTCGCGAATCCCCGGAACGCCGCCGCGGGGTCGCTGCGGCAGCTGGACCCGGGCATCACGGCGAGCCGTCCCCTGAAGGCGTATTTTTACAGCCTCGGCCAGGTGGAGGGGCATGAATTCCGGAGCCAGTCGGAACTGCTGAAACAGTTGCGCGACTGGGGCCTCCCCGTCAGCCCGTACTGGAGAAAATGCGCGGGCATCCGCGAAGCGGTCCATTTCTTCGACGAGCTTACGGCCGAAAGGGAAGGGCTGCCGTACGAGGTCGACGGAGTGGTGCTGAAGGTGGACCGCTTCGACTGGCAGCGGGCGCTCGGCGAGAAATCCAGGAGCCCGCGATGGGCCATCGCCTACAAGTTCTCGCCGCACCAGGCGACCACGCGCCTCGTCGATATTGTCCCGCAGGTGGGGCGGACGGGCGTGGTGACTCCGGTGGCGGTGCTGGAGCCGGTCGGAGTCGGGGGAGTCATCGTCCGGAGGGCGACTCTGCACAACCAGGACGAAATCGACCGCAAGGACGTGCGCATCGGCGATCACGTCCTGGTGCGGCGTGCCGGGGACGTCATTCCGGAGGTTTTCGAAGCGATCGCGTCCAAGCGGACGGGCGCCGAGCGGCCCTACCGCATTCCGGACCGGTGCCCGTCCTGCGGCGGGGAAGTCGTCCGGCTGCCGGAGGAAAGCGTGCACCGCTGCCTCAACCGGAACTGCCCCGCCCAGCTCAAGGCATCCATCTGGCACTTCGCCTGCCGGGGTGCGATGGATATAGACGGGCTGGGGCGGAAGATCATCTCGCTCCTGGTGGAGGAGGGGCTGCTGGGATCCGTGGCCGACCTGTACCGCCTCCGCGCCGAGGAACTGGAAAACCTTCCGGGCTTTGCGCGGAAATCGGCCATGAACCTCGTGGCGGCTATCGACCGCAGCAGGAAGGCCAGACTGCCGAATTTTCTGTTCGCCCTGGGGATCTACCACGTTGGAAGCCACATAGCCCAGTTGCTTGCCGAGCATTTCCGCACCTTCGATGCCGTGCGCGGAGCCGGCCGGGAGGACCTGGAGCGGATCGCGGGCGTGGGCGGGACCGTCGCGGCGAGCGTCGTCAGCTATTTCGCCAACCCGTCGAACGTGAGGCTGATCGAGGATCTGTTGGAAGCCGGCGTTACGGTCGAAGGGGTTTCCGGGCCGGTGAAGGTGGAGGACGACTTCTGGAATGCGAAGACGGTGGTCTTCACGGGCGGACTCGACTCCATGGCGAGGGACGAGGCCGCGGCGCGCGTGAAGGCCCGGGGCGCCAGGGTGACGGACAGCGTGAGCAGGAAGACGGACATCGTGGTAGCGGGAAAGGATGCCGGGTCGAAGCTCGAAAAAGCCGCAAAGCTGGGAATCCTTGTATTGACCGAGGAGGAATTCCTGCTTCGGCTCGGGGAATGAACCGCGGGACGCGTCGCTTTAAGGATTTGGCATGAAACGTGCTTTAATAGCGACTGCCATCCCGGGGATGCATTGAGAGGGAGTAATGGAAAAGAAACGAGTTCATGTTTGGATCACGGGCAGAGTGCAAGGGGTTTATTTCCGGGATTATACCAGGACGGAAGCCGTGAAGACGGGAGTGAAAGGGTGGGTGCGGAACCTTCCCGACGGCAGGGTGGAGGCCATTTTCGAGGGCGCCCCCGATGACGTCGACCGCATGGTGGCTTGGTGCCGCCGAGGGAGTCCCCTCAGCCGCGTCGACGAAGTGCGGGCCGTTGAGGAAAGCCTGCAAAACCCGTTCAACGGCTTCGAGATCCACTACTACGAAAGCTAGAGGACATGGAAACGCTGAAGGCTTACTGGACCGGGTTCGTCAATTTTCTGATCGAATGCGATATGAACAGGGTTGCGGAGGTGCTGCGCAAGCTGGACTGGACGGACGTATTGAGGAACCCCTGGGTATGGCTTGTGACGATCGCGTTCCTGCTGTGCGTGCTCGTGAAAAGAGCCTTCAGAACGCTGCTGTTCACGGTTTCGCTGGTTCTTTTCGCCATTCTTCTGCAGCACACCCTCCCGCCTCCGGGAGAATCCCTCCAGCTCAGCAGCCTGCTCCGGTTTGTCGGCGGAAGCATGGTCCTGGCGGTGGTCAATATTTACTATCTCGTCCTGGGAACCCATCGCTGACGGGAGCGGGGCTGCATTGACGGGGAGCGCCAAAGACGGGGGCGGCGCCGGAACACGTGACCGCCCCTGTCCTGAATGGCTTCAGACGCTTTCCCGATGGGGATCGGTTACCGGTCGTCCTGCGCCCCGGCGTTCACTCTCTCTTTCAATTCCTTCCCGACCTTGAAGAAGGGCAACCGCTTCGAATTCACCTCGATCAGTTCGCCCGTTTTGGGGTTTCTCCCCTTGTATCCGTCGTAGTTCTTGACCTTGAAGCTTCCAAACCCGCGGATCTCGAGACGATCCGACCTGATGAGCGCCTGCTCCATGCTTTGGAAAGTGACGTTGACGGCTGTCTCGGCAGCTTTCAAAGTGATTCCTTCAGCTTTGGCCAACGCTTCGATAAGTTGACTTTTTGTCATGTTCCCTGCTCCTGATCGGTTTATAAAACTCAGCTGCGTCCTCTCTCGATTC
>JAJFUA010000324.1 GCA_021372635.1 Desulfobacteraceae bacterium | reverse complement strand
CCCCGCCGGCGAGGACTCTGCCGTGTCCACCAAGACGTTCTACGAATCCGTCATTTTGCAGGCCGCCCGGTCCCCCGAATTCCGCAGGGCTCTTCTCGAAAACCCTGGCAAGGTGCTGGCCGAAGCCGGAATCAGGCTGCCAGAGGGTGTGAACGTCCGCTTCGTGGAAAACACCGCCGATACGGTCCACATCGTCATCCCTCCCTACGTGGGCGAATAGCACAGCAACCAGGAGCCTCATCATGGAGAAGAACCCTCTGCAAGACATCATCGCACGAACCTGCCTGGACCGGCCTTTCCGCGAGGAATTCCTCAGGGACCCGGCAGGAGTGCTGCGGCGCTCCGGCATCCAGGTGCCGGAAGGCATATCCATCCGGGTGATCGAAAACACGGACGAAAACATCCATATCATCCTGCCCTCGGGTTCCCGTGACGAACCCGCCGGCTGGGCCTGCGAGGAGGCGGCCGAACCCGGGACGGAAATCACCGCCACCGGCCTCACCATCCGGTGGGAACGAGACAGGATCAGGCTGACGGGGCGGATCACGGCCGAAAACGCCGCGGATCTCCGCCAGCAACTGGAAAAGGTGAGAGGAGATTTTCTCCTCGATTTCCGGGATGTTTCGTACATGGGTTCGGCGGGCCTGGGAGTCCTGCTCGCCACGCAGAAAAGGCTCGCCGCAGGCGGCAGGAAGCTCTACCTCGGCAATGTGATGCCGGCCATACGCAACATTTTCTCCCTTACCGGGATGGAATCCTTCTTTGCGTTCATCGATACCGATTCGGCGGCAAGCGGATGGTGGATGACGTGCCCGTTGATGTGAAACGGCAGGCTCAAGGCACAAGCCGGCGGGCGGCGTTGCGCCATCCACCGCGCCGGTTCGCTCCCACGGTCCGCGGTGAGATTCAGGCGGGTTTCTTTTCGGTTTCCTTCGGGGGCACCAGCCGGTCCAGCACCTTCTCGGCATAGACCTGGTGCTCTTCGAGCAGCGGGGACACCCGGCGCGTCATATTGAGCTTCATGATCAGCACATTGAGCTTCTTGAGCTGCCGGTATTTTTCCTGGGTGTCCTGAATGCCCGCCAGGAGTTCCCGGGTGCTCCGGATTTCCTTCCTCAGCTCCAGTTCGGGGGGAAGGCAATCCGCATTCTTGAGAATTTTATACGCGAGCCGGATGTCGGCGGGAAGATGACTGTCGTCTTCCAGGTTCAGGGGTCCGCCCTTGCCGGGAAGATCGTCGAACTCTCCCCTCACCATGGCCTCGCGGATTTTCTCGTCCGCTATCTTGTCGAATATTGCGAAAATGTTGCTCATGCCAGCCCCTTTCCAAACAGGGCAATGCCCTTATATCTACAAGGAAGGCGCCCGCAATCGCGGGGCTGCGTCTGCAAGATTTCGAATCCCGGCACTCTCGTTCAACCGCCGCTGGTGTCAGTTTATCACAGATATTCGGGAGGACAACCCAAAGGCATGACGTCGCATTCCTTCGACAAGCCGCTGCCGGACCCGTACCCGCCCAGGACGATCAGGATACTCGGCGCGGGGCGGTTCGGCTTCATCGCCGCCGAACGGCTCAGCAGAAGGCACCCCGAAGCCGATTTCCTGGTGATCGACACCCGGCGGGACCGACTGGACGAAATCGAGCGGGCATTCGGCCTTCCCGTCCTGGAGGAAGACTCCATCCCCTACCTGAGGGAAACCGCCCCGGACGACGATACGTGGCTGATTCCCGCCGTGCCCGTCCATGTGGCTTTCCGCTGGCTGCTCGACCTGCTGGGCGGCATCGGCAGGGCCCGGCCCATCGAGGTCCCGCGCAGTACCGACGCGCAGCTTCCGAACGCCACCCGCGCTCCCGACGGGACCCTCTACACCAGCTTTGCCACCTTTCTCTGCCCCGACGCCTGCAACGAACCGGACGACATCTGCACCCATACGGGAAAGGCCCGGGAAGGAAACCTCTTCGAACGCATCGGCCGGGTGGAAGTCCCCGGGATGAAGGTGATCGTGGTGAGGAGCTGGCAACTGGCGCCCGGAGTGGGCGGCTACCCTGCAGGAACCGTGCGGGACCGGCTGCGCGAGGCGTTCGAGCGGGAAGGACGCTACCTGGTGGCGACGAGCTGCCGCTGCCACGGGGTGGTGAACGCACTGGAATGGAGCCGCAGACGGATGGACGAGCAGAGGGAGGAAGCGGCCCCGTGACCTCTCAGGCGATCCCCGCTCCGCTCAGAACCAGCACGAACCTCTTGAAGACGTCCGGGTCGAAAGCGCTCTCCATCTCCTCCCGCATGACGGAAAGCGCCTTGAACGGGGTCATCGCTTCGGCGTATGGCCTCTTGGAAGTGAGGGCGTCGTACACGTCGGCCACGCTCACGATCTTTGCCGGCAGGGGGATGTAGGGCTTGGTGAGCCCGGCCGGGTAGCCTTTGCCGTCGCACTTTTCGTGGTGAAACAGGACGGCGTTGATCGCCGACTGCTCCAGGGCAATGTGGGCACACATGCCGACCCCCTTCACGGGGTGCGTCTTGATGATCTCCCACTCCGTAGCGTTCAGCTTTCCGGCCTTGTTGAGTATCTTCTTCGGGATATGCACCTTTCCGATGTCGTGCAGGAGCGCCCCCAGCCCGCACTGGATCTTCTCGCTCTCCCTCTTGTAATACGTTTCCACGATGGCCGCGGTGTAGATGAAAACATTCGAGGAATGGGTATACGTATCGTAGTCGTGCGACATCAGCGAAGCGACGGTCTTCAGGGCATCCTTCGAGCAGATGAACCGGAGGCTCGCCTCGACGATGCCCGTCAGGCGGCCGAGCAACTGTGCGCTCGCGGTGGTGGGCAACCTGGAGCGGACGATCTCCTTTATGGCGCTCGTCGACGAGTGATAGAAGACTTTCGACCTCACCGGCAGGGGAATGCTCTCGTTCGACAAGACCCCGCCCAGGTTCTGCTGCACGTACTCGTCGTAGTCCAGCTTCTGCGACGTGTGGATGTAGAGTTCGTCCACGCCGTGCTCGTAAAGGGTCTCCTTGTGCCGCTCGGTAAACTGCTCTCCCTTGTGCGTATACAGCAGGAAGTGCCTGCCTTTTTTCAGGTACACGGAGAAGTTCCCGTACGCTTCCGGGAAAATCATGAAGGGAGATATGGCGAAGAAACTGTCTTCGCGTTCCTTTTCGGCTTCTACTTCGTCAGCCATTCCACATCCTTCGGAAGTGCACATTCCCCGGACAGACAAACGCAGCCGTGTTGCCGCGGAGGGCGCAGTAATGCATCGAACCGTAAAAACTGCCGGATCATGAGTACACCGTCCATATAATGGAAGGATTCCAGGATTGTCAAGAAATCCTCGGGGGGAATCGAGGCACACTTTTCCGGTTTCGGAACGTGGCCCGGAACGGAGACCGTTCCGGGAATGGAGAGGAATCATACATCCTGTTTTGCCCGGTCCGAGGTCAGGATTTCGGATTCAGGCTCAATGCACGGCTACCTGGTCGCCCTCAACTGCTTCACGTCATCGGTGGTCAGAGACCTGCCGCCGATTCCCCAGTCGCCGCTCTTGACCTCTTCAAGAAGGACGAGCGTCTTTTCCCGCAGGCTTTCGCCCTCAATGGAAACCATCGCTTCGGTCACCTTCTCGATCATCCGTTTTTTCTCCTCGGCGGAGAAAACGCCTTCGATCACTTTTATGACTGCAAGTGGCATTTCGAGCCCCTTGGTTCGAGCGTTCGGTTCAGCCAACCCTTGAGACGGCCCGCCAAAGCCCCGGCGCTCCCGAACGGAGGTCTTCTCCGTTCCGCGGGACCGTCCCGGAGTCGCCGGAAGCCGTCCCTTCCCAAAGTGTGCGGGGAGCGAAGCTCGTCTCACCACACCATCTTTAAAGATCAAGATAAGGTCTCGGGCGGATTTGGCCATAGGCCCGCGATCTTGTCCGCCAACGGCCGGGTGACCGTGACAGGCATTATCTCAGCGAATCGTGTCATGATAAAGCGTTATAGCGCCGGAGAGCGACCCGAGCGCCGAGGCGGGGGAACGGTGGAGAGGCAGAGCCCGGCCGGTTCCGCTCTTTTTCAGGCCCACCCCTCCCGAGTTCCTGAAATGCTTCAAGCCCCAGTGGCGGGAATGGGAGTGCGGCTCACGAACCAGCCTTTGGGAGAATTTCCTCGTAGCCGTGGCCGCCCACTCCACGGTAACGGATGCGATCCGGCTTCATCACGATCACGGCAAAATTCGGATCGTTCGCATCGGCGTGATGCTTCTTGAGGCTCGGCAGGGCATCGAAGAGCCTTGTTTTGACGGTTTTGTCCGCACTGACGATACATGGCCCGGAAATTCGGACATGCTCGCCGTCAGGCCGTGCGAAGCAGTATTCCGCATGCCGCACTTTCCCGATCTGAACAGCCTTGTCGGACGAGGGGGATGTGGCACACCAGAGTTCATCGCTCATCCATGCCCAGCTGCCCATCGGTCGAACGCCCACCACCGCGCCGTCCGTCGAGGCCAAAACGCCCCAGCGGACTTCCTGCATCAGCAGTTTCACACCCTCAAAGTTCATCGTTCTTATCCCTCCTCGTCATCTCACAACTTCACCGCAACGGCCATGAGCCGGCTATGATGTCAAACCGTCTGTCGGTTCTTCCTCTCGGGAATCGCCGCAGCATGAATATAGGCCAAACCAGAATCCGGGTCAAAGGTCCGCCGCCAGGCTCCGGCAGGTCAGGAGATATTCTGCGGGCTGTTGCAGGGGATGCGTGCCCGAAGATCCATGAAGGATTTGCTCTTCACCGCCGAATGGATCATCTCATGGCACAGTTCGATTGCTGGCAGGCCAATTGCCATGAATTGCATCTCGCATGCACCGATTATTCCGAGTCTCACCAAGAAACTTCCGGCATGCTGCACGCATCGCAGCAATGGACTGACCCAATGGAGAATCTTTGGGGATATCTTCATGGTCGTGGGCCAATCTCTGGCGGAATCCAGTTCAGGCCCACAATATATGACACATTGTGCCTGAGGAAATCTTCCACAGCGGAGGCATCGGGCAGGTTTCCAGCAATGAAACCTGAATTTCACGCTTGATTCACCAGGACTGAGCCGCTATTCAGTGTATTGGCCTTATGATTTGGATAGGAAGGATTTACCGGCTTGATCTGACACTCATAGCCGCCGATGCCGGAAATCTCGCCCGGTCGCATTCACTCCCGGATGCTGAAGGAGGATTTCATTGACGGAATTGCCTGTAGAAGACTTCGTTGAACCGGGACAGAAATGGGAGGTGGACTTTTTCCGCCCCGAAGATGCGCCCGGAGTCGTCCGGTTGTTTCAAATGGTCTACGGAGAGGGATACCCGGTCAAGACCTTCACCGATCCGGAAAGACTCATTGAAGAAAGCGCCGCGGGGCTCATCCTTTCGAGTGTGGCGCGCACGCTCAAAGGAGATATCGTCGGGCACACAGCCCTCTATCGCAGTGCCCCGTTCCATGGCATCTGCGAAGCGGGGGCAAGCCTGGTCGCTTCCAACTACCGCAGCGGCATGCTCTCATTCAGGCTCTTTGAGCACAGTGCCACCGCAGGGGTTCCAAGACTCGGGCTCGATGCCTTTTTCGCGGAACTCGTCTGCAACCACGTCTTGAGCCAGAGGCTTTCGGGAAAGTTCGGCCCGACGCCGTGCGCGTTCGAGGTGGATCTTATGCCTGCCGAAGCCTACACCAAAGAGGAGAGCGCCTCGGGACGAGTGGCGACTGTGCTGGCCTTCAAAATCTGCACCGTAAAGCCGCAGACGATCTATCTTCCGGAGGCGTATGAAGAGATGGCGCGTTTCGTCTATGACGGCATCGCCCAGGAGTGCCGATTCGCTCTCTCTTCTGAAGAACTGCCCGCAAAGGTGGAAACGCGGATCGAGACCCGGTTCTTTGATTTCGCGAAGGTTGCCCGCTTCACGGTTCACGATGCGGGAGACGATTTCGCCGCGGTTGTTGAAAGGGAAGAAAAGGCCGCCGCTCTGAAAGGCATCATCGTGTACCAGGTTTGGCTGAAACTCTCCTGGCCCTGGGTGGGGCGCGCGGTCGACCTGCTGCGATCCCGCGGATATTTCACGGGCGGCGTGCTGCCCCGCTGGTTCGATGGGGACGGGCTGCTCATGCAGAAAGTGACCGGCACGCCCAACTGGGAAGGAATCCACGTCTATGGC
>JAJFUA010000307.1 GCA_021372635.1 Desulfobacteraceae bacterium | reverse complement strand
GCCCGCGACGCCATGAAGCCGGACCTGAGCATATCCGCGGAGCTGGGGGTGAGCGGGTACAGCCCCACGGACGCCGGCCGCTCGGTGAAGGACATCTCCGGCGACAACTACTCCGCCCGGGTAAAAGGGACCCTGATGCTCCCCGTGAAGAACACGGCGGCCAGGAGCAGGCAGTCCGAAGTGATGAACCGGATCAGGCAGATGGAGGTGCAGATCGCCAGGAAGGAGCACGAGGTGGAAAAGACCGTCCAGACGCTGCAGGCCGACATGGAGACGATGCGGAAGAGAATCGCGCTGAACGAAAAGGTGGTTTCCATTACGGATCAGAATCTGCGCAACGAAACGGAACGGCTCATCGCCGAAAAGAGCACCCTCCTCGACACGCTCCAGTTCCAGACGGATTTTTCCAGCGCGAGACTCTCCCTGGTTCAGTCCAAGGTCGACTACCTGATGCTCGTGGGGACCTACCGTTATTTTCGAAGGGAAATGGAAACGTTTACCGACGATTCCCTGTACGGTGAGGGAAGCGCCGGAGGGTACGCCGTAAGCACCGGGAACTGAGCCGCGGCGTTCGGGGGATCTCCTGAAAAGGGAACCGCATGGATCTCAAAGAACTCTTCTCATTCACCAGGCAGGTGGGGCTCTTTTCCCTCTACGGCGACGAAGAACTCGACGACCTGCTCAAAACCGCGAGTCTGAGGTCCTGCAGCGCCGGTGAACTCATCTTCGACCAGGGCGATCCCGGGGACGCCTTCTACATCGTTTACAGCGGCCGGGTCCGCATTCTCAAGCGCGACGAGCAGAAAAAGGAGATCAATCTCGCGCTCCTGACCCGCGGAGACCATTTCGGCGAAACGGCGCTCATCACCGACCACCCCCGGAACGCAGCGGCCCGGGCGGTCGAGGAAACCACCCTCATCATCATCGACAAGGATTCCTTCAACAAGCACATCTTCTCCGTCCCGCAGCTCCGGGAACACTTCGACAAGTTCACCCGCTACAGTTCCATCTACAACTACGTCCGGTCGTGCACGCACCTGTCCGCCGTCCCCCCGAAGGAACTCCGGGAACTCGTGAACGGGTTCCAGTCCGAGTTCTTCAAGGCCAACGAAGTCGTCTTCCGGCAGGGCGCGGAAGCCGACCGGTTCTATCTCATCGAGAAGGGCAGGGTCAAAGTCATCCGTTGGGAAGGCACGCGGCAGGAAATCATCAACTACCTGCGGGAAGGCGAGTTCTTCGGGGAGAAGGCACTGCTCGAGGCAGGCAGGCGCTACGCGGACATCGTCTGCCTGACGGACTGCCATTTCTTCACGCTGGGGAAAAGCGCCTTCCAGGACCTGCTGCTCAAGTCCCCGAGGCTCAGGAAGACCATCGAGGACCGGATCGGCTCGTACTTCGCCGGAGAGCCTCCCATACCGTACCGGGAGCTGATCCTGCAGGAACTCGAGGCGCAGAGGAAGCCCGAAAGGCTCGAGACCGCTCCGCCGGAGGAAGAACGCCCGGCAGCCAGGGAAAAGAAGCGTTTCAAGGGCCTCGCCTCCTTTTACCGCCACCACGTCCGGTTCCCCTTCATCCGGCAGCACGACCAGATGACCTGCGGCACGACGTGCCTCATGATGATCGCGAAGTACTATGGAAAGCATTTCTCGTCGAACCGGCTTCGGGAACTGGCCCGGGTCGACATCAGCGGCGCCTCCCTGGCGAACCTGGCCTCCGCGGCCGAACAGCTCGGGTTTTCCTCGCGGGCCATGCGCCTCGGCCTCGACAGCCTGCGGTCGGTGCAGCTTCCCTGCATCGCCCACTGGCAGGGATTTCACTACGTGGTCGTCACGAAG
>JAJFUA010000287.1 GCA_021372635.1 Desulfobacteraceae bacterium | reverse complement strand
ACGCATGCTTTCCATGCCCTTCGAACCGGCGGGCCGGCACTTCGAACCCTTTTTCCGAACCGGCCCGCGCTCCGACATCCTGGGCGATTCGCTCTGGCTGGAACTCAACAGCAAGATGATCGACGATTTCCTGCTCTCCGAGGACCGCGTGTCCATGGCTTTTGGACTCGAGGCCCGAGTGCCCTTCCTGGACCTCGACCTGGTGAAACTGGCCTTTTCCATCCCCGCCGGAATCAAGATGCGCGGGGCCGAGACGAAAGCGCTGTTTCGAAAGGCCCTCTCAGGCTATCTGCCCGACAGGATCAGCAGGAAAAAGAAATGGGGGTTCTCGTTCAACCCATTCCATCAATTTCAGAAAGACCTCAAGCAGGCGGTGCAGGATAACTTGACGGAGCGGGCCGTGTGCGATCTCGGCTTTTTCAACTACAGGTTCATTGAAAGAGTTCTGAAGCACCCGCCGCATCCCCGGCTCCGCTGGCACTATTTCCTCATCTGGGTTATGCTCGGCTTCCACAAGTGGCACAGCCTTTTCGTCGACGGGCGCGGATTCGAAGAGATGCTTTCCGCGGAGGACCGCGCAAGTGCCCGGAAGCGATGACAATGGAAGGCCCGCGAAGGTCCACCTTCGCCTTTTCTTCAGCCCGAACGGAAGGACGAAACGCCGGTGATGGCACACCGCGCCGCAAAATACTGCCTGCGGCTGTTCATCAGCCTGACCATCCTTGCCCTTCTCCTGTGGAAAATCGGCCCGGAGGCGGTGGCCGTCAATTTTACCCGGTTCAAGACCGCTTCGCTCATTCTTCTGAACCTGACCACCCTGGGCGCTTTCCTGCTTTCCGGCCTCGGTCTCATTGTGCTGGGCCGCTCCCTCAACCGGGCTCTCTCCTGGCTGGAGGGTATGCGGGGGTTTCTTGCCACGGCCTCCCTGTCGATTTTTGTCCCGGGCAGGCTCGGCGACCTGGCGCTCCTGTACTACTGGGAGCGTTTTCTGACCCGGGAGGAAAGTCTGGCCGTGGTGGTCGTGGACAAGATCGTGACCGTCTCCTGGGTAGGGCTCGCGGGAGCGGCCGGGCTGTACGCCATATTCGGCGGAATGGCCACCGCGGCCTCCGCCCTGTGTATACTCCCCGCCCTCGTCCTGGCGGCACTTTTCGTTTCCGGCGAACGCTTCCCGAGGCTCATCCGGCCCACATCCGGCGGACGGATCGCCGCGCGCGTGCACGCCGCCCTGGCGTCGATAGCCCTCCTGCTGAGCGGGCATCGCAGAGCCATGCTCACGACCGCCGCAATCACCGGGGTTCGTATTTTCGTCTACGGTTTCGCCTTCTGGATCGGACTCTGGGGACTGGACGTCGACTATCCCCTTCTTTACGCCATACTCGCGACGTCCCTCGCGCAACTCACCGCCATACTGCCCATTTCCATCATGGGCCTGGGCGTCGCCGAATCCGTATGCGTCTACGCGGTATCCCGGATGCAGGTCGACCCGGGCCTTGCCCTCACGGCCATCCTGGCGGGACGGATCATCACGATTTTCTGGATGTTTCTCTTCTTCGCCCTTTTCAGCCTCTCCGGTTTGTCTCCACGGAAGACTTCCCCCGTGCGGCAGCCGCCTTCCCCTGAAACCTGAACGCCCCTCCATTTCATCGGCCGAATGGCCCTCCATCGCACCGCCCGCCCGATTCCGCCCGAAGGCATGGGGCGCGTCTTCCCGCACACGGCCGTTGTACCCCATCGTGCGGATCGTAATTTGTCACTCGATTGACAATTTGCGTCACCGCCAGTCAATTTTCGTCAATGCGTAATTTTCCATTAAGGAATTTCACCTTCCTTCCGATAAAAATCTTAACGAACGGTTTCGCAGATACGGGAATGGTTCCGGAGCGGAAACGAAGCCTTCGGGTGCTTCAAGTGATCTGAATTCATCGGATTTGCCGGCGGAGCGGCAGGGAACTGAGGGGATCGGGACGATGCGGCGTTTCCCTGGCGGCCGACGGAATAAAGGCGGGAATCGAAGGGACACGGGCAGACGGGAAATCGGTGGTTTTCAGAGGACTTACCCGTCCCGCAGAATAAAAAATTGGTCAGCATCCTATGAAGGGCGATAGTTCGGCACCATTCTTGCTTCTTCATCGTATCGAACACACAAGTCAAAAACATGGAAGTTCGTAAAGGAACAAGTCGATACGTTGATACCAGGCTTGAATGAAAAGTGGTTCTCAGATCTTGTTGTAATATGAACGGAAAAGACCTTTGGGCAACGCGGATGGAGCTTCCCGCGTGAACGGCTTGCTCGGGACGGGATCTGCCAGAGAAGGAACGGATGAAAAAGGCGTAGTCCACAGCAAGTCCGAAGCACGGAAAGGAGGAGTTGAATAAACAAAGCTGTGCCCCTTATGTGCGGAGTGCAACAAAAATCTGCATATCCTATCATTACATCAATAAACTAAAAGGAGAGACCGGTATGTTTATCAAGATGAAAGAAAGCAAAGGCTTCACCCTCGTAGAACTCATGATCGTCGTTGCCATCATCGGTATTCTGGCAGCCGTGGCGGTACCCTTCTATCAGAAATATATCCAGAAATCCCGTATGACCAGCAAGGTCTTCCCCGGCATGCACGCCATCGAAACCAATGTTGCAACCTTCTACAGCTTTCAGCAGAAGCTGGACATCACCGACGCCACCTTCCAGGAATATATCAAGGATGCCGACACCACCTGCTTTACGCCCTCATGGTCCACCGCCAGCGGTCTGAAGATCGTGATCAAGGGCAGCGACGTGTGCAAGCCGCTGGCCTCCCTGGCGGGCAAGGTCATCTGCGGTCTGCCTCAGGTCACCGACAATAAGATTACCGGCTGGAAACTGTCCGGCGATCTTGCGATCCAGCTCGGCTTAGAGGGCGAGAAATAACCCCTGCGCGCATCGACGATTGCCGAATTTCTCATGGGGAAGTGTCCGGTGCTCATGCACCGGGCACTTCCTTCTTCTGTTCATGGTAAGCAACTTCGTTGTGAATACGGTCTGAACAAGGCCGAACGCCGCCGGATCATCTTCTTGCCATCGTACCATCGATAAGCTAGAGTGCATCGAACCAGCCGCCGGACACTCTTTGCGTTCAAAATATCTGAAGGGGTGTTGTATATGAGCCCGGGTGCCAATCCTTTCTACAAGAGTCGCCGCTTCGTCGGGTGCTCGCTTTTGTTCACGATCGCCCTCCTGATCGCCTCCGCCTACTGTGGCACGCTTGCCTCCCCCCCTTACCTCGACGACTTTCATTCTTTCATACATCAGGACAAGGTCTTTATAAAGGACGCCTCCCTTTCCAGCCTGGTATCGATCTCCCAGACCGTGTTCGGCTGGAAGCGATGGATACCCATGCTGACGTTCGCTCTGACCCATAAGTACGGCGACAGTCAGCTTTATATTTTCCACATCACGAACATACTCATCCATATCCTCGCCATGTTCGGCGTTTTTTTCCTGGCCTCCGAACTTTTCCGCCTCAAGAACCGGGACCACAGCCTGAGGATAGAGGATAAATACCTGCATTACTGCGCGTTCTGCATCGCCGCCCTGTGGGCGCTTCATCCCATCCAGACGAGCGCCGTGACGTATCTCGTGCAGAGAATGGCTTCCATCCAGGCCATGTTCTTTCTCTTCAGCATGGCCCTGTTCATCCGTGGCCGCAGAATTCACACCGATTCCGGCATCCCCCGCAGCTATATTCCCTGCTACGCGGGCTGCTTCCTCACCACGATCTGCGCATTCTTCTCGAAGGAAAATTCCTATATACTTCCCGTCATGTTCTTCATGACGGAGATCTGGTTCTTTCGACAGGATCTGCACGTCCTGCTCTGGAACCGTTTCCGAAAAAGCGGGCTCCTCGCCAGGTGCCTGCTCGGTCTGTGTGCGCTGTTCCTCTCCTGGTTTGCCTGGAAATACTTCATGAGCCTTATCGCGGGATACGAGCATAGGGATTTCACTATGTTCGAGAGGCTGCTGACGGAAGCGAGAGTCGTCTTCTGGTACCTGTCGCTCCTCGTCTGGCCTGATCCTTCCCGGCTGTCCATGGAGCACGACTTCACCATTTCCAGGTCCTTCCTTGACCCGCTGACAACACTGCCGTCCTTCCTCTTCCTCGCCGTGCTGCTGTGGCAGGTGTTCCGCCAGAGGAAACGCTATCCCATCCTGACCTTCGGCGGTTTGTGGTTCTTTGCCAACCTGGCCATCGAATCGAGCATTTTCCCGCTCGAACTGGTTTTCGAACATCGCCAGTACCTGCCCTCCTTCGGCTTCATCCTCATTGTCGTCGTGGGGTTCGTCCAGGTCTGCCGGCTGTCCTCAGCCCGGGCGACCGATCAGAAGCAATCGATGACCCTGGCGTTTTCCGTGCTCGCACTGCTCACATCGGGCCTCACTCTCCTTACCTACGATCGCAACGATGCGTGGTCCAACCACCTCAGCCTGAATATCGACAACGCCGAAAAGGCGTCCCAAAACCCGAGGGCACACTCCAACCTGGCCAGTTCCCTCCTGCGCCTGAACCAGTTCGACGAGGCGATCACCGAAGCCGAGAAGAGCATCGCTCTCGGCAGGATGAACTATGAATCCTATGCGGTCGCGGCCAATACCATCGTCCTTGCCCTCGTGGAATCCAACCGTATCGAAGAAGCCATGCAGCGCGGGGAACGCCTGATCGACGAACTTCCAAAGGACTACGGCATGGACGCCTGGCCCATCTTCCTCGCAAACCTGGCCAGGGCCTACCAGTCGGCGAAACGTTACGACATGGCGTACAACACCTTGATGAAATCCCTCGAGGTCACCCGGGCCACCGGCAATCATCCGCTCAAGAAAAAGACCGTGACACACCTGCTGCACAGCCTTCTCGCGGAAACGAACGGCAAGGGAATCGACCTCGACGCAGACGGTGCCTCCGACCCGGGAGACACCGCCATCCTCACATGGATTGCCTGGAAATATTACAGGATCGCCGAATACCAGGGCGCACGGGAACTGCTGGACGTTTCCCTTGCCCGGAACCCCGCCGACGGACAGGCATTGGAGCTTTCGGCGCTGCTCCAGAAGGAAGAGGAAGACAGCCTGAAGCAGAAAGAGAAGGCGGACTTCGCCCGCAAATATGTCGCAAGGCCCTTCTCCCTGTTCAATGCCGGCATGGCGGTCGCGTACCTCGCCCAGGAAAAGCAACTGCCGTCGTTCCTGCTCGGCATCGGCGAAGCGGCCCTCGACCATTGCCTGAGTGCCCGCCCGGAATCGGCCGACGCCCACCTGCTCAAGGGCTGGTATCACTACCAAAGAGAAGATGCGAAAATGGCTGTGGAGGAAGCGGAACGGGCCATCCAGCTCGACCCCGAATACGCCAGGGCATGGATCGGCTATGGATTCTTTCTGGCGGGCATGAACCGGGCCGAGAATGCGGTAGCGGCTTTCGACCGGGCGCTGCAACTGCACCCGCGCTTCTCACAGCGAAACGCCATCCAGGCTCTTGCGACCAGCATTCGCGAAGCGGATACGGCAAAAGCCCCGCAGCCGCCGGAATCCTCCGCCGCCGGCGCGCATACCACACACAACACCTTCCCCACTGAACCGGAATATTCCTCCCGGTCAGGGGTGACGAACACCGCCCGGCAAAGGCATGAATGTTGCCTGTAAGCTGCGAATTATCTTCTTGCGAAGATCGGCATTAGGTGCGAAACTGGATGTGTTGGAATCCCTGAAAACACACCCACTGAAATCTTCAGGAGCCTTACCATGAGACTTCGCCACTCCTGTCAGGACAGTGTCAAAGCTCGCCTGGCAATCATGCTGCTCATTGGTGCGGTTGGGGTCCTTCCCGCCGCCGTCGGCCGGGCCTCGGTGTCCGGCGAACCCGGCCCGCAGGCGCCTCCTCCAGCCATCTCCGCTCCCGCCGACCAATCGGCCTCCACGCCCGCACCCGTACCGGCGCCGGCGGAGCCCGCAGCGCAGGCTTCAGCGGCCACGCAGCCTGCCACTGCCGATCCTTCCGCCCAGGCTCCTGCCCTGCCGCCGCCCGACGCTCCCGATAAGAAGCCCGTATCCCCCCAGGATCGGGAAAGAATTCAGCAGGCACTCCTGAAGGACGTCTTCACGTTTGAAGCGAAGGACATGACCGATCCCTTCGAACCGTTCTTCAAGCCGCCGGCTCCAAAACTTTCGACTCCGTCCCTTACGGCGGAAGACGAAGAGGCCGAACGGCTCCCGGAGCCCCTGACTCCTTTGCAGAAAATGACCATCGCGGAAATTGAGAAGGGGCTCAAGGGGATCATCATCATCGGCCCTGAGGCCAAGCGGGCACTGATCGAAGACCCGACGGGCAAGGGCTACATCATCGACGTCGGGGTGCCCCTTGGCGAGATGAACGGCATGGTCACCCAGATCTTCGGGGACGGTCTGGTCATCCAGCAGCGGATCGCCAGTCGGGCAAGCCAGGAGCCGACCGTACAGACCCACACCGTCCGGCTGAAGAAGACGGAAAAGACCAGGTAAGCATCCGGGAAAGGTTTTCCCCGCTCCCCTCGAACGACGAAAGCCGCAGGCGTCTCCCGCCTGCGGCTTTCGTCGTTATGCCTGGTGCGTTTTTTCAGATCGTCCGCACGGCGGGCGGGCCGCCCTTTGGCCCGGAACCGCTTCGACCGGTCTCCCGCTTTGCATCCAGCCCGGAAAGAACATCCCGCATCCCGGCCAGCAGCCCGTCCCAGCAGGCCTTTGCGATATCCGATCGCCCCCTTGCCGCCGCAAGGGCCATTTCGCCCAGAGTGACCATGCATTGCAGCATGACCATGAGGCGCGGTTTCGCCGCCACGGATACCATCGCGCGGCACCTGTTGCGGATGAACCGGCGCTTTCTGTCGGGCCGCAGGTACGAATCGTGGCAATGGACGACTGCGGCCTCACCGGCGTACCGGACCTTGAACCCGGCCCTCAGGGCACGGATGCAGAAGAAGGTGTCCTCGAAGTAGATTCCCAGGTTTTCGGAAAACCCTCCCAGCAGGCGGGCCATTTCCACGGGAACCAGCATGTTGTTGCTGCTGGCCACGTCCGCCTCCCCGGGCGGGCAGGGACGACTGCCCCCCCAGGGCATGACCTTCCTGGGGCCCCATTCCAACGATCCATCGGGCCGCTGAACCCTCCCGGCCAGGACCGTGTCCGGTGAAAGTCGGTCCCGGACCGCACTGCACCAGTCCGACAGGAACCGGACGTCCGAATCAAAAAAGGCGACATAGGGGGTGTCCACGGCCTCGATCGCCCGATTGCGGGCGTGTGCGGGACCCCTGTTTTCCGGGTAATGCAGGTATCCGGCCCAGGGAAAAGACTCTTGCATCATCTCCCGCGTGCCGTCGTCCCCCCCGTCGTCCACCACCAGGATACGGGCGTCGGGCATCCACCTTCTGCAGCTCGCAAGGCAGCGCGCCAGTTCCTCCCGGCGGTTGCAGGTCGGTATCGCGATGGTGATCAGTTCGCCCCGCCCGTTCACTCGATCTCATCCCGCGGCATGAAATAGGTGGGATTGGAGATGCGCCTGCCGCCGTACGGGACGAGTTCCCCGCATCCGTTGCGCTCGGCATAGTCCTTGACCAGTCCGTCACAGATTTGGGTCACCGCACACCGCCTGCACTGCGGACCCTTCATCCTCGACGTGTAGATCCGCGCGGCCTGCAAGGCGATGTGCTTCTTGTTGTCCACGTCCGACAGGATGAAATAGGGATTGCAGAAAGAATAAGCCGCACCCGCCATCACGCTGGCGGTATAGAACGTCCGGCCCTTCTTGAACAGCACGTCCAGGCAGTAGTCCCATTCGACCTTTTCGTACTGCAGCTGGCAGATGGTCTTTACGTGCTCTTCGAAGTTCTTCATCAGGCAATATGGTATGTCTCTCACATTGATATGGGGCACGATCCCCCTGTGCCTGCTTATCGCCGCCTTGATCTCGTCGGCCACCTGCCGGTAGCTGAGCAGCCTGATGGGTTCTTCGACCTTGAAGGCGTCGCGGGTGGGTTGGAACACGATGAAATTGATCGAGTCGGGCCGGAAGGAAACCATCAGGTCCATCGCGGACTGGACGGTCTGGAAGTTGTTCTCGCAGACGACATGATTGAGCCGGACGCGCACGGCCCCCTGCTCTTTCACGTTGCGGATGCACCGGAGGAGCCGGTCGAACGCCCCCGGCTTGCCCGTCAGATCGTCATGGATCGGAGCCTGAGCGCCGTGAAGGGACATCAGGATATCGTTCAGGCCGGCATCGACGAGCCTTGCCAGGTACGATGCGTCCGAGCCGATTCTCCAGCCGTTGGTGATGATGCAGATATCCCGGTAGCCGATCTCCCGGGCGTACTCGATGAGCAGGGGAAGATCGCTGCGCATCGTCGGCTCGCCTCCGGTGAGGTCCACAGCCTCTTTGCCCCATTCCCGTCCCACCCGGAGGCGGCGTTTCACTTCATCGGTCGACAGGTCCCTGGTATTGCCCGCCCGGATGTCCCGCAGGTAATAGCAGAACTTGCACCGCAGGTTGCATTTGAACCCCATGTTGATCGCCAAGCGTTTCGTCACCACATTGGCGTGGTTTTCTCTCGCACGGTCAAAGATCACAACGCCATCCGGCGTGACCAGGTTCCCTCGGCCGTTGTTTTCAGGATTTTCCACCGTATTTCCCATGATTCAGATTCATCCGTCCCGGGTGTCAGAATATGAATTCCCGCACCGGAGCGGCCCCCTCTGCCGGCTACCGCCGCAGCGGCCGGCGCGGGCGTTCCCCCCTTGCGGGAAAGGGGCCGCCTGTAAAGGCCGTCGGACCGGCCTGCGGCCGATCCGTTTGAAATTATGGGTTGCAAGATTCAGGCCCGTGCCGGAACGGCACGGGCCTGACAGGGTAATCCGGGAAGGAAAAAGGAAAAACTACCGGCCCTTGAACAGAGAGATGATCAACATGACGGCACCGACGGAAATCGCGCTGTCCGCGACGTTGAAGGCGGGCCAGTGGTACGATCCCACGTAGAAATCGAGGAAGTCGACCACCTCGCCGAAGCGGAAGCGGTCGATCACGTTTCCGAGCGCGCCGCCCGTGATGAGAATATAGCCGGTCCGCGTCCACCGGTCCTCCACACGCACCTTGAAATACGTGTAGAGGATCATCGCCACGACCGCCAGGGTCAGGGAGATCATCACGGTCTGCCTCAGGGCGGTGTTCTCTCCCGCCAGCATGCTGAAGGCCGCGCCCGTATTGCGAACGTGCACCAGGTTGAAAAACCCAGGGACGATCACCTCGCCGGTATATATGGGCATAAACTTCAGGACCAGGTATTTCGTCGCCTGATCCAGCAAAATGATGATGCCTGCAATGGAAAGAAGGGGTCTCATGATTTCGCCGTCCTCCCATCACGCCGCTGTGACGAACGATCCCTGCCCTTGTGCCCCATGAGCTTCGTATCCTCTCCTTCTGCGATTGACCGTGCTAAGCGCTTTCCCCAGCAACCACCGGCTTGCAGCGGTCGCACAGAGTCGGGAAATCCGGGTACTGCCCCACTTTTTCGGAATGAATCCAGCACCGTTCACACTTTTCTCCGGCAGCCGGGGCCACGCGGATCCGAAGCCCCGGAACGTCCGTCCCATCCACTGCGTCGCCCATCGTTTCCGGTGCCGCAAAGGATACCCCCGATACGATGAAAACGGAACGGAAAAGCTCCTCCTGGCCGGCGAACTCCGCCTGCATATCCCCGGGAAGCCCCAGTTCCACCTTCGCATCCAGCGCATGCCCGATCGCCTTTGACTGCCGCGCTCCTTCCAGCACCCGGGTCACGTCGCTGCGGATGGACAGGATCTTCTGCCACCTCGAAATCAACACCTCGTCCCGCAGGGACTCATCGACCACCGGGAGGCTTTCCATGTGCACGGTTTCCGTCTGAGGCTGCGGCAGGTACCACCACGCCTCCTCGGCCGTAAAGGAAAGAACCGGGGCCATGAGCCGCAGAAGATCGGTGAGAATCCGGTAGATGGCCGTCTGGGCCGATCTGCGCGCCTTGCTCGCCGGTGCGGAGGTGTAGAGGCGGTCTTTCAGTATATCCAGGTAAAACGCGCTCAGATCCACCACGCAGTAGTTGTGGAGCGCGTGGTATACCCGGTGAAACTCGAAGCTCTCATAGGCTTGGCGAATCTTCACGACCAGTTCCTGCAGCTGGTAGAGAGCGAAACGGTCCAGTTCGTTCATCTCCGCAACGGGTACGGCGTCCGCCGCTGGATTGTAGTCGTACAGGTTCCCGAGCATGAACCGGCACGTATTCCGGATGCGCCGGTAAGCCTCGCTGAGCCTCTTCAGGATGTCCGTCGAAATGCGAACGTCGTCGCGATAGTCTTCCGCGGAAACCCAAAGCCTCAGGATTTCCGCTCCGTACTGCTTGATGATCTCCCCGGGAGCGATCACGTTTCCGAGGGATTTGGACATCTTGTAGCCCTGGCCGTCCACGACGAACCCATGCGTGAGCACGGAATTGTAGGGAGGCAGGTCGCGGGTCCCGACCGATTCCAGGAGCGAGGAGTGGAACCAGCCGCGATGCTGGTCGCTTCCTTCGAGGTAAAGGTCCGCGGGCGCCCGCAGATAGGGCCTGTGCTCCAGCACGGAGGCATACGACGAACCAGAGTCGAACCAGACGTCCAGGATGTCCATTTCCTTGCGGAACCTCTTTCCCGAACACTTCGGACAGACCGTTCCCGGCGGCAGCAGTTCCTCTGCGTTGCGCTCGAACCAGCAGTCGGCCCCCTCCTTTTCGAAAAGCGACACGACCCGGTCGAAAATTTCCGGGCCGGCCAGCAGCTCGCCACAGTCTTCACACGTGAAGACCGTGATGGGAACGCCCCACGACCGCTGGCGGGAAATGCACCAGTCGGGCCGGTTGGCGATCATGTTGTAGATGCGCTCCCGCCCCCAGCTTGGAATCCATTCGACCTTGTCGATCCATTTCAGTGCCTTTCCGCGCAGATCGTTCTTCTCCATGGAGATGAACCACTGCTCCGTGGCCCTGAAGATCACGGGTTTCTTGCAGCGCCAGCAATGGGGGTAGCTGTGCGTGATCTCCTTTTCGAAGACCAGCCGGTCCAGTTCCTTCAGCTTTTCGTTGATC
>JAJFUA010000284.1 GCA_021372635.1 Desulfobacteraceae bacterium | reverse complement strand
GCGCATGGGTCTCATCCTCATCACGCACGACCTGGCGGTGGTGTCCCAGGTGACGGAGAAGGTGGCGGTCATGTACGCGGGGCGCATGATGGAGATCGGTTCCACGGAGGCGATCATCCGGGACCCGCAGCACCCGTACACCAGGGGGCTCCTGGCCGCGCTGCCCCAGTCGGGCGAGGGCCGCCGCCGGCTGAACCAGATCCCCGGAGTCATGCCCGGCCTGGCGAACATACCGCCCGGATGTCCCTTTTCCGACCGCTGCGGACAGGTCCGGGAGATCTGCCGGAGCGAGGTCCCTCTGCCGACCGTCAAAAAGAGCGGGCGCCTGGCCGCCTGCCACCTGCTGGAGTAGCCTCATGGCCGCGGTCCCCATCCTGGATGTTTCCCACCTGGTCAAGACTTTCGATATTACGGGCGGTTTCCTGGATCAACTGGTCTGGCGGAACGGCCGCCTCAGCCGCAGGAAAACCATCGTGCGCGCGGTGAACGACGTAACGCTCAGCATGGAAGAAGGCGAAACCGTCAGCGTCGTGGGAGAATCCGGCTGCGGCAAATCCACTCTCGCCCGCGCCGTGATGGGCATCTACCCGCCGGATTCCGGGGAAGTCCGCTTCCGGGGGGAACGCATCGACGGCCTGCCCCCGAACCGGCTGCGCCCGTACCGCACCCGGATGCAGATGGTGTTCCAGGACCCTTACGCCTCCCTCAACCCGCGCATGACGGTCCAGGCCATCCTGGAGGAGCCGGTCCGCTTCCACAACCGGGGAATTTCGGCGGGGGAGGTGAAGGACCGCGTGGCGAGGGCCATGATGCAGGTGGGCGTGGACCCGAGCTGGAACGACCGCTACCCGCACGAGTTTTCGGGAGGCCAGAGGCAGCGGATTTCCATCGCCCGGGCACTGGTGGTCGACCCGGAATTCATCGTGGCCGACGAACCCATCGCTGCGCTGGACGTATCCATCCAGGCACAGATTCTGAACCTCCTCATGGACGCGCAGCAGGACCGGAAGCTCACCTATCTTTTCATCAGCCACGACCTCTCCGTCGTGCGCCACATCAGCAGGCGGGTCGCCGTCATGTACCTGGGAACCCTCTGCGAATTCGCCGACAAGGAAACCCTCTTCGCCTCCCCGCGCCACCCCTACACGCAGGCGCTCCTGTCGGCCATTCCGCGCCTGGGAGCCAAAGGCTTCAGCCACGTGAAGCTGAAAGGCGAAGTCCCCACCCCCATCGACCTTCCCCCAGGCTGCGTCTTTCACACCCGCTGCCCGCACGCGGTGAAGGTCTGCTTCGAGGAAATCCCGAAGCCGTTGCAGTGCGCAAACGGCTCCCTGGTGGCCTGCCACCGGGTGGCGGACGGATCGATTTAGACGGATGCCGGACACCGGCGCGTCAGGAGGGCCGGAGGAAGGAAAAAGAGCCATGGACGGTCGGCAGCGCGGCGACATTCGGCCGGGAATGCACGTCGCAATCGTTTTGAAGAAGGACCAGCGAACCGGCCGGAGAACGGTCGGGACGGTGAAGGATATCCTGACCTCCTCCCCGTTTCATTCACGGGGAATCAAGGTGCGCCTCGAGGACGGGCAGGTCGGCCGGGTGCAGGAGATCCTTCCGGAC
>JAJFUA010000280.1 GCA_021372635.1 Desulfobacteraceae bacterium | reverse complement strand
TGACCCTCCGTCTTCTCGAAGCTTCCCGCTACGCTCCGACGGGGCACAATTCCCAGGGCATTTCCTTCCTGGTGCTGGACAACTGCGAGTCCATCCGGAAAGCGGGCGGCATGGTCATCGACTGGATGCGCGAACTCCTGGACGCCGGTTCCGAACTGGCTGCCGTCTACCATGTGGCGGGAATCATCAAGGCGTATGAAAAGGGGGAGGACAGGATATTCCGGAACGCCCCCCTGGCCATTGTGGCGAAGGCGGACGGTAAGCTTCTTCCGGCGCAGCCCAGCACCTATCTCAAGCTCGAATACATGGAACTGTACGCTCCTGCCCTCGGGCTCGGAACCTGCTGGGCGGGCTATGCGCAGGCGTGCGCGTGCCAGTACGCTCCCCTTCGGGAATTCCTCGGAATCGGGGAAAATGAGACGGTCACCGGCATCCTGATGGCGGGGCGCCCCGCGTATGCCTACTGCCGCCTGCCCGAACGCGATCCCCTCGAGGTCTCCTGGCACGGGGAAGTGCCGGCAGCGGTCCGGAGGGGCCGGTGTGCGGGAAAGAAAAAGGCACAGGCGAACTGAGCTGCGGACGCAAACAGGAAGAGAACCGGAGGAGACGCCGTTCCCGGGGCGGTCCTTCCGATCCCTTCCCTTGCGAGTCCCTTCAGGAGGTGACGATGCTCTCAGGGTTTATTGTAAACCTCCCGGACGCCCGGGGGCTTCCATTTCCTTTCCTCAAGGAGTTTTTCGAGATCCCAGGGGGTCTGGATGCGAAGCAGCCTCTCCTGCCGGTCGGCGTACAGCAGGTAGCCTTTTTCCAGGGCGTGGAGGAACAGGTCCCGGGTGAGGAGAACGTCTTCCTTGCAGTATTCGGTCAGCGGCTCCCACTGGTTCTCACGGAACCATTTCACGGCCTGAACGCCGTCGGAAGTCTTGTTGCGTCCGAGGGTCTTTTCCCCGAGATGGTTCAGGCTTACCCGAATCCCCAGCATGTCGTGGATCTCCTTCAGAATGTCGAAGGAGGGCAGCCTGCCGAAGTCGAAGGGGGTGTACGCCTTGAGCACGGCGTAATCGAAGTGGATGGTGTTGAACCCGACCACCAGGTCCAGTTCCTGGAGATGCCGGATCAGTTCGGGGACCTCTTCTTCCCGATAGACGCGGAACGTGTTCGACGGGGTTTCGAAAACCACGGCGACGGAGACCCTCATGAGGTGCTTGTTCTGCCATCCGCCGACTTCGGAGGCGAGGCGCCGGGTTTCCAGGTCGAAATAGCCGATGCGGCGCTGCGGTGTCTCGGGTTCGGCTGCGGGCTCAGGGGGCTGGGTGGATTCCTCCCATTCCTCTTCCTCCGACACCGTGACGTTCGTGTTGATGTCCCACTCTCCGAGCAGGTAGCGCAGCACGGCGAGTGCGGCCAGCTTGTCCAGCGGCTTGTTTCCCGAGCCGCACTTGGGAGAATGGATGCAGGCGGGGCAGCCGTCGAAGCAGGGGCATGAAGCGATAAGGTCGGTCGTCTTTTTCAGAAGCGGCTCGATGAGTTCATAGCCCCTGGCCGCCAGCCCGATGCCTCCCGGATAGCCGTCGTAGATGAAGATGGCCCCCTTGCCCACCTGGGGATGCTGCGGGCAGGAGATCCCGCCTATGTCGTTCCGGTCGCAGAGCGCGAAAAGCGGGAACATGCTGATGGCTGCGTGTTCCACCGCATGGATGCCTCCCATGAAGTGCATGCCCCCCTTCTGAATGTGCCTGGCCAGGATCGGTTCGATTTCGATCCAGAAGCCGATGGTTTCGAAGGTCTGGGGCGGGAGGTCGAGAGTGTCGGCCCCGAGGAGTTCCTGGGTCGTGAGGCGCCTTTTCTCGTAGCCGAGCACGGTTTCGGTAACCCGGAGCTTTCCGAGGCGAACGACGAAGTTGCCCACGGGTTTTGAGGCGAGGACTTCGAGGATTTCGGTTTCCTTCTCGCTCTTCACCCTCGTGAAATAGGGGGCGCGGCTGGGTTTCGCCTGGATGACCCGGTTCTTGAGGTCGAGGCTTTCCACCTGGTAGGACACGCCGCGGTGGAGGTAGATGGCCCCCGGATGGCATTCTTTCAGCGCGCGGAGCCCTTCGCTCTTCCCGAGCGGCGTATTTTTCCCCTCTTCGGATTCCCGGATGATCGCGAAGGATTCGCCCACGCTGCGTATGTCCACCGTGCGGTGGGGGCTCTGGGCCGCGGCGATCCACTGCTCCCCGTCGGCCGTCTGCAGCAGCCTGCCGGTTCTCGTGAGTTTATCTGCGGCCGCACGCAGGGCGCCGTTGCCCTCTTCGATCTCCGCCCGGTTCAGGGGAAGCTCGGCGGCGGCGCAGGGAAGGTGCGCCTTGAGGATTTCGGGATTCTCCGGGTCGGTTACCGCGATTTCGTAGCTGCTTTTCAGGAATTCCTGCGGGTGCTGGATGATGTACTGATCGAGGGCATCCGGCTGCGGGATCAGGACGATGGCCGAATCCCGGCCGCTGCGCCCGACGCGGCCCCCTCTCTGCCAGGTGGTCATGACCGTGCCGGGATACCCGACGAGGATGCACAGATCCAGCCCGCCGATGTCGATTCCCATCTCCAGCGCGCTCGTCGAAATCACGGCGGCGAGAGCGCCGCTCGCCAGCTTCTGCTCTATGGAACGCCGCTCTTCCGGCAGGTATCCGGCCCTGTAGGCGCTCACCCTGCCGGCGAGCTTCGGGGCCGTCCTCTGGATGCTCATGTATACCAGTTCGGTGAGCTTCCTCGACTGGGTGAAGGCGATGGTCTTCAGCCCGGCTGCGGCCGCCCGGACGATCAACCGCGCCGCGAGGCCCGAAGCGTGACCGACGGTCGTCTCCTCCGGCTCCAGAAAGACGAAGTGGCGCTTTGCCTGGGGCGCGCCATGGTCGTTCACCACGGTGATCCCGCCTGCGCGGGAGCCGATCAGCTGCCCTGCAAGTTCCAGGGGGTTGGCGATGGTGGCGGAAAGAAAGATGAACTGCGGGTCGCTCCCGTAATAGCGGCAGATGCGCTGCATGCGACGGAATATCTGTGCCACGTGGCTTCCGAAAACGCCGCGGTACGTGTGCATCTCGTCCACGACGACGTAGCGGAGTTTCTTCCAGAAGGCTTCCCATTTACTATGGAAGGGAAGTAGAGCATAATGCAGCATGTCCGGGTTGGTGAGCAGGACGTGGGGATGATTCTGGCGTATCCTGGTTCTCCGGTAGGGCGTGGTATCCCCGTCGTAGACGTCTGCCTGAAAGGGGCTTCCGCTCCCTTCCCGTTGTGCCGTTTGGAAGAAGGCCCTGAGCGTGTCGAGTTGGTCTCGGGTCAGGGCTTTTATAGGAAAAAGATACAGCGCCCGTAGATCGGGGTCCTCGAGGAGGGTTTCCGCAACCGCGAGATTGTAGATGAGAGATTTGCCGCTTGAGGTGGGCGTGGCCACCACGATGTTCTTTCCGGACCGGATGTGCTCCAGCGCCGTGGTCTGATGGGCGTAAAGCCTGTGAATGGACTGCTGGAGGAGGGCATTCCGGAGAACTTCGGGGAGCGGCCGGTCGAGGCTGCCGAATTGCGCTTCACTGGCCGGCAGAATGGCATGGTGGCTGACGCGGAACCCTTGCCATTTTTCTGTCAACAGGGCATCTATGAACCGCTGAATCACGTTGTTTGGTCCTCAAGTCTTTTCCCGTTGCGGACGATAGTCTGACTGTGAGGCCGTCCGGCACCTTTCCCGGAGCGCGGTGCACCTGCACGCGGACCCGCGGCCGCGTTCCCTGGAACGCGGTGGGGGCGGGCGGCTGAAAGCGGTCGCCGGCCGTTCGGCGGCCTCGGGAGAGCTTAACTCAAACCCCGGTGGTTTGGAAGAGAGAGACTTCTTCCACTGGAGAAAACGGCGGGGATCGGCGATCCACCCTGTTGAGGGCGAAACTTTTTTATTTTATAGGTGGCTTTTGCATGCGGAAGTGGTCCGGCTGACGGACATGCCATGGGATTGTTGTTTGCGGAGTATCGGCTGAAATTGCCTTCTTTGTGGGAGCCGGTGTTGGCTGTTGTTCCATTTGCGGAAATCGCTCAGAAAAGGAGGAGACAATGCGTCCTGAGGAAGTCGTGAAGAAGATCCATTGGCTGGGACATGATGGGTTTCTGCTGGAAGGAAGCACGAAGGTCTGTTTCGATCCGTACCAGTTGACTGCCGACTGGCCTGCGGATCTGATCCTGATCAGCCACGATCATTTCGATCATTGCTCGCCGGAAGACTTGGCCAAGGTGCGGAAGGAATCTTCGGTCATCGTGACGGATGCCTCGTCGGCGTCGAAGCTCGAAGGTGACGTGAGGGTGGTGGCGCCCGGCGACCGTCTGACCGTGAAAGGAGTCGACATCGAGGTCGGCCCCGCCTACAACACGGACAAGGAGTTCCATCCCAGGAGCGCCGGCATGCTTTCGTTCGTGGTCACCCTGGACGGAGTCCGCTATTACCACGCCGGCGATACCGACGAGATTCCCGAAATGAAGGATCTGAAGGTCGACGTGGCCTTCCTGCCGGTATCGGGAACATACGTGATGACCGCGGAACAGGCGGTGAAGGCGGCGCGGGCCGTCAGGCCGAAGTTGGCCATCCCCATGCACTACGCCGCGATCGTCGGGTCCGAGGATGACGCGAAAAAGTTCAAAAAGGCTCTGGAGGGCGAGATCGAAACGGTGATCCTGAAAAAGGAATGATGCACCGGGAAGCAGAGGACGGCGGGAATTTGCGGCAAAGGTTTCAACTGCGGTGCCGGAGGGCGTTTCCGCTTTGAAGCCCGGGGCGTGCCGCTGTCATATCCGGACTGCGGGGGGAATGCCCTCCGTGGTCCAGCGGCCGGAAAGGAAAAGCCATGTCGGCGGCCTATCTTCAAGCCTATCGCGATGGACGCCTGGAGGTGAATCTGCGCCGCAGCATGCTCTGGATGAGAAAGTGCACGCTTTGCCCGCGCATGTGCCGGGTGGACCGCACCGCGGGCGAGAGGGGCTACTGCCGTACGATGGGGCAGGCTGTCGTGGCGAGCTACGGCCCTCACTTCGGAGAAGAAAGTCCCCTGGTGGGCTCCAGGGGATCGGGAACCATCTTCTTCTCGCACTGCAATCTTTTCTGCGTTTTCTGCCAGAATTACGATATCAGCCATGGCGGCGAAGGGAAGCCGGTGACGGCCGAGGAACTGGCCGGCATCATGCTGCGCCTCCAGCAGGCGGGGTGCCACAACATCAACCTGGTAACCCCTACCCACGTCATCCCTCAGGTGCTCGAAGCCTTGCCTCACGCCGTCGAGAAGGGGCTTCACGTTCCCCTCGTCTACAACTGCGGCGGCTACGAGCGCGTACCGTCGCTGAAGCTCCTGGACGGAATCGTGGACGTCTACATGCCCGACTTCAAGTTCTGGGACTCCAGGACGTCGGAAACGCTTTGCGAAGCAGCGGATTATCCTGAGCGGGCCCGCAGCGCCCTTCGGGAGATGCACCGGCAGGTGGGGGACCTGCAGTGCGGTCCGGACGGCATCGCTCGGCGAGGGCTCCTGGTAAGGCACCTGGTCATGCCCGAAGGGCTGTCGGGGACGCCGGAAGTCCTCCGTTTTCTTGCCGGGGAAATCTCCCGGGGGACTTATGTAAACGTCATGGACCAGTATCATCCCTGCGGCGAAGCC
>JAJFUA010000275.1 GCA_021372635.1 Desulfobacteraceae bacterium | reverse complement strand
TGACATGGCGACCAGCGGCAAGCGGGTGCTCGCCATCATGCCCCAGGATCCCAAGAAGTTCGTCGAAAAGGTGGACTATCTGACCACTCCCGGCTACCTCGACGGTCCCGGTTCCCGCGAAAAGCTGGGGATGATCGGCGGCGGTCCCGATGTGGTCGTCAGCACCATGGGCGTTTACAAGTTCGATCCGGTTACCAAGGAGATGTACCTGGCCGAATATTTCCCCGGCCAGACCGTCGACAAGGTCCGCGCGAACTGCTCCTTCGAGTTGAACGTAGCTTCCGACGTGAGGGAAACCACTCCGCCGACGGAAGAGGAGTTGACAGTCCTCAGGAATATCGATCCGACCGGCTTCTATCTCGGATGATAAGGAAGTTCCGTTCCTGACCATGCCGAGTGCCCGCCCGTCCGGGCGGGCACTCTCCCCCCAATGTTTTCACGCCCCCAAAGTCGTCAGCCCCTTCGATCATCCTCCGGCCTGGCTCTTCCCCCGGGCTACCGCGCTCTTTCCTCCCGCCGATTGTTCCCTTATAATTGCCATGCAGGCCGCAATCCCGGGCTTTGGTCCAAAAACAATGCACGGCTAAACAACAGGCGGATTGATGAAACCATTTCGGGTACAAAGCGATTGGGAGCCCACGGGGGACCAGCCGCAGGCGATCGACCGGCTCGCGGAAAATCTTCGCAGCGGCGTAAGGGAACAGACACTCCTGGGGGTCACCGGTTCCGGCAAGACGTTCACCATGGCCAACGTCATCGCCCGGCTGAAAAGACCGGCTCTGGTCATCGCCCCCAACAAGACCCTGGCGGCTCAACTATACGGGGAGTTCAAAGCCTTCTTCCCCGACAACGCGGTGGAATACTTCGTATCCTATTACGACTATTACCAGCCGGAAGCCTACGTCCCCCAGACGGACACCTACATAGCCAAGGATGCGTCGATAAACGAAACCATCGACAAGATGCGGCATTCCGCCACGAGGTCCATTCTCGACCGCAGGGACGTCGTCATCGTCGCCAGCGTGTCCTGCATCTACGGCCTCGGCTCGCCCGAGAGCTATCGGGCAATGCTCCTCGAGCTGAAAACGGGCTTGCAGATCGAACGCGAACAGGTGCTTCGCAAGCTTGTGGAAATTCAATACCAGCGCAACGATTACGATTTTCACCGGGGCACTTTCCGAGCCCGCGGCGATGTGCTCGAAATCTTTCCGGCTTACGAAGAGGACCGTGCCATACGGGTTGAATTCTTCGGGGACGAAGTCGACACCATTCGCGAGATCGACCCCCTGACGGGGAAAACTGTCCGTTCCATGGACAGTGTCTCCATCTATCCGGGCACCCATTACGTCACGGCACGGAACAACCTGGAGAGAGCCATCCAGGATATCCGGATCGAACTTTCCGGGAGCCTGGAAGAGTTTTACCACCAGGGCAAACTGCTGGAAGCCCAGCGACTTGAGGAGAGGACCAGACTCGACCTGGAAATGCTTCTCGAGATGGGCTATTGCAGCGGTATCGAGAATTACTCGCGGCACCTCGACGGACGGCTGGCCGGTTCCCCCCCCGCTACACTCATCGACTACTTTCCGGAAGACTGGCTTCTCTTCATCGATGAAAGCCACATCACCATCCCCCAGATCAGGGGAATGTACCGCGGCGACCAGTCCCGCAAGGACACGCTCGTCCGCTACGGCTTCAGGCTTCCTTCCGCCCTGGACAACCGCCCGCTGTCTTTTGACGAATTCGAGTGCAAGATCAACCAGGTGATCTACGTGTCGGCGACGCCCGGCCCTTATGAACTCATGAGGACACAGGGCGTTGTCGTCGAGCAGATCATCCGGCCGACGGGACTGGTCGATCCCGTGGTAGAAGTCCGTCCCGCGGATTTCCAGGTGGACAACCTCCTGGGAGAGATCAGGAAACAGGTGAATGCGGGCCTGAGAGTCCTCGTCACCACGCTGACCAAGCGCATGGCGGAAGACCTGACGGAATACCTCTCGGAGCTGAACATCCGGGTGCGGTATATGCACTCGGATGTCAGCACCCTGGAACGAATCGAAATCGTCAGGGACCTGAGGTTGGGCGAACACGACGTGCTGGTGGGAATCAACCTGCTCCGGGAAGGACTGGACATTCCGGAAGTGTCCCTGGTAGCGGTGCTGGACGCGGACAACGAAGGCTTTCTCCGCTCGGAGCGGTCGCTGATCCAGACGGCGGGCAGGGCGGCCCGGAACGTGAATGGCAAGGTCATCCTGTATGCGAACAACATCACCGACTCGATGCGCCGGGCCATCGACGAAATGGAACGCCGCCGCGGCATTCAGCTTCACCACAACGAAATCCACCACATCGTGCCCAGATCGATCCGAAAGGAAATCCCCGATATCCTCGCCGAGTACAGGGAGCGAGAACAGGTTGTCTACGCGGATATCATCATGGAACCGCAGCGCGATTTTCAATCGGATGGCGGGGAAACCACCATGGACCAGCAGATCAGGTCTTTGGAAAACGCCATGAAGGAAGCGGCGGCAAAGCTGGAATTCGAAAAGGCCGCCGCCCTGAGAGACAGGATCAAGCACCTCCGCCAGCAGCAACTGCTGACCCATGCCTAGGCAAATGCCGCGGCTCCGGGGAACGGGTCATCGAGCCATCCTCTCCCCGGCCGGCAAATTGCGGCGGCCCGGTCGAATCAGCGGGCGATTCGACCGGGCCGAAAATTCTTTCAGCACAAAAGAGAACCGAACCGGGCTTCGTAACGTTCGCAGAAGCTCTGCCAGTTCATACGATGTTCCTGGGTCCCGTGATGCTCGATCGCAAAGGTCGCGGTCACCACGCCCATCTGGCAGCATACGTCGAGCGGCAGCCCGAGTTTCCTGCCTTTCAGCAGCCCGGCCCGGAATGCGTCCCCGGCTCCGGTGGGATCCTGGACATCCCGCACCGGAACGGCGGGGATCAGCGTTCTTTCGCCTCTCAGATCCAGCACGGCCCCTTCCGGACCGCGGGTTGTGATCACCACCTCCACGTTTTTATACAACGTGTCGAGGTTCCAGGAAGTCATCTGCAAGAAGAGTGAAAGCTCATAGTCGTTGGAAATGAAGCAATAGGCCCCCCGCACCGCCTCCCGCAGTTCGTTCCCTGTCCAGATGTTCAGGCTCTGGCCCGGATCGAAGAAGAAAGGCACGCCGTTTTCGCGCGCTCTTGACGCCATGTTCTTCATGTCGTCCTTGTTCCCCGGGGCGATGAAGACAATGGAATCTCCGTCCCTGCCGTTGAGAACCGGCAGATCCGCCTCGAAGGCCATCGCGCCGGGGTTGAAGGCGGTGATCTGGTTGTCGTCCAGGTCCGTTGTGATATAAGCGCCCGCGGTAAATACACCCGGAATGTTTTTGATCCATTTTCCCGGGAGCCTGCTCTCGTCCAGCCACCGGCTGTAACGAGCGAAATCGTCTCCGCATGTCGCTACAATGAATGGTTTTTCATCCAGTTGCGCCAGCGTGTAGGCGATATTCCCCGCGGTTCCGCCGAATTTCTCAACCAGCCCGCTAATGTTGAAGCACACATTGAGCACATGAATCTTGTCTGGAAGGATGTGGTCCGCGAAGTGGCCGGGAAAGGCCATGATCCGATCGTAGGCCAGCGAACCGCTGATGAAAATGCTCATTTCGTTCTCTCCGTTTCTATTCGCATCTATGGACTATTCAAATTTTCTCCTCTATACTAAAAACCCTCGCAATGAGCAAAGTCAAAAACAAGGAGATCAAGATGAACCGTCGGCACATCTGGCGAACTCTATGCCTGTTCGCGTTCGCTACCGTCTTCGTTGTTGGTATGGGAAACTCCACGGCCTTTTCCGGTTCGCTGAAGATCTTCATGACCGATGGGACATCGATTGAAGTCCCCTATTACTGGAAACAGAACGGAGAGTATAAGTTCTACACCTCCGGAGGGGTGGCGGGCATCCCGGAAAACCAGGTCTCATCCGTCCAGGAAATCCTCACGTCAAAAGCGCTCGACCCCGATGCACTGGACTCCTCCAGGGACGCCACGCCGACCTCGCCGGCCCAGGGGGCTACCGCCGGAAAGCAGAAAAAGCCGTCCTCCGCGGCCGGCAACAAGATCAGCCGCCCGATGTTCGACTTCCTGAAAGACGACAGGGAAGTGGTCGGATCGGAAGGCGGCGTGCCGATCGTCCGGCTGAGCAATCTCCTCAGCTCTCAAACCAGGCTCAGCCCGGAAAAGCTCAAGTTCAGAGTCATCCTGTATGACGGGGACAAGAACAAGGTAGAGGCCAGGGACTGCGTGGTGCGGAAGGCCGATCCGGACGAGGAAACCGTGGGCGGAATCACGCCGCGCGGACATTTGTACCGGGTTGAAGCGACCATCAAGTATGATTCCCGGATCAAGAGCTACGAAATCACCGCCGTGAATCCCTAGATCCGGGCTCTTCAGGGCGGGCGTGGAATTCTGCGATCGTGGCGCCCCACCCGCCCCCCGTTTCGTCCGCCTGCCGAAAGGAGCATACAAGAGGGTGTCGGCCCAGGATGGCTTGCACCCTTCTTTTCATCACGCCCTCCCCCTTGCCGTGTATGATGCGGACCTGCCTGTAGCCCTTCAGGTACGCTTCCCTCAGGTAATCTTCCAGCAGATCTCCGACTTCACCCGGGCGGAACGTATGCAGGTCCAGCGAATCCCCCACGGGTACCGTCACCGGATCGCCGAATTCTTCGTCTGCCTGATCGCGCCCGGGGACCTCCGGATTCTGCGTTCCTGCTGACTTGAAAAAGGATTCCCACCAATTCGCCAACCTCATAACACCTCGAAAAGTTGCGTCAATATTGTATGTGCACATACGGACGCGCCGTCCATCCGCACCGGGTTATAGTGCCGGGGAGACTCTTCCAGGCGTGTCAGCGCCTGTTCCCAGTCGCCGGAACGCAGTTGGGGGGAGGGAATGTATATGGCCGTCAAGCGCCGATGCATCTCCTCGACAAGGATTTCGTATTCCGGGAATCGTCCTCTGTCCGTATAAAGCATGGGCGTACCGAAGGCAAGGCAGTCCGAGACGATCCCGTAGCCCGGTTTCGTGATCACCCCGTCCACTGCCCCCACGACCTCGTGATAGGAAAGGGGAAGATCTTCCAGGCAGACGGTATTCGCAAGCCGGAAGGAAAGCGGTTTTCCGAACAGGAAGATCCTGTCGTTCATCTTCTCCAGGTGTTTCCCCGCTTCCCGGTCCATTTCGAGAGCGGCAAAGGAAATCAGGTAAGTTTTGCGGCCGGAGTCGTCGGAGAGAACCGTCCGCAGTTCTTCGCGGTTCCGTTCGCTTCCGCGGGAGATGAGAGGAACGTCCCTTATGTTCGGGAAGGTGGAACAGTCGCCATGCATCGGCAGTCTCAGAAAAAGATCGCAACGCCGATAGCCTTCGCGAATCCATTCGATCACTTCCCGCCATCCCCCATCCATTCGTGCGTAGCTCTCGTAAATCCAGTCCCAGCTAAGATTGCTGAGACCGATGGAAGGGAGGCCGCAGCGAAAGGAGGCAAAGAAGGGCAGAAAAGAGATATCGGAGACGATTCCCCGCGCCCCTTGCGTCTTCAGGAACCGGATTTCCTCCTCGATCAGTGCTTCGCCGGAAGCCATGAGTTCTCTCAGAGCATCCAGCGTAGCGGGGAGGTCGAACCGCAGGCTGTCCAGTTGCACCAACCCGATATCGAGGCGTCTTCTCCTCATGTTCAGAGGTCTGCCGACGCATTCCTCGATCAGAAACCCGGGAAGATCCGATACAACCGTCACTTCCAGGTCCGGCATGAGTTCCAGCATGAGGCGGATAACCTCCAGAGAGCGCACGGCATGTCCAAATCCATGAGGAGTAATGTAGTAGACCAGTTTTTTTCTCATCTTCTCCAAAACCTTTCCGGACCACACTATAGCGTCTGGAATGCAGCAGACCACCAACGTCCTTTTCCCCGGCTGATGAAAACACGGGAATTGCCGCATTTGAACCGGGTCCGATTACCTGCCTGAAAACCTCTATATAGTCATGACGCTCAAAATAATGTAAGTTTCTTTTTCAACATGGCTGTTCCTATCACCGGAGGGAAGAATGCCAACTCTCAAGGTCACTTTTGACCCGCACGGAAGAACCGTCGAGGCGCAAACCGGCGAATCACTGCTCAATATTGCCGCGCGAAACGGCATAGAGATACCGAATCTTTGCGGGGGGCAGGGCGTTTGCGGAAAATGCCGGGTCAGGATCACCCACGGCGAAGTCGATTTTTCCGCCGATGCGATGAACCTGCTCGACCGGAAGGAACTCCGGGAGGGCTTTGTCCTGGCCTGCCGGACAAGGATGAAAGATGAAGACGTCCGGGTGTGGGTGCCGGTCGCCGCGGACGTAAAGGACCAGGTGCTCACGGAAGACGCCGTTTCCCGCTACGACCCGCCGACGGTGCTTCAAAAGGGCCGTATCCTCCCCGACACTCCGTATTTTCGGCCACTCAGCCAGAAGATTCTTCTGGAACTGCCGGAGCCATCCCTTGCGGACAATATTTCGGATCTCGAGCGCATCTACCGCGAACTGCGAAAGAAGACGCCCTACACCGATGCACGGGTCGATTTCGCCTGCCTTCGCGGGCTTTCCGCATCTCTGCGCGAACACGGATGGCGGGTGACGGCCACCCTGCACTGGAACGATCCCAACGATCCGAGCATACGATCCCTGGAAGGAGGCAATACGAGTTCGTCAAACCTCGGCGTGGCCATCGATGTGGGGACCACCACGGTGGTCGCTCAACTGGTCGACCTGAGGACCGGAACCATCCTTGGAGTGAAAGGCTGTCACAACCGCCAGGCACATTTCGGCGCAGACGTGATCTCCAGGATGATCTTTGCCTGCACGCGCGATGGAATGCGGACCCTCACAAACTCCATCATAGAGACGATCGATTCACTGGTCGATTCGCTTCTTGCCGAAGCCCACGCCAGCACCACGTCCGTGACCTGTTTCGTCGTGGCGGGCAACACGACCATGACCCACCTGCTCCTGGGCCTCGAACCGTGCACCATTCGCCTGGAACCGTACATTCCCACGGCCAATCGCTTTCCTCCCGTCAGTGCGGCGGAACTCGGCCTGAAATCGCACCCGACCGCCCTGGTTCATTGCCTCCCCTGTGTGAGCAGTTACGTGGGAGGAGATATCACGGCAGGGGTACTCGCATGCGGGATGAACGACCGGGCGGAATTGAGCGCTCTCATCGACGTCGGGACAAACGGTGAGATCGTGATCGGGAACAGCGAATGGCTCGTCTGCTGCTCCGCGTCCGCCGGCCCGGCCTTCGAGGGAGGAGGAATCAAGTGCGGCAGGCGTGCCACCACGGGGGCCATCCACAAGGTTTCCATCTCACGGGAACGGGTATCCTGCCAGACCATTGGAGGCGGCAAGCCCTCGGGTATCTGCGGCTCCGCGCTGATCGACACTCTTGCCGAACTCTTCGCGGAAGGGATCATCGACGAAAGGGGAAAATTCGTCAGGCTCGACGATCCCCGCCTGCAGGTGATCGAAGACGTCCCGGAGTTCATCCTGGCCCCAGGGTCCGAAACGGCGACCGGCGAACCCGTCGTCATCACGGAAGACGATATCTCGAACCTCATCAAAAGCAAGGCGGCCGTTCTCGCAGCCATGAAACTGCTTCTCGACCAGTTGGGCATGAGTTTTAAGGATTTGCACCACGTTTACGTCGCCGGAGGTTTCGGCTCCCACCTGGACGTGGAGAACGCGATCATGATCGGGCTGCTGCCCGATCTGCCCAAAAGGCGCATACGGTTCATCGGCAACAGTTCCCTGGCGGGGGCACGCTCCGCGCTCCTTTCAACCCACGCGTTCACCAAGGCCCGAGCCATCGCCAGGCAGATGACCTATTACGAACTGTCCGCTCACCCCGAATTCATGACGGAGTTCGTCGCCGCCTTGTTTCTCCCCCATACCCAAAGGCGGCTCTTTCCAACGGTAAAGGAAAAACTTGCCAAAGGGAGAAACAAGGCTTGAGGCCCTTTTCGTGCTTATCTTTCATGCCGGCGCCCCGGGTGGTTTTTTTCGATCTGGGCCAAACCCTGGTCTCCGGCCTGGAGCGCTCCGCGCGCGCCCTGCTGTCAGAACGGCTGGGCCTTTCGGAAAAGCAGGCGAAACTCGTCGGAAAGCTGATCATGGTCCACCGATCCGTCGACAGCCGTCAGCTTTCCGGGGCCATTTCCAGGCTTCTACCGGACAGGGACCCGGCCGAGATAGAAACACATCTTTCCTCGCTGTGGCGCGAACAGGAAATGAGCGTGACGGCATTGCCGGGGGCCGCCTCCCTTGTCCGGTCGCTGAAATCGCTCGGGATCAAAACGGGCATCATCTCCAATGCCTGGCATCCTTTCCACTCCGGCTTTCTGCGATCCTGCGGGGAGCTTGCGGGGTTGTTCGACTTCCAACTCCTGAGCTATCGCCAGGAGTGCAAGAAGCCATCCACGGCTCTGTTCCGCCGCGCTTTGTCGGAAGCCGGCGAAGCCGCCCCTCATGCATGGATGGTGGGAGACTGCTATGAACTCGACATCGAACCCGCCTTGAAAATCGGGATGCACGCCATATGGCTGCTTCGCCGCCCGGAGAAGGAAATCCCCTTGCTCGCGAGGGTGCTGAGAGGGGAAAAACGCTCCCCGGATTACACGGCCGAATACCTCGGTGAAATACAATCGTTTTTTACACGAGACAACCGTTGAGGTTCCCATGCATGAATTCGCCCGTTTTTTCATCTTCTGCCTTGTCGTGCTGCCCATCGGCTTTTCCCTCTTCACGTACATTCTCTTCTGGTACGAAATCTCCTGGAGTCCGTACCTGGACACCCTTCACCGCATGTCCGGCGGCAGGACCAGGCAGTGGATCGCTTCAGGATTGTTTTCCTCCGCGATCAGCGTTCTTCTCGTCGTGACGACCTATCCGTTCGGATACCTGCGCAGGCTCCAGGTCTCCGAACCCGATTTCTCCTCCAGCCTTCCGCCCGTCATCCTCGTGCACGGGCTGTATCATAATCCGGGGGCATGGATTCTTTTTCGCCGACGCCTCAAGGCTTCCGGGTTCAAGAACGTCTACGCGCTCAGATACAGCAGTTGGACCAGGACCTTTCCCGATATTCTCGAGGACCTCGAACGCATGGTGCTTGAAGTGAACCGCCTCTTCCCGGACAAGCCCGCGATCCTCATCGGCCACAGCCTGGGAGGACTTCTCGGGCATGCCTGCCTGCAGCGCCTGCGGGATAAGGGCGGAATCGCGACACTCGTCACGCTGGGGACCCCTCACCACGGCTCCAAGCTTGCCGGCCTCGGGCTGGGAAGGCTCGCCCAAAGCCTGGCCTATCACGGGCCGCTCACCGACGAGATCTCCAGCCGCCCGCCCGTGCTTTCCGTTCCGCTGTTCGCCTTTTATTCACCGGTGGACAACATGGTACTTCCTTTCGACGCCCTGTTGCCGGCAGGGAAGCACTGGATCGAGGAAATCACCGCTCCCATCAGCCATGTCGCCATGCTGTATCACGCCGGCACGGCTTCCAGGGTGATCGCGCGCATTTCGAACAGCCTTTGATTACTGCGTTCCCGGGCGGCCCAGGCGGAGGCTGGATTTCCCGGAGAACGGCTTCGGGAAGGTTCGCATTCCCCGCAGCGGGATATTTTCCGGTTGAAATTGTCCGCAGCTCGTTTCTAATGTACATATTCACGCAATGGCATTGTTCATGGCCTCTTTTTCCCTGTAATTGGAATCGCCGGGAGTCTGCCAACCGATGCTGGAAATGCTGAACGTGTTCAAAAGATGGAAATCCCCACGCCGTACCCCGCCGATGCAGGTAGCAAACCTGTCGCAGGTGTTCCAGGCAAAATACGCTCGATTCAAGGAATTGCTCGAATCCAACACCGAAGTTTCCAAGATCATCTCCGACATAGAGGTGAAATTGAGGGGCCAGGAGGTGTTCGGGATGTCCTACATCTTTTCCCAGTCGGCCCGGGCGGTCTTCCACACGCTGCGCATGATCCAGAGCCTCAATGCCCTTTCCAACCAGAAGTATCCCTCGCTGCTCGATGTTCTCGACAAGATCAACCAGCGCATTAAGGAGGATCTGGGACAAAAAAGGGAAGCCCCCGTGACCGACTGGGTCCTTCCCTACTCCCTTGTGACGACGGAAGCGGCGCACTGGGTCGGCAACAAGAACGCCAATCTCGGCGAAATGCTGAACCACGTCCGGGTGCCGATACCGGAAGGGTTTGCGATCACCACCCATGCGTATGATTTCTTCCTGGTCTCGAACGACCTCGTCGACGAAATCAACAAGATCAAGATGGAGATCTACCCAAACGATCCCCAGTCTATAGCGGAGGCCAGCGAAGCCATACAGAAACTGATCGTCACCGCCGAGGTGCCGGCCGACCTGTCCGCCGTCATCCTCTCCGCGTACGATTCCATGATGGAGCGCATCGATGCCGCCGGCGGCCGGAGCGTTCCGCGGGAGGTTTCCCTGCGCAGCAGCGCCATCGGGGAAGACTCCGAACTGTCTTTCGCGGGCCAGTACCTCACGCTTTTGAACGTGCACCGCGAAGAAATCCTGGTCGCATACAAGAACATCCTGGCCAGTCTCTACACTCCGCGCGCCATTTCCTATCGGCTTGCCAAGGGGATTCGCGACGAAGACATCGCCATGAGCGTGGCCTGCCTTCAGATGGTGGATTCCGTCGCCGCAGGGGTCGCCTATTCCCGCCATCCTTTCAAGATCGACGACGATGAAATCATCCTCTCCGCGGTTTGGGGCATGGGACCTTTTGCCGTCGACGGGATCGTCACGCCCGACCGCTATACCCTGTCCAAGGATGTCCCTCCCGTGATCAGGCGCGAAGAGATATCGCACAAGCCCGTTCGCCTGGTGCGTGCGCCCGGCGGAGGCATGAAGGAAGAACCTGTTCCGGAATCGCTCCGGGACATTCCGTGTCTTTCCAGGGAACAGCTCTCGCTGCTCGCCGGCTACGTCCGGAAGCTGGAGGGTCATTTCGGCTATCCCCAGGATGTCGAGTGGGCTCTCGACGGCAGCGGGAACCTGTTCATCCTCCAGACCCGCCCGCTCAGAACGGAAATCCACGATGAAAAATGCATCGAGGCGGCCGCCGTGGATACGGACATATACCCGGTGCTTGTCGAGGGAGGCGAAGTCGCTCACCCCGGCATGGCGGCGGGCAAGGCCTTCCACGTGACTTCAGACCGGGAGCTTCTCGACTTCCCGGACGGGGCGGTACTCGTTGCCCGGCACTCATCGCCCAAGTTCGTCATCGTCATGCGAAAGGCCGCCGCAATCGTCACCGATACCGGGAGCGTGACGGGACACATGGCCTCCCTCAGCCGGGAATTCGGAGTGCCGACGATCCTCGATGCAAAAAACGCCACCACTTCCATTCCCCAAGGCGCGGAAATCACGGTGGACGCCCACGCCGGAAGGGTCTACCTCGGCAGGGTAGCCCAGTTCCAGCAGCTTCAGGTGTGCAGGCTGCCATATATGATCGGGACCCCCATCCACGGGATACTCAAGAAGGTCGCCGAGTCCATCGTTCCTCTGCGGCTGTTCGATCCGAAATCCCCCTCGTTCACACCGCAGCATTGCAGTTCTCTGCATGACATCATGCGACTGGTGCACGAGCTTTCCTATTCGGAAATGTTTCAACTGAGCGACATGGTCACCGGCGGCGGCGGATTCGCCGTGAAGCTGAACGCCCCCATCCCCCTGGACCTCTACCTCATCGACCTCGGAGGGGGGCTCGCCCCGTCGCAGCAGCATCGGCGCAAAGTCAGCGTCGACGCGGTCACCTCCATTCCATTCAAGGCGGTGCTCAAAGGGATGCTGCACGAAGATCTTCGTTACCTGCGGCCGCGACCTGTGGAACTTAGAGGATTCCTGTCGGTCATGTCAGAGCAGATGCTCGCTCCTCCCCGGGGCGGCGCGGAACGGTTCGGAGATCCCAGCTATGCCATCATCTCGGACAAGTACATCAATTTCAGTTCGCGCGTCGGCTACCATTACAGCGTCCTGGACAGCTATTGCGGACAGACTGCCAGCAAGAACTACATTTCTTTTTCGTTCAAGGGGGGTGCGGCCGACGATGTCCGCAGGATGCGGCGGGCGCGTGCGATAGCCAGAATTCTTGCATCTCTCGATTTCAACGTGGAGACCCAGGCGGACCGGGTGGACGCCCGGCTGCAGAAATACGGGCAGGACGTGATCGAGGACAGGCTGGATATGGTCGGAAGGCTTCTTCAATTCACCCGGCAACTGGACATGCTGATGTGTACAGATTCCAGCGTCGATATCATTTCCGATTCCTTTCTCAAAGGGAATTACAACCTGGAAGACCTTTCCTGCGTCTGAACCCGCCGGCAGGAGCAAGGCAACGACGGGCATCAGCCCGTTTTCCGGACCATGTGCCCCGGTTCGACCGCCACTCCGGGCTCTACTTCGGCGATGGAATCCGTTTCGGAAATCCTGACCACTTCCACCTGCCCCAGGACCCGTCCGGGGCCGTCCAGGATTTCGAGTTTCGAGCCGATGACCACGCCGTGCAACGTTCCCAGCGCAAAGGCGACCTCGCAGCGCCCGTCCTCGTGGGAAATCCGGTAGATGTCCGCCATGCCCACCTCGGCAAGCAGAGACTCCCGCCTTGAAGAAAACATGTACACCAAACTGACGGTAAGACCCATGAAAACCAGGAAGGCCGCGGCGGTCCACCAGGAATTCAGGTCCAGACTCCGCCTGAGAAACGAATAGGAATACCCCCGGAGTTCACCATCGGTCCGATAGACGAACACTGTGAATACGGTGGGGTTCTTCTGCGGAGTTTCCTCCTCGACGCTCACCGACACGTGATACTCGCCGGAGGCCGCAGCGGGGCCTACGGAGAGAGTCCCGCGCCACATTCGCCCCCCCAGCCAGAACCCGGCGAAAACCTCGTCAAAGGTCAGGCGCAGCGCATCATTGTCGGAGGTGGAGCTGAGTTCCTCCAGCCCCTTGGAATCCACGGGCAGGGGGCCGTTCAACCTGACCGATTCGCCGGGCATGGCGTAGGAGCTGTTCACCGGCTGACGGTAAAGGGCGATCAAGCCGTCGAATGCGGCGCAAACGAACAGGACAAAGAACACGGCCGCCGTCCTGGCGACTCGATCCCTCCACCGCGTCGTCTCTTCCAGTCTCATGCGGCCAGCTCGGGATCTTCCGAACGCAGCCTCCTTACGGCGATCCAGGCGACGATGAGCGTCGGGACGAGCATGCTGAAGAAGAGCTTGCAGAAAAGTTGCGTCAAGTCTTCATGAGCGCCGTTTGCCAGGTATACACTGAGGCACATCTCGATCAGAACGGCGACATCCACGGCCGCGACAGCTATTCTTTGCCGTATGTTCATGTTGATCCAAAATCCTTTCGCATGGGTTTGGAGTTCTGCCCAAGCCCCGTCGCGTGAACGAAGCAGAACACGGACAGAGCCGGCATTCAACCGGGAAAAAGAGAATCGCCTATGGCATCCAGCGCCACGCCACGGGCGATTCTCCGAGAGGTTTTCCCTTTGCCGGCTACTTCTTGTAAATGTCCGTCTTGCTTACGTTCATAAACCTGCTCGCCTTTCCGGCTTCTTTATAGTAGACGCGCACTTCGTCCCCGGAATCCCAGGTATTGTCGGGCAGTGCGAAGTACTCGGGGGGCAGCGAAAAAGTCGTCAGGGATTTCTGCCTTGCCGAATAGATGGTGATGGTCTTCTTGTCCCTGTCGACCACCGGGTTCGGCTTCGCCTTCTTTTCGGCACTGTTGTAGACGAGAGGATCGTTCTTGTCCACGTTGTCCTTCTGGTCGATCAGAGTGTAATCGATCGTCTTGAAGTTCTGCGACGCGGGATCGAAAATAGTAATCTGCTTGGCCTTCGTGTCGATCTTCATCCTCCCGCCCACCTTGGGCTCCGGCCCGCATTCGCCGGGATCGTCCGGAAGCGCGTAGTTCAGGGGCGGAAGATGCGTGTACTCGGGGTTCTGTGAATCGTTCTTCACATCTCGGATAATAGTGACTACCCTCTTCTCCTTGTCAAACTTGACCGCCCTGCCCTGGTCCACCTTTCCGAAGTCGCTGCAGCCGACGGCAAGGACTAGAGGCAAAATTATCAACATGGTGAATATCCAGAATCGTTTCATCGCCATTTTAGTCTCCCGCTTCTTTCATATGGATACCATCAGGTTTCCGTTTACGCCAGGGATGCCTTCTTGGCCTTCGATGCCGCGATTTCGGCCTTCGCTCCCTGTACCATTTTCACGGTGATGTAGAGGGCCAGGGCGCTCACGCAAAGCAGCACGACCCATGTGGCAGCTTCGTCGCAGAAGCCTTTGATGGCGGGAAAGTATGCGGGAAGCAGCTTCAGGAGCACGGAAAACATGCATCCGACGACCGCGCATCCGAAGGCGACACGGATGCCGTATCCCTTGATGTACTTGGTGGCCACGGTGCCGACCTGCGCGCCGATGGCGGCGCCGATCAACATTATGATGGCGGCGACGAGTTCCGTGCGGCCCTTGAAAGTGTAAGTGGCAGCGCCATAGAGGCCGGAGATCATGACTTCGAACAGGTCGGATCCAACCGCCACGTGCGTGGGGCAGCCGACGATATAGATGAGAGAAGGCATACGGATGAGACCGCCGCCGATGCCCAGGATTCCCGCGAGCCAGCCGGTCACGAAACTCACGCCGATCGGCAGCCATGCGGAGCAGTAGATACCCGCCACGTTGAGATGGATCATCGGGGGGATTTTTATCTTGTGAAATGTCTTATGCCATTCTAGGCCCGTCGCGAGCTTGTCGAGTTCCCGGCCCGCCTTCTTGGCTTCACGTTCCTTCTTCAGCCTTTTGGAAACATCGGCGAACACCATGTAGGTGATGAATATGAGCAGAACGATGTAGAGCCAGCGGACGACCATTTCGACGCTGCCGATGCGCTCCAGCCACATGATCATCTGCGCGCCGATTTCGAAACCGACAATCGTGCCGCCCAGCATGATCAGGCCCAGCTTGTAGTCGACGTTTCCGAACTTGCCGTGGCGCATGGTGGAGATCAGCGATTTTCCCGCCATGTGCGCGATGTCCGTTCCGATTGCGAAGGCCATGGGGAAGCCGAGGATATTGAGACCAGGGGTTACCATCCAGGCGCCGCCCATTCCAAAGAAGCCGCCGATTACACCCACACCGATACCGAGGATGATCAGACCCGGCCAGAAGATCTTCACTCCGGCGATGGGCATGAGAATATATAGCCAATCCATGTAACAACCTCCTTTATGACGTTACGCACGAATGCAACAAGAACCGTTATCAATGCTCGGCAAGGTCTCTCGACTTCAGGTCCAGACCGATATGAGACATGATGATATCGGCCAGAACGCCGAAGAGGACGCCGATTACCGGGATCAGGACAACTGTCAGGAGCATGAAATAAAAGTGGCTCTCATTGTATAGATTGGCCCACCATGCCATCAGTCCGTCAAGCTTGCGCGAGTCGGCAACGATCACCATGTTGCCGACGGGGCCACCGGAGGCTGAAGCGATTCCCGGCATCAGCAGCCACACCAGGGCGCCAAGACTGGTCAACTTTGTCCACAGCTTCTTCATTCTTCCTTACCTCCATGTTCAGAGTTTCCAAGCGGGCCCCCCCGTGCACGGGACGACGCCCGCTCCCGCCGGCTTTGAATCCTGCGGTCTTTGTGCGATACTTCCGCCATTCAGAAAATTGTGAGCCGTTTCCTCCTCCGCACTCTTCTGACCTCTCTTCCTTTACCTCCTGTTTCGAATGGTCCGTTGCGGCAACTTCACCTGATTTTCCATTCACACAGCCCCGGAGGGCCACTTGCGACCGAATGATCGAGGCGGGAGTGTCTCTTTTCCAGTTCCGGGCTCCCACCATGCACAGGGTAAAGCAACTCGTATGCCACTAAGTGGCCTGGAAAATCGGATTGGAATTCCGGCAACTTGAGAAGAGCGATTTAGGCGGATTGTGCAAGATAAATAAAGAAGGGAAGAGAAGTGAAACTTTTCAGTGACAGTTGTGTCACACTTTTGTGGACAGTTTCACAAGGGCCGCAGTGGGTCGATCGTATAGAACTCCTCTATTTTCTTCCGAAACAGCTCCACTTTGATCGGCTTGATGAGATACGCGTGAGCCCCCAGCTCCAAAGCCCGGTTGATCTGCGGCTTCTGGTGCAGGTAGCCGTCCACCACGAGCGTGATATCCGGGAAAAACCGCTTGATCTTCTTCAGCAGGCTATAGTCTTTGGCCATCGTGGTGGTCATGTCCGAGAGAATCAGGTCGAAGGGAATGTCCTTCAGCAGTTCGATCGCATCATCCTCCTTGACCGCAATGTAGCACTTGCAGTCCCTTCGGCTTTCCAGGGCACGAGCAAACAGTTCCCCCACGTCTCTTTCCGGTTCCACGATAAGAACGCACCTGCGATTGACTTCGTTCATCTAAAACTCTGCAGTTGAAATTGGGTTGAAGGCAATTTTCTCGAACCAAGCACGATACCCCTGTACCCGTTATCCGTCAGGCGATTTCCCACTCGAGAGACAATCTCCATTCCCCCTTGAGGGGGCATGGGGTGTTTCCTACGGATCTTCAAGCTCTTAGAACCACCCCTCCCTTGATCCTCCCTCGAAAGGGAGGGGAATTGAGGCCCTTTCCTTTCCGCCTTCGATCCCCGGGAGAGGTGAATGATTTCCGTTTGCCCATGAAGGAAGGGCAATGTTGTTGAAATATCGCCGAGCCAGGGATTTTCCGGCTCTCCCCCGAGGGAGAAACGCATGCTTAACACAATCGTGTTTTCAATGCACGGCCGAATGCGTTCTTTCCGAACGGGATGATGCCTGTGCAGGCCGTGCCGGGGGGATCCCCCCGAAATGCCGGGCCCAAAGCTGCCACGGCTCGAATGATCCCTCTTCCACGGAGAGCCTGCCCGCGCTATACAACCTATCAAATCTCATGCCATTTCCGACGGCCCGATATCCGTCCCGGGTTCGGCTTCCCCTTCCCTGGACACCGGCAGACGAATCGTGAACGTCGTACCGGTCCGGCCGAGGCCATCCCGGGCCGTATGACTCACGCATTCGATCGTTCCCCCGTGCTTCGTGATGATCCCGTAACTCACCGACAGTCCGAGCCCCGTGCCATCCCCCACTTTCTTGGTCGTGAAGAACGGATCGAAAATCTTCCCCATCAACTCTTTCCGGATCCCGCAGCCGGTATCCGTCACCAGCAGCTCAACCGTTTCCCCATCCGCCCCCGGCCTGCTTTCGACCGTCAGAACCCCCTCGCCGTTCATGGCATACAGGGCATTGCTGATAAGGTTCAGCAGGACCTGCTGCAATCCCCTGGAATCAAAGCACACTCTGGGCAGTTCCTCGCAAAGATTGGCGTTCAAGCGGATATTGTTCATGTGCAGGGTGTGTTTCACCACGGACAGGATGGAATCGACGTTCTCGTTCACATTGCACTCTTCTTCTGCCTCCTCGCTGATCCTCGCAAAGCTGAGAAGCCGTTCCACGATGCTTTTGCAGTGCAGACCGTGGCGTTCGATAGTCTTTAAATCGTTGTGCTCCATCGTTCCAGGTTCCATTTTTTCCAGGAGCAGATCGCAGAATCCCAGCATGATCCCCAGCGGATTGTTGATTTCGTGCGCCACTCCTGCGGCGAGAGTGCCCAGGGAAGCCAGCTTTTCCGTGTTGATGAGTTGCTTCTCCAGGCTCTTTCGTTCGGTAATGTCCCGCGCAATGCCGAGAATCTGCGTGAAATCCTCGTCTTCGCCTCGAAGCGGAAGGTACTGTATATTGAACCAGAATTCGCTGTCCTGGATTTTCAGCAGGGATTCGGCCCGCTGCCCCTTTCCCGACCGGAGCACCTGCCGGATCAGGCGAACCTGCTCGTCCGCCTGGTCTTTCGGCAGAAACTTGTACAGGCTCTGCCCGACAAGCTCCCCCTCCGAGACACCGAACAGAGCGTACATGTGATGGTTCGCCATGCTGATCACACCGTCGCCGTTCAATGAATAAATCAGGTCTTCCGCGCTTTCGATGAGCGAACGGTACCTGGCTTCCGATCGTTCCAGTTCTCCGGCGGTTCGGCAGATATCTTCCGTTTTGAGAGCAACCTCATATTCAAGATACGTGGACCAGCGCAGTTCGTACAACACGACGACCAGGCTTCCGAAAAGGATCACCAGTATGATGATGCCCTGGAGCATCACCTGTCGATCGTAGACCGAGCCGATCGTTCCTTCGATCTCCTGCAGCGGGGCCACGACCGCCACCGACCACACGTAATCGATGTACGGGCCCTGGATCCGCACGGGCGTGTAGGCGATGAGCTTCTCCATCGGCTCGATCACGTCGCGGTGCCATCCCGAAATGTAGGTTCCGACCCCCTCTTTTCCACGCAGCATTTCATTGCGCTGGATCTGGTTGATCTTGGCAAAGGAAATCGCCGGGTTCCGATTTGCGCGAACCTCGAAGGCGTCCTCGCCGATGAAACTGCTCTCCGGGTGGTAAAGAAAACAGCCGGATGAATCGAGCACCCAGGCATAGCCGCCCCTTCCCGACCGGATTTGCGGAATGAGCTGCTGAAGGAGCCGGCTCACATCCACGGTGGCCCGCAGATAGCCTGCAAACCGCCGGGAAGCCCTGGGATGGTACTGGTCCACAGAATCTTCATAGGTGGGAATCAGCAGGTCGAATACGATCAACCGTTTTCCCTTGTTCAGGTCCTTGAGCCGAATGCCCGTTCCCATGGTCTTTCCACGGTTGTTCAACTCCGCGGCCCACGAAAGATAGGCGCCGGCCTCCTGCTGTACGAGGCCGAAATGCTTCATGCCCAGTCCCTGGTCGTTGACGACGAACATCGTGTTCCCGTCGCTGTCGATCCTGCGGATTTCGATGATGTGATCCCGGTTGAGCACGGGCAGAGTGGAAAGAAGGATCACTTCGTAAGCCTCGGCATCGCTGTACTGGATGGCCGGAAGCGAATTCAGCAGAGCCAGGTCGGCGATGGCATTCTGCAGGTTCGACTCGATTTTCATCGCCGTGGCCCGCGCCAGCACGAGTTGCTGATCGTTGAACTGGTCCTTCAGAATGCTCTTCATGTGCCTGGCCGTGGAAATGCCCAGATAGATCGCGACCCCCACCAGCAGGACGGTCATGGCGACGACGAGCTTCAATATTCTGTGCAGTCTCTTTCGTTCGACGGCTCTCATGGGGACCACCTCTGTTCGCTGTTCGCCACAATCCCGCACCTGTCCAGTGAAACTTTCAGGTGACATTTCTGTTGACTATGGGCCGGGATCGGAGAGAAAATAACACACCAACGCAGATAAGTGGAGCTTCCTCCTCATCGCTGCTGCTTTGCATTTCACCCGCACCATTTGTACCCGATCGGGAATCGCCCGTCAGGCCGTCTGCGCACTGCGAATGTCTCTCCATCGATTCATTTCCGCTCCCTGGCACCCGTCCAGGCGGCAACACCCCAATCGCGGGGGATTCCTTCAGGAGGATAGGGAAATGCCGGAAAAAGTCCTCATCATCGACGACGAAAAGGATATGCTTATGCTATTGCAGCGTATCCTTTCCGATAAGATTCCGCACCAGGTGATCACTGAGAACGATCCTCTCAAGGTGTCTGATCTTCTAAGAAAAGAAGACTTCAGCCTCATCGTCACCGATCTCAAAATGCCCCAGTTGAACGGCATCCAAGTGCTCGAAATGGCCAAAAGCCGTGATCCCGATATACCGGTGGTCGTCATGACAGCGTACGGCACGATCGAATCGGCCATCGAAGCAACCCGGAAGGGAGTTTTCGACTACATTACGAAGCCGTTTCGGAAAGAGCGCATCGTGCATGTTGTGCAGCAGGCGTTGAAATGGCGGCAACTGCGGAAGGAAAACACGCTCCTTCGCGAAAAGCTGGAGGCGAGCACCGGCAGCAGGCTGCTCATCGGTACCAGCAAAGCGATGCAGAACTTGCAGCGGCAGATCGACAAGGTCGCCGGAACGTCGGCAACCGTCCTCATCACCGGGGAAAGCGGCACGGGCAAGGAACTGGTCGCGAGAGCCATTCACCAGTTCAGCCGCAGAAGCGACAAGACGTTCATTCCCGTAAACTGCAGCGCCATTCCCGAATCCATCATCGAAAGCGAGCTTTTCGGGCACATGCGGGGTGCCTTTACGGGCGCCGTCAAGGACAAAAAGGGGCTGGTCGAGGAATCCAATCACGGCACGCTCTTTCTGGACGAGATCGGAGACCTCAGCCCGAGCATGCAGGTCAAGCTCCTCCGGCTTTTGCAGGAAGGCGAGTACAAACCCATCGGATCGAACGCCATCCGGAAGGTGGATATCCGGTTCCTCGCCGCGACAAACCAGGTTCTGCTGGACAGGATCAGGCGGGGCGATTTCCGCGAAGATCTCTTCTACCGCCTGAACGTGATCAACATTCATCTTCCTCCGCTTCGGGACAGGGTGGACGACATTCCTCTTCTGGCCGCGCATTTCCTCGAAAAACACAACGCCCTCCACGGAAAGAGCGTCAAGAAAATCGAGCACAAGGCCATGGATTATCTTGTGGTTCGGGATTGGCCGGGGAACGTTCGAGAACTGGAGAACCTCATTGAAAGAGGGGTGATCATGTCCGCCTCGGAAACCCTCCTCATAGAAGACCTGACATCCTCCGACGCGCCGGACACAAAGTGCGCCCCCTGCGTGCCTTCCTCTTCGGACGACATCTTCGACATGCCTTTCAAGGAAGCCAAGGACAAGCTCCTCGAAGAATTCCAGACAGAATACATCAGCCGCATTCTGGCAAGGCATGCCGGCAACGTCTCCCAGGCCGCAAGGGAATCGGGCCTGAAGAGGCAATATCTCCACAGGCTCATGCGCGAGACGAACCTGGAGTCCAAGACCTTCAAGAAGCCGGATCAGGCCGACTGATCTCCTTTGCGCGCAGACGATCCTCCCGGGCCTTCTTGCGTTCGAAGGCCGAGTCGATCTTATCCATCAACTCGTCGACCGGGCACGGCTTCAGGAGATATTCATAGCCGCCGAGACGCATGATTTCGACAGCCACATCCACCGAGGCATGGCCGGTCAACATGATCACCTCGACCCCGTTTTTAGTTTTCTTGATCTCCTCCAGGACTTCCAGGCCGTTCATGTCCGGCATCTTCACGTCCAGCAGCACGACGTCGTAGCACTCTCTCGCCAGTTCTTCGAGAGCTTCCCTGCCGCCTCCGGCCGTCTTCACTTCGAGGCCCTTCACGGAGAGCAGCTTCGCCAGCGTCGTTCTGAAGCGTTCTTCATCGTCGACTATCAACACCTTTGGCATGGAAGACATGTCAAACCTCCCCTTTTCCGTATTCCAGCGGGAGATGCACGGCGAAAGTCGTGCCCTTTCCAACCTCGCTGGTCACGGATATTCTTCCGCCCAGACGGGTGATGATCCCGTGGCAGATGGAAAGCCCCAGCCCTGTGCCTTTCCCCGGGGGCTTGGTTGTAAAGAAGGGATCGAATATCTTTTCGAGATTCTCTTCCGGAATCCCGCAGCCGCTGTCGCTGACCAGCACATCCACACGGCTGCCGCCGCAGGTCTGTGTCATGAGGAGAATGGTACCGTTTCGATCCACGGCATGCGTCGCATTGTTCAGAAGATTCAAAATCACCTGCCGCAGCAGGGGCGGGTCCGTGCTCACCGGGGGCAGGTCTTCGCCGTACCGCCTCTCTATCCGGATATCGCGCTGCAGCGCCTCGCGCTCCACGAGCCTTGCCATGTCTTCGATCAAGCGGTTCAGATCCACCTTCTGGATCAGGGGATCTTTCTTTCGCGCAAAATCCAGCAGCTTGTGAGTGATCTCCTTGCACCGATCCACCTGCTTCGCAATTTCCCCGACGGAATCCGCCAGCTCGCCCAGCCCTTCGCGGTCCTTGAATACTTCCGTCTGCAAGAGGTGGCGGATCCACTCCGTTTCCTGGCCGATGATCGCAAGCGGATTGTTGATTTCGTGCGCGATCCCAGAGGAGAGTTCACCGATGGACGCCAGTTTCTGGGACTGGATGAGCTGACTATCGAGAGAGCGTCTCATTTCCTGCGCTTCCCCGAGTCTGCGTCCAAACCGCAGGCGGAGATAGAACGATCCGCAGGCGGCGGCCATGGCGACTGCCCCGGAAACCCAGCAGTCATGGAACCAGAGCCCGAAAGCCAGCCCGCCCGCCAGCACCGAGGGCAGATATTCGAGGAAATCCGCCGGGAATCCGCGCGCCGAATCGTCTCTCTTATCCGTTCGATCAGACGGCACTTGCCCTCCTGCCCCTGGTCCCGCCGCAGTCGCGGCAGCGCACTGCCTCCGCCGACTGCCCGCGCCTTCCGTCCCATTCTTCCGCGACCGCCCCTCCGTGGCGGCTCTTCCGGACGAGGCCGCCCGCTTTTCCACCAGCCTACTCGATGACCTTGTCCCGGCGGATTTTTTCCTCCCGGAGAGATTTCCTTTCGAGCGCCTGGTGAACCTTCTCAATCAGTTCGTCTATATCCGCAGGTTTCATCACATAGTCGAACGCGCCGAGCTGCATGCCCTGAATCCCCGATTCCACCGACGCGTGGCCCGTGAGGAGTATGACCTCCATGAGGGGCATTTCCTTCTTCATCAGCTTCAGCGTTTCGATGCCGTCCATCCCCGGCATGCGAACATCCAGTATCGCCACGTCGAAATGCTGATCCCTGAGCATTTCAAGTGCTTCCTTTCCTCCCCCCACGCCCGTAACGTCAATGTGTCTGCGCTGCAGCCGCTTCACAATGGTTTCCAGGAAATCCGGTTCATCGTCGACAATGAGCACCCTGAACTTTTCCATGACTTTCACCTTATCCTCCGGGTCCTTCCGAAAAACACCGCAGGCGTCGCAAGCCGCCAGGATCGGCAAGGACCGGGAGAAAACGTTCATCCGTGTTTCACGGCGTATCCGCCGGGATTACCGGAAGGTAGATCGTGAATGTGGACCCTGCCCCTACCTCGCTGGCAACAAGGATTCTCCCGCCCAGCTTTTCGACTATGGAGTAGCTGATCGCCAGGCCGAGTCCGGTGCCCTTCCCCACTTCCTTGGTCGTAAAAAAGGGATCGAAGATCTTTTTGAGCACCTCGACTGGGATTCCGGGTCCGTCGTCGGACAGGGAAATGGCCATTTCCCTGCTCTTGGGATCGTATGACGTACTTACCGAGATTGTGCCGTCCTTGCCGATCGCATCGATCGCATTGTTGAGGATGTTCAGGAAAACCTGCTGGAGCTGCGCCGAATCGCTCGTTGTCTGGGGAAGCCCCGGGCAGTAGTCGGTTTTCAGAACGATATTGCGATAATGCGCTTCGTTTTTCAGGAAATCGATCGTCTCGTCGAGCACCCGGTTGATGTCCACGCTCTCGTGGAGGGGCTCCATCCTGCGTGCGAAACCCAGCAGGCGGTGAGTCACCTTCTTGGCCCGGTCGACATGGTAGTCGATCTTTGCGACCGCATCCTCGAACTCGGCAAAATTCTCGCTTTTCGACAGGTCTTCCTCGCTCAGCAGGTCCTTGATCCAACCAACCTTCTCCTTGATGACCGCCAGCGGGTTGTTGACTTCATGGGCAACGCCCGCGGCCAGTTTTCCCAGGGCCGCCATCTTGCTCGACTGCACCAACCCGGCGTCAAGGTTCGCCTTTTCCCGTTCCGCCCTGATCAGTTGTCCGACCATGGCCCTCGTGACGAAAAGCGTTCCCGCGACGATCACCAGGACCCCCATTCCGGCGACGCCGAACATCAGGTTTCGCGCCCAGAGCAACGGCGTGAGGTTTTCCCGCGGGTCTTCCTTGATGACGAGGAGCCACTCCTTGTTCTTGAACCACGTTATGGCAAAGAGTCCCCATTCCCCGCTGATTTCCCGTTCCCCGACCTGAGTGCCGACGAACCGCTGTACTTTGGGAAACTCGATTTTTTCCAGAAGTTCCCCGTTGAACCTCCTGGAAGTCTGGAGCACATTGTCCTTGTTCAGGACAAAGGCGTCCCCCTTCTGTCCCACCTGTGCGGCCTTGACCATGCCGTCGAAGATATCCGTGTCGATCGTGGCCCGAAGGATCCAGTTCTGGTCCCCTTCCCTACGCAGGATGGCGATGATGAAATGAGGAAGCTTGCGAAAGCCCATGAATACATCGCTGATGAAAATCCCGCGGAGCATCGTCTCATGGAACCACTCTTCGTTCCCATAGTTCAGTCCCTTGAGTTGGTAAGGCCCCACGTAGGCCACATGGTTGCCATCCTGGTCGATAATGCCGAGATCGACAAAGGATTTCGACTTCGTCTGCATCAGCGTGAAAGCACGGCTCAGATAGGTTTCGTCCTTCAGTTGGTCGAGGTGATGGGTATGGACCAGCGTGTTCAGCTGGGAAACCCGCTCGTCGAAAAACAGGTCGACCGCATTGCGCCGGTTTTCGGCCAGAGTCTTGAGACCTTCCTCGATCCGGGCCTTATAGGAGACGCTGAACTGGTGGAAAATGGTGGCACCCAGCACAAAGAGAGGAACGAGTGAAAAGGAAAGGGTGGTCGTGATGATCTTGAGCTTTAGCCTGGTGTAATCCCGTTGTTCCATGTACGTCACCCCGGCGCCGTCTGGTAGGTGATGCAAATTCTCAAAGCGAACGCGAACGGGAAGAAGACGCTGCCTTCCGGAAAACCGCGGTGGATTGCGTTTCCTTCACCTGAACACAGCTGATGGCCATGCTGAAGAGCGATGGAGCAGGCGTCCGAACCGGGTTGAACAGGGCTATCCGCAGGGCAGAGTGTCGTCGTCGTCAGGAGTCAGTTGCACGAACCCGTTGTGAATACCGAGGGCCGTCATCCGGCTGAATGCCGCTTCATATTCCTCTTCGGAGGTCTTGCGGTCGAGAGGGGGAATTTCGTGCGCCCGGTACGCCGGAAAATACTGGTTCATCAGGCTCACCCATACCCCCTTTCCCATGCCGGCGAGCAAGAAATCCAGGCAATCCCCCGTGCCCGAAAGTCCTGCCGGAAGGACCAGGTGGCGAACCAGCACTCCCCGCCAGGCAACACCGTTTTCATCCACTTTGAGAGAGCCCGTCTGCCGCCACATCTCCAACAGGGCCTTCCGGTTCACCTCCACGTAATCCGACCGACCCGAATATCGTTTCGCCATCTCCGGATCGGAATACTTGATATCGGGCAGGTAGATGTCCACAACCCCCTCGAAAAGCCGCAGCGTCTCCACCGTTTCGAACCCGCTGGTGTTGTAGACGACGGGAATGCGCAGCCCTCTCGATGCGGCATGAACCAGGGCGCCGACAAAGGCCGCAGCCTGGTGGCCGGCGGTCACGAGGTTGATGTTGTGCGCGCCTTTCGCCTGAAGGCCAAGCATGCTTTCCGCAAGCTCTTCCACGCTCATCCGCCGCCCCACTCCCATCTGGCTGATCGGATAATTCTGGCAGAAGACGCATTTCAGCGTACAGCCGCTGAAGAAAATCGTGCCCGATCCCCTCGTTCCCGCAATCGGAGGCTCCTCCCACGGGTGTATGTTCACCGCCGCCACCCGGGGCTCCGCATCCACGCCGCACGCGCCGGTCTTGCCGGCATGGCGGTTTACGCCGCACCGGCGTGGACAGAGCATGCACGCTTCCAGCCCTTCGGCCAGCACGCGCGCTCTGCGCGCCAGTTCGCCGGATTCCCACAGGGCGACATACCCCGGCTGTCGTGACGATTCCAGGGAACTCATACACGCACCACCATCATCACGCCAGCCACTCCTCTCCGTTCCATCGCCCCACAACCGTGCCGGAAGCACTCACGTCATAGCCTCCAAGAGACTTTACCACTTCTCGAAAGGATTCCGAAGCGATAATCTCGAGCAGGAGATCCATTCCCGGGTTCGGAAAGCTCGATTCCGGGATCACCAGATCGTAGCGTTCCTCGGCGACGGGAAGGAAATCGAGCCCCAGGGCCTTCGCCGAGGCATAGATCGCCATGCCGGCATCCGCCCGGCCGCTCAATACGTTGACCGCCACAGCCATGTGGGTGAACTCCTCCTGGTCGTAGCCGCGGATGGAGCCGGGTTCTACAAAAGACTGCGCGAGGCTGTAATCGAAAAGAATCCGCGTGCCCGACCCCGCCTGCCGGTTGATAAAGCTCACGTCGGGCCGCACCAAGTCTTCGATTCCCCGGATGTCTTTCGGATTTCCCGGCCGCACCAGAAGTCCCTGCTGCCTTTTGGCGAGTTGCACCACCCTTATGGGGACCCCTCTCAGGTACTGTTCGATATAAGAAAAGTTGTACTCGCCCGTTTCCGTGCTCAAAAGGTGCGAACCGGCAAGGTGCGCCTGCCCCCGCCGCAGGGCCACGAGCCCCCCCAGGCTTCCCACGTTGCTCGACGAAAGGTGGATGCGGCTGTCCCTGCGTTTCAGTTCGTTCGCAAGAACGTCGATCGTGTTGTCATGACTGCCGATCATGATCAGAGTGCGGTCAAGCTGTCCCTTCGGCCGGAGAAGCCGGACCATCACTTTTTCGCCGACCTCCACGCCTTCCTGTTCCTGGGGAATTCGTATCATGCCGTCGGCGCGCACGAGAGAGGTGATCAACCCGGCCCCTCTCTGGATGGGCATGGCGATCATTTCGCCCCGCACCCTGCCGACGATCACTCTCACAAATTCCTCCAGGCCCAGCTTTGACGGCGTCTTTCTTCCCATCGTCGCCTCCGCCGTTTCAAAAGACGGCGCATGAAGGGCCTGAAGCGAATGCAGGAGGGGCACAACAAACTGTTCGAAAGCCATGATGGCCGAAACCGGATACCCCGGAACACCGATAACGGGCTTTCCGGATATGATGCCGAGAATCACGGGCTTGCCGGGCATCATGGCCACCCCGTGCACCAGCACCTCCCCCAACTCACCGATAATGCTCGACGTAAAGTCTTCGGACCCCGCGGAAGATCCGGCGTTGACGATCACCACGTCGGCGTCCGACGCCACGGCACCGGCGATGGCCTTCACTAGGCTTTCGTAGTCGTCGGCGACGATTTCGCGCAGCACGGATTCCCCGCCGCACTCCGTCACCATGCCCGCAAGGACGGTCCCGTTGAATTCTATGATCTCTCCCGGAGCGGCTTCCGCAGCCCTCTCCGCCGGAACCAGTTCCGTACCCGTCGGCTGGATCGATACCCTGGGGCGGGCAAAGACAGAGATCCTGAGGACCCCGGCGGCGAGCAGGGCGCCGATATCGGAGGGCCGGAGCCTGTGGTGCTGGGGGATCAACATCTCCCCGGCGACGATGTCTTCCCCGACCTTGCGCACGTGCTGCCAGGGAAATGCGGCCGCCCGGATCTCCACTTCCCGCTCCCCCACCATTTCCACCTGCTCGATCATGATGACCGCGTTCGCCTCTTCCGGAAGCGGATCTCCCGTGTCCACGGGAAAAGCCGTCTCACCGACGACGAGACGCATCGGATGCACGTCCCCCGCCCCGAACGTCTGCTCCGCTCTTACCGCGAAACCGTCCATGGCCGCCCCGTGATAATGGGGAACCGAGCGCGCCGCAACGACGGGACCGGCCGTGATCCTGTGCAGAGCCCGAGCCGCTTCGATATTTTCGACGGGAGTCCGGAGCCCGCAAGTCCTCTCGGACCAGACCTTCAACGCGCCGTCGAGGGTCTGCATCTTCAGATACACATTCCGTTTCCGCTTCTGAGCCATCCGATGGTCTCCCGCCTGTCCGCCGGTGATGAAAATCCGCCCCGTGCCGGGCGCGTCTTCAAGAACGCTTCCCGGGCAATTGTCAGTGCCGCTGAATGCCGAAACGGTTCCAGACTTCCTTGCGAAACTTTCTCGCAGGCGCCAGGTTCACCTCCACGATCTGGATCTGTTCCAGTTCGTCGAGTTCAACCTGTACCCAGTCCTGAATATTGTCCACGCTTTTGATCCACCGCGAGAAGTCGTCCTTGTCCAGCAGCCTGGGCAGCTGCAGCACAAAGCTGTGCCCTCCGTGCAGATGCACCCTTTTTTCCTGGATCAGCGCGTTATAGTCCGCATAGTTGACCCCCACGACCGGCACAAAGTTGTCGAACGCCCTGACCATGGCCGCCTGCTTCCAGTGCCCTCGAAGCATGGGGAACATGCTGATGTTGAAAATCACGTCCACCCCCTGGTCCGTCAGTTGTTTCCCGGCTTCGGGCTGTCCCCAGAAGTCGATGCAGACCGGTATCCCGATTTTTCCGAAATCTGTGGCGTAGCTGCGGAACAACCCGTCTCCGGGCGATATCCCCATGCTGTTCCGCTCCAGCACACTCACATTCCTCTTGCGCTGCCTTCCGAGAATATGACCGGAGCGGTCGATGAGCGTGGCCGTATTGTACAGCTTTCCGCCCTCGCTTTCGACCAGTCCCGCCACGATGTATGCGTTGCACTGCCGGGCCGCTCCCGTCAGTTCCTTGTCCCCCTGGAACGGAAAACATTCCGGGAAACAAACGATGTCCACCCTATCCCCTCTCATTTTCTCGAGCAGCAGGAGCGCATGCCCGATGTTCCGGGGGTCGTCGAAGGCAGGGTAAGGTTTCGGCTGAATGATGCCAACTCGAATACTGTCTTTCATTATCACTCCATGCGACTTGATGGGGGTGGCCCAGGCTCACCGGGACGGTTCCCGGCCCACTCCAGGTCCACGACGTACGGGAAATGGTCGGAAGGATAGAGGCCGTCACGATGGTCCCGAACGATAAAGGCATCGCGAACGACAAACGAGTGACTGGCAAGCACCCAGTCCATGCGGCAGATGACCGGCGTTCCGAGGAAGGCGTGATACGTCATGCTCTCATTTCCTTCCTCTCTGCCAAGCGCCTGCCAGGAATCATACAAGCCGGTGTCGGGCGCCGTCAGAATGGTGTGAGCATCCGAACCGGGGCCGTCGTTGAAATCTCCCAGTAGAATTCGCGCGCCGGGGCACGATGACAGCCGCCGGGCGATGATGACGGCCTGCTCCCTGCGGGCGGTCTTTCCGATATGGTCCAGGTGGGTGACGCCAACCCAGACGACCGCGCCGGATCGTTGCATGTCACGAAACGTGCCCTGGCTCATCATTCTTGGAAAAGCGCTGTCCCAGTCCTTGCTCCTGTGTACTTCGGGGGTTGCGGAAAGCCAGAATTCCCCTCCGTCCACAGCGGAGAAGCGGTCTTTGCGGTAGAAAAGCGTCGGGTACTGGCACGTTTCGTCCCAGAGTCGGCCCGGGACATGCATCGCATAACCGTCCAGCCGGTCCTCCAGGTATCGCAACTGCGCGGGGGTGCCCTCCTGGGTGCCGAGGAGACACGGCGCAGCATTCAGGATGGTCCCGACGACGAACTCGCGTCGCAGGACCCACGCGTGTTCGGCATCGCGGTCATTCTCGAACCGGAGATTGAAGGTCATGATTTTCATCCGCGTTTCCCCGACGTATGCGGCTATTTTTCTTTTCCGGCGCCTGCGCCCTTCCCGGCGGACAGGTTGCCGGACGGCCGGATCCTCACACCGGAGGAACACAGTTTACCTTTGTAATCAAATTGGGCTGCATGAATCAACTCCGATTTCCAGATTTCTGCGCGGATACGCTTTTTTGCGCAGGCCCGACCGCTTCGGCGCCCCGGACGGAGCATCTTCCGAAACGCTTCGAAGGTCCTTCCCACCATGAGACCCGGTCTCGTCATCTTCTACAAATTTCTTCTGATCCTTTTTAGTTTATTAATATCAAACAAGGTATTTAGCACTGTGATTATTAGCACATACGGATTCTTAGGTATTGTGCAATTTCACCATTTGAAAGTGGGAATGTCAAGGCGGCTTATTTTCGCTTGACAAGCGGGTTTCAAGGCGTTTAAGTATGCCTATTCGGTGGACTTCTTGTTTTTAAACTCAAACACAAAATCATCATAACCAGCAGGTTTTTTCTGCGGACACGGACAGGCATGTTGTGCTCAGGCGCATTTTCTTACCGTGACTCATCGAGATGGGAGTAATCGAGGCTATCCTATGAAAGAAGAGAAAAGCAGCGCTTCCGGTAGTGCATTGTTCGGGGGGATCATTTTTTTCGCGGGATTTATTGCATTCCTGATCCTCGGCTGGGTTGTCTTTCCAGATTTGCTGTACTCAAAGAAAGCACAACCCATAAACTTCAGCCACGTTGCGCATCAGGACACCAGTTGTGAAGACTGCCACGTCGCCAGGGATGACGGGACCTATGCGGGCATTCCGAAAATCGAAAAATGCAAGGAATGCCATGAATCGCAGATGGGACAGCAGGAAAGCGAGCGCATTCTTGTCGAGGAATACATCCAGAAGGACCGCGAGGTCCCGTGGCTGATCTACTCCTGGCAACCGGACAACGTCTATTTTTCCCATGCCCCTCACAAGGCGAAAGGGGTCGAGTGCGTTCGATGCCACAGGGACGTTTCCAAGGAGGAGAAGCTCCCCTTATTCCACGAGAACCGTCTGACGGGTTACAGCAAATCCACGATGGGTATGAAAGATTGCGAGTTGTGCCATGCTGAACGCGGAGTCAATAACGACTGCGTAATCTGCCACAAGTAGCGTTGAAGTTGAAGCCGTCATAAGGGAAGATTTTCAGCCTGACTCCATACAGTTTGCGTTGATGAGAGGGTATACGGAATGAAACTCGGCAGGAGAGCTCTTTTACAATTTGCTGCTGGAGCAGTGGGTGGCGCATTGATCTCGCCACTGCCATGGAAACTGATGGATGATGCGGCCATCTGGAGCCAAAACTGGTCCTGGCGTCCATCACCTGCTCGCGGTCATATCACGAAGGCATCGTCAATCTGCACGCTTTGCGACGGCGGTTGCGGCATTCAGGGCCGTCTTGTCGACAAGAAGCGCATCATCGGGATCGAAGGCAATCCGGCTCATCCCGTCAACATGGGCGGCGTTTGTCCCCTTTGTGCCGCCGGGGCCCAGTTTGTCTACGCGCCGTACCGAATCACCCAACCCCTCAAGCAGACCAAGAAACGCGGCGATGTGACCGGTTTTCAGCCGGTCGCATGGAACGACGCCATAGCCGAACTGGGCGCCAGGCTGGCCAAGCTCAGAACGGACGGTAAACCCCAATCCGCGGCATGCATCACGGGCCAGAGAAGAAGCAGCATGGACGACCTCTGGCGGCAGTTTTTCACCGCCTACGGTTCGCCGAACCTTTACACGATGCCTTCGCCCGCCGACAGTAACAAGCTCGCCGCAACCCTGACGACGGGGAAGAGCGCGTCCTTCGCGTTCGCCCTCGAAAGGGCGTCCTACGTCCTGTGCTTCGGCGCCGGCATGGCCGAGGATTCCTGCGCGCCGTCGAGAATGCAGGCGGCTTTCCGCCAGTGGCGGGGCGCCGCGGCGGGCAAGAATCCCGTGAAGATCGTGCAGGTGGAGTCGCGCTGTTCGCTTTCCGCCTCCAAGGCGGATCAGTTCCTCGCCGTCGCTCCAGGAGGCGAAGCGGCTCTCGCCATGGCGATCGCCAACGTGATGATCAAGGAAAACCTCTACGACGCGGACTTCGTCGGCAAGAACGTTTTCGGCTTTGAAGACTGGACGGACGCACAGGGCAAGACCCGCCAGGGATTCAAAAACTATGCGCTTTCCGCCGTCAACGCCCCGGAAGAGATCTCCAAGAGGGTCGGACTCGATGCCTCGAGGATTCGCGACGTCGCCCGTGAATTCGCCAGGCAGAAAGGGGCCGTGGCCGTCTGGGGAGAACAGTCGGCGGGCCTTGCCGGCAATATCTATCACGATCTCGTGTTCCTTGCCCTCAACGTCCTGAAGGGCAATCCGGGCGGAGACGGCCTCGTCGCCCTGGTTCCTGAGGTACCGCTCGGCGCTCTGCCACAGGTCAATCCTGATGCCACCGCGCAGCAAGGGCTTCAGAAGAAGATCTCTCAGCCCCAGCCCGGCAAAATGCCGCTTCCCGGAAACGGTCTGTACGTCTTCCTCGATGCCGTGGCTTCCGGCGCCTCCTACCCGGTGGACGTCCTCATGATCCACGAGGCCAACCCGGCGTACAGCCTGCCGGAAACGAAGCTCTTCAAAGATGCGCTGGCGAAAACCGGCATGCTCGTCTCCTTCTCGTCCTACATGGACGAAACGGCCCAGCAGGCCGACCTGATTCTGCCCAACCACGTGGCCTTCGAACGGTTTGACGACGCCATCGGCATCGAAGGCGCCCCTTTCGCGTACTACGCCGTCGCCGCACCCGTCATCGAGCCGCAATGCAATACGAAGCACACCGGCGAGATCCTTCTCGAGGTGGGCAAGTCCGTCGGCGGGAATGTCGGTGCCGCCGTGCCGTGGTCATCCTACCAGGATTACCTGAAGAGCCGGGTGAAGGAACTTGCCGCGGCAAAACAGGGCGCCCTGGCGGAAAAACCGGACGTGGCGCTGTGGCAGCTCAAGCCGGGGCAATCGCCTTCCGGCAGCCTGGGCGACGCTGCGGCCCTCTGGAAAAAGCTCGTCGGCGGGGCCTGCTGGTACGACGCCCCGGCAGACACGCTTCAGGGCCTCGCCACTCCTTCGGGCAAGCTGGAACTTGCCTGCCAATCCCTCCAGGCCAAAGGCGGGGCAGGAATGGACGACCTGGCGTTTCTTCCCCACTTCGCCCAGATCGCCCCATCCGGAGACCCCAAGCAGTTTCCGCTCCTCATGGTGACCTACAAATCCACGTCCCTTTCCGACGGCTATCTCCCCACGCCTCCATTCATGATGAAGACGGTATTCGATTTCGTCCTGAAGGGCACAGACCTCTTCGTCGAGGTCAATCCGCAGGATGCGGCCGCGCTCGGGTTGGGAGACGGAGAACAGGCGACGCTTTCCACAACGCAGGGCGATCTGCCCGTTCGGGTTCGCCTGTACGCCGGAGCCCGCCCCGGAGTGGTTTACATGGCCAGGGGGCTGGGCCACAAGGCTTACGATCAGTATATCCAGGACAAGGGTGTAAATGCCAACCAGGCGATCGAAGTCCAGATGGACCCCGTTACAGGGCTGGGGACCGTCTGGGCAACCCGCGCTCAACTGCGTCGCGCCTAAGGGAGTATAATCTGTGAGCGAGAATGGACATAAGCAAAGCGGTGTTCGCTATGGCATGGTGATCGATCTGGACAAGTGCAACGGCTGCATGGCATGCAGCGTTGCCTGCCAGGCGGAAAACAATATAGCCTTTCGCGCGGATGAAACGAACAAGATGCGTTCGATCACCTGGATGGAGATTTACCAACTGCAA
>JAJFUA010000269.1 GCA_021372635.1 Desulfobacteraceae bacterium | reverse complement strand
ATTCCATCCGCTCCGAGGTCACCGCCACGGCCACGGTCATGTCTATCTCCCACCGCTTCAGGCGGGAAACGGTCTCACTCCAGTTCGAATTGCACACCTTCTCAAATTTCACCCCCAGTTTTTCCTGGACCAGGTCCAGGTAATCCATGGAAAGACCGGCGCATTTTCCCGTATCGTCTCTGAATTCGATCGGCGGCCAGCCCGGGTCCACCCCGACGCTGATGACGGGATGCGCTCGCAGCCAGGCACGTTCTTCCGGGGTGAGCGAAGTCAGACCGGGTTCCGGCATCGATGCGCGCTGAGACGCTGCGGTTTCTCCCGCCGGCGGCTGCCCCCCGGCCTCGTGCCCGCCACCGGGCGCACTCGCAGCCCATGCCGGTCCCGTGAGAAAAAAGCAGGCCCCCAAAAGGCAGAAAACCGCTGCACACAGCAGCACCGTCAACCGACGTGCAGCCTCCACCGACTTTTCCCTGCCATGAACCGGCCGATGAGCATCCAGCATTTCCACCCCCCGGAAAACGGGGAACCCTCTTTCATAAGACCGGCAGAGCGCCCCGGCGCTCTCCGGAATTCGCAAGCCTTCGGGAACCACGGACGATGCCTTGTACCTTAACACAATTTTCCCGGCGTTCCACCAGTGAAAGCAAGGGAATATAAGTGGATATTAGTAGAAAATCAGGCCATTCAGCGCTTTTCCCGCACAGGCTTTCGAAAAAGGCACGTTATTTTTAAACTTCGATTGCTGTATTTTTTCCGGCGGCGCTCCTGCCCAGCCGGGGAGAATTCTTCCGGCCGCCCGGCCCGGAGCACCGGTAGTAGTGTTATCCACAGCAGGAATGATTCCGGAGGGTCAGCACGGTCTAGTCTATTTCGAGCGGCACGACGGGGCCGTCGCCGCTCTTCACCCCCAGGCGTATGGGACGGGGAGGACCCGTTTTCGGGACGGTGACCTCTATCCAGAGTTCCTCGCCCGGCGGGCGGCGGGATGGGTCGGGAACGTGTTCGGGGATGAAAAAGGCGGCGGGTTCGGACAGCACCGCGAGGTCCCTGCCGTCACGCGCAACCCATTGCAGCAGGAAACAGGAAGAATCGACGGTGCGTCCCGAGGGACAAGCTTCAGCCACAAGGCGTTCGCCTTCCGGCCGCAGGACTACCGATTCCGTGGACCGCCGGGAGTCCCCCTGTTCCGGGCGGTTCATTCCTTTCGGCTCCACGACCAGTTGCAGGCTTACGTACCGGCCGCGAACCGGGAGTTCGGGATCGAAGGGAACGGTGAGCACCCAGACTCGCGGCCTCGTTGCGCGGTCGTAGAGCAGCTTCGCACCGAGTGAGGCCACCAGGCACAGGTGCACCACGGCAATCACCAATCCTTTGCCCCAGGGTTTCATGCCCCGCCTTTCTCCAGGCGGGCCATCAGGCGGAGGCGCGCCTTGTGCAGCAGCCAGCCCCCCAGGAGGAACAGCAGGCCCAGTCCGATGAGGCTGGCCGAACGGCCGAGTTTATCCATCACGCTCGAGAAGTAGAAGAAAAGAACGGTCAACCCGAAACCGGCAACGCCGAGGTTGATCATCTCCCTGCGCCTTTCCTTCATACCCCATGCGATGCAGCCGAGGGATCCCAGCGCACACATGACGAAGGGCCCCAGTTCATGCCAGAACAGCAGCGGAAGGCTCCCCGCCGCCGCGGATTTCGGGAAGCTGGCCGTGCCCAGCAAGACGATCCAGAACGCGGCGATGAGGTTCATCCAGGAAGCGCTCCGGCGCATCCAGAGCGCCGGGACGAGAGGGAGCACCAGGGCCGCCGCCCGGCCCAGCATGCGGCAGCCTTCCGAAAGCTGGATTTCCTCGTAGCAGTAACTGGTTCCGGAGTTGACCAAGGCCAGAGTCAGGGGGATCAGCGCGAGTCCGCCGATCCAGGCCAGGGATGTCCGCACCGGCGTTTCCTTCCCCGGCGCAATTCCCGTGAGATAGCTGACGGAAAGGAGCAGCAGGCCTTCGGCGACGATCTTGTCTCCTTCAATGCACGAACGGGTGGCTTCGATCCATTCGCCGGCGATCCAGGCCGGCACGAGCAGCGCCACGAGAGCCGCCTGGGGCCAGTCGCGCAGCAGCAGCCATGCGGCGCAGGCCCCCGCTGCCCAGAGCATCACCCCTCCCGGCCAGTGCTCCTGGAGGTGAAAGATCTGTCCGGCAAGAAAAATGCCCGCCCCCAGGCAGATCGTCCCCACCCCGTGCATCGCGCAGGAAAGAGCGGGGAAGCTTTGGGACGCGGCAGCCCCGGCAACGTGGAAAAAACCCGTGAGCAGCAAGACGAGCCCGAATCGCTCGGCCGGAGAAAGCCGGTCCCAGTGCGCCGCGACGAACAGGAGCACGCCCGCCCCCAGGAGCAGCCCCCCAAAGGCGACGGCCAGCAGCATCGGCCAGCGCAGACCGCCCGCTTTCTCGCGGTCGGCCTCGAAGGCGCGGATGCGCTCGGCGGCGGCGGGGTCGATCAGTCCAACATCCGTCCA